>JAHEMI010000010.1:24654-42524 GCA_024643785.1 Burkholderiaceae bacterium
TGGCGGGGGTCATGGCGCTGTTTTGCGCCATGGCATTCGCTACCACCGCCGATCACAGCAAGTTCAAGGATCTTGACCAGGAATTTAAGTCAGGACCAGAGTTGACCCAAGCTTGTCTGAAGTGTCACAGCAAAGCAGCTGAACAGATGATGAAGACGACCCACTGGACGTGGGAATACATCAATCCGGTCACCAAACAGAAGCTCGGCAAGAAGAACATCGTCAACAATTTCTGCATTTCGATCGCGGCCAACGAAGCGTATTGCGCCACTTGTCACGTTGGCTACGGCATGGTCGACAACAAGTTCGATTTCACCAAACAGGAGAATGTCGACTGCGTGGTCTGCCATGACACTACCGGCACCTATCGCAAGCAGCCAGGCCTCGGCGGCGGGGTGGTCACCCAGGCGATGGAGTTTCCTCCTGGCTCGGGCAAGATGGTCAAACCGGTGGACCTGAGGAAGGTAGCCCAGAAGGTCGGCAAGACCAGCCGTGACACCTGCGGTTCCTGCCACTTCCGCGGCGGCGGCGGCGACGGCGTCAAACATGGCGACATGGACAGTTCGCTGGCGGCGCCGGAAGCAGAGCTCGACGTCCACATGGACGCCGTCGGCCTCGACTTCAAGTGCTCCACCTGCCACATGACCAAGGATCACCAGGTCCCTGGCAGCCGCTACGCGCCGACCGCCCGCGACGACAAGGGGCGGATGATCCGCGGCAAGCTCGATCCGCGCAACCCGACGACCTGCCAGTCGTGCCACGGCAACGGTCCCCACAAGGAGGTGCGGCTCAATAACCACGCCACCAAGGTTGCCTGCCAGACCTGCCACATCCCGGCCTTCGCCCGCGGCGGCGTTGCCACCAAGATGGAGTGGGACTGGTCCACCGCCGGGCGCCGTGACAAGGACGGCAAGCACATCGACATCCTGGACGCCAAGGGCCACAAGATCTACGAGTCCAAGGAAGGCAGTGCGGTGGTGGCCGAGAACGTCGTGCCCGAGTACCGCTGGTTCAACGGCGAGGTCAAGTACACGCTCCTCAGCGACAAGATCGACCCGAGCAACGTGGTCAAGATCAACGCCTGGTCGGGCAGCCCGGATGACGGCAAGTCGCTGATCTGGCCGGTCAAGATCATGCGCGGCAAGCAGCCCTACGACGCGGTCAACATGACACTGGTCCGGCCCGAGACGGCGTCGCCCGCTGACGACACCGCCTACTGGAAGAACCTCGACTGGGAAAAGGCCATTACGTTCGGGATGCGCTACGCCGGTCTGCCGTTCTCCGGCAAGGTCGGTTTCGTCTCGACCGAGATGTACTGGCCGATCACCCACATGGTTGCGCCCAAGGCCAAAGCGCTGGCCTGCGTCGAGTGCCATAGCGCGACCAGCCGGCTCAAGGGGCTTCCCGGCATCTACATGCCCGGCTACAGCGCCAATCACTGGCTGGACCTGATCGGCTGGGGGCTGGCGGCGCTGACCCTCTTCGGTGTCGTCGTCCATGGATTGGTGCGTCTGGCGCTGGCGCGGAAAGCGCGCTGATGTCCGCAGCCACCTTCCCCTTACTTCCGGCGGGTCGGGTTGACCTGCCGACCAGATGGAGCAAGTTATGAGCAGCAAGGTTTATCTCTTCCGGGTATTCGTGCGCATGTGGCACTGGACCCAGGCCATCTTGATAATTGGCCTGTTGACCACCGGCTTCGAGGTGCACGGCGCCTTCGGATTGCTGGGTTTCGAGCGCGCAGTCGACTTCCATACGATTGCCGCGTGGTCATTGATGGGCTTGTGGGCGTTCGCCGCCTTCTGGCACGCCACGACCGGCGAGTGGCGCCAGTACGTCCCGACGCTTGATCGGATGGGTGTCGTGGCCCGCTACTACTCGGTCGGTATCTTCCGCGGCGAGCCGCATCCGTTCCGGCCGACACCGCGCCAGAAACACAATCCGTTGCAGCGCCTGACCTATCTGGTCGTGCTCATCGGCGTGGGCTCGACCACGCTGGTCAGCGGCCTGCTTTACCTGTTCCAGAGCAGCTGGGCCGCGTGGGGCCTTGGCCCCTATCTGTCGCTGGGCTGGGTCGCGTTCTTCCATACCGCCGCGGCCTTCGGGATGCTGATCTTCCTGATTTCCCATCTCTATCTGATTACGGCCGGGGCAACGCTCGGCGCCCATCTCAAAGCCATGGTGACTGGCTGGGAACAGGCTCATTAACCAGGGGTGGCCTGGCGGGGCTTTTGCCCCGCTGCCATGCCGCTCAAGTTGAACTGATTCATTCCTGACGGAGAAAGAACATGAAACTACGTACCCCACTCCTCGCTGCGGTGCTCTTTGGCGTGCTCGCCGCACCGCTGGCCGCCCACGCCGAGGGCGACTGGAAGAAGGGCCGCATTTATTACCGGATGGTCTGCACCGCCTGCCATACCGAGAAGACCGGTGCGGCGATTCCGCCGGTTGGCCGGACCAAGGCCGAGTGGACCGCCTACCTCTCGGCAGACAAACACGCCAAGGGCAAGGACACGGTCTCGCACTACATCAGCCAGAAGTACCGCGAGAGCATCAAGGACAGCAACAAGGCCGCGGCCAAGTTCGTCAGTGAACCTGATGCGCAGCTGATGGACGACGTTCGCGCCTTCATCATGCGCAGCGCCAAGGACGGCGAAGTGCCGGCCAGCTGCAGTTGACAAGACCAATAGCTCCCCGCTCAAACCCCTTCCGGAGGAATACGCGATGAGAACCACCCACACATTGTTTGCCGGTCTGCTCGTTACCGCTCTCGTGGGCTGCTCGGCCCCGATGGTAGCGCCGCCGTCCGAGGCCAAGGCCAGCGTCGAACAGGCCCAGTCGAACTACTACACCAAGCTCGTCGATTTCGACTTCATGAAGGAGCTGGTCTCGATTCCGCCCAAGGCCGGGGTCGTGATCGTCGATGCCCGTCCGGGGCGGCTCTACGACCCGGGCCACATTCCCGGTGCGATAAGCATCCCTGACAGTCAGTTCGACAAGCTTGCCAGCAAGCTCCCGGCGGACAAGAACACCGCGTTGCTGTTCTATTGCGAAGGCCCGAAGTGCGTGCTGAGCCACCAGTCGGCGTACCGCGCCGAGAAACTCGGCTACACCAACGTCAAGGTCTTCCCCGGAGGCTTCCCCGAGTGGTCGGCAAAGGGAATGACGGTATCGGTGTCGACTGCGCAGGTGAAAAAGCTGCTCGACGAGAAGGCCAATGTCGTCCTGGTCGATGCGCGCCCCGCGCGGGTGTTCGCGAAAGGTTCGATCCCCACGGCGATCAGCGTCCCCGACAGCCAGTTCGAGCAGAAGGCAGCGCTGCTGCCGGCTGACAAGAGCACCCCGCTGGTCTTTTTCTGCGGCGGCCTGCAATGCGTGTTGAGCGACCAGGCTGCGGCGAAGGCGGTTGCGCTCGGCTACACCAACGTCAAGACCTATCCGGAAGGCGAACCGGAATGGACCAAGGTCTTCGGCGATGCCGCTGCAGCTGCCGTCGCTGTGGCCGCGCCGGCGCCAGCCGCCAAGTCGGCGGCGGGCATTGAACCCGGCAAGGAGAAGGGCAGCATCAGCGTTGCGTCCTTCGAAAGGATCATGAAGAACCAGCCCAGCGCAATCGTGGTGGTGGACGTCCGCTCGCCCAAGGAATTCGCGGTGGCGACGATCAAGGGCGCGATCAACGTTCCGATCGATGACTTCGAGGCCGGTCTTGCCAAGCTGCCGAAAGACAAGCCGATCGTGTTCGTGTGCGCCACGGGCGGACGCTCCGGAGAAGCCTACGACACCGCCAAGATCCTGCGCGAGGAACTCAACGTCTGGTTCCTCGACGCGCAGGTCACCTATCACGCCGACGGCACGTTCCTGGCCCAGGCGAAGTAGCGAGAGTTTGTTTGTTGAAATCTTCAGGAGAAATGCATGAACAGTACTTTCAGGAAGACGCTGCTCGCAGCCCTGATCGCGGGGCTGGTGCTCCCGATCGGTGCGCGGGCGGCTGACGTCGATCTCGCCAAGAAGATCGAGGCGCTGTCGATCGAGCTCGAGGCCTTGCGTGCTCAGGTCAAGGCCAACGAAGAGAAAGCCAAGGCGGCCACGCCCGATACTGCTGCAGTCAGCGACCTCAAGCGCCAGGTCAAGAAGCTCGAGGACAAGTCGCTCTCCAAGTGGCTGGATGTCGGCGGCAGCTATCAGTTCCGCATCGACAATCTGAGTGGCGAAACTCGCCCGTTCGTTGATGTCAACGCGACCTTCGCCAACGCCCAGCAGGCGTTGCAGGCCGACTTCTTCGCCAATCCGAGCACGCTGCCCGGCAGCTCGACCTATTTCGGCGGCATGGGGATGTCGACCTCCAGCGCGCTCACCGGCCTGATGGGCTTCGCCTCTGGCATGGCTGGCGTCGCGACCTATGACGACGCGCTCGCGTTCCTCAGCAATCCGATGAATGCCGGCATGGTGCAGGGAATCGGCGCCTTTGCCGCCCCGGTGCCGAGCTACAAGCCGAAGAACTCGAGCCTGATGACCAACCTGTTCAACCTCGATCTCGGCGCCAAGGCAACGCAGGATGTCAGCATCACGGCGCGCCTGTCGATGTACAAGGTCTTCGGGGCACAGGACGAGTCGGCATTCACCAACGCCGGTTCCGCGCCATTTGCTGCCGACCGGGTCGGGGTCTTTGACGGCACCGTCAGCCACGTGCCCTCGGACAGCCGGCTCAACGTCGATCGCGTCTACGCTACCTGGCACAACATCGCCGACGAACCGGTCTGGTTCTCGGTGGGCCGGCGTCCGTCCACGGCCGGCGCCTCGACCAACGTCCGCACCAACGATGGCCGTCCGGGCACCGGCGGCGTACCGTCGCTGCTGGTCGATTACGCCTTCGACGGCATGACGCTGGGCTGGGCGCCGGACATCGACGGCTGGCCGGGCGCCTACGCCAAGGTCTGCTACGGCGTCGGATTCGAGAGCGGCTTCCGCGGGACTCCGTCGAACTCGCTGGCCGACACCACAATGTTGGGCGTCGCGGTAGTGCCGATCGACACCGATCCGCTGCGCGTCTGGCTGCAGTGGAACCGCGGGATGAACATCTTCGACGCCCCGTCGATGAGCGGCACGTACTTCGGCGACACCTCGCCCAAGACCAGTCTCGGTGACATCGACTGGTTCGGGATCGGCGCGATGAGCACGATCAAGAACGTCGGTCCTGGCAAGTTGAATCTGTTTGCCGACTGGGGATTGAGCCGCACCAGCCCGAACGCCAACGTGTCGGCGCAGTTCGGCTTCCAGGGCTTGCTGACCGGCGCTTTCTTCGCGCCCGAGGCGCCTGCGTCGAAGACCGGTACGGCGATCTCGCTGGGCATGCGCTACGACTTGCCATCCGGAACCAAGCTTGGCCTCGAGTACAACCGCGGCTCCAAGAACTGGATCACCTTCGCACCGGCCGCTGACGACGTCTGGACCTCCAAGCTCGGCACCCGCGGAAACGTCTACGAAGCCTACGTGATCCATGAACTGGGCGGCAAGGCGGTGTCGTCGTACTTCAGCAAGACTTTCGTGCGCTTTGGCGTGCGGCACTACGACTTCAAGTACACCGGCAGCAACAACTGGGTCGGTGCGCCGGTCGCGATCGCCGACGTCAACGGTGCCGACATGATGACGCTGACGCCGCTGAAGAGCGCCACCGACATCTACGCCACCTTTGAGGTCAAGTTCTAGGAAATCCTGTTGTCAGGGCGAGCGGAGTCAGCTCCGCTCGCCAGTCATCGAACCATCGAAAGAGTCCAATATGAAATCCAAGTTCTCCGCAATTCTGTTCTCCATGTTGTTTGCCATCGTCGGCCTGGTATCCGTCAGCAACGTGTCGGCTGCCGACCAGGCGATGATCGTCGGCCCGATCACCAGGCTCACGGTTGCAGCCGACGGCAAATCGGCAGTCGCGATTCTCAAGGACAACAAGACCGGCGAGGACGTCACCATCACCATTACCGACGACCTCACGCTCGATAAGTTCAAGGACCACCGGATCGTCGAAGGCGACGAAATCCGCGCCCGTTACATGAAGGCTGATCCGCACACCAGCCAGTCGTTCAAGAAGACCGCCGGCTGCTAGCAGCGCCGTTCCCCACCCCCGTCGACCGTCATGGCGCCAGTGCTGCTGGTGCTGTGGCGGTCGATTTTTGTTGCCTCCCCAGACCCTGCGCAAGGCTGACATCCATTATCATCGTTGCCAATATGTTGGGCCGGTGCGCGCTTGCGCTGCGCCCGGAACCACTGCGGCGGCGAGGATTATTCGACCATGGCGAAACGCAGGATTACGGGGCGCGCCGCTTTCTTGCAGTTGCTGATCGACGAGGGCGTCACGCACCTCTTCGGCAACCCCGGTACGACCGAGTTGCCGATCATGGAGGTGATCCCGCAGTTTCCGCAGTTGAAGTACGTGCTCGGCCTGCAGGAAGCGGTGGTGGTTGGCATGGCCGATGGTTTCGCGCGGGCCTCGGGCAAGCTGACCGCCGTGAATCTGCACTGCACACCGGGCCTGGGCAACGCGATGGGGGCGCTCTACAGCGCGAAGTTCTCCGGGTCGCCGCTGATCGTCACCGCCGGGCAATACGAGATCGGCTATGGGCTTCAGGAGCCCTTGCTCTATGAGCCACTGGTGCCGATCGCCCAGCCCTTGGTGAAATGGGCGGTGGAGGTGACGCGCCTCGAGGACCTGCCGCGCATCGTGAGGCGTGCGGCCAAGATCGCGCTTACTCCCCCGACCGGACCGGTATTCATCAGCTTGCCGGGCAGCATTCTGGATGAAGAGGGGGAACTGGACTTTGGCCATCCGACCCGCGTCGACGCCACGACCAGGCCATCCGACGCGACCATCGCTGCTCTCGCCGCACGGCTGCTCGCAGCGCGCCGTCCGGCAATCATCGCCGGGCGCGAACTGGCCGACCATGATCTGTTCGCCGAGGCTGGTGAGTTGGCAACGCTGCTCGGGGCCGCCGTCTACCAGGAGCCGGTTCCCTACAACGCGCGTTTTCCTTCGCGGCATCCCGCCTGCATGGGTGATCTGACCCGCAACCAGCAGCTGGTGCGTGCGACTCTGCACCCCTACGATTTGCTGCTGTGCCTGGGCGCGGATCTGCTGCGGATGTCGCCGTATAGCCCGGTTGATCCGCTTCCCGATGGCCTCGCAGTGGTGCATGTGACCGAGCGCGATTGGGAACTGGGCAAGAACTATCCGACCGAACTGGCGCTGCGTGCCGATGTCGGCGAGACCCTGCGGGCGTTGCTGCCGGTATTGCGGGCCAGACGTTTGCCTGAGCAGGCCGTGTCGGCCAGCGAGCGGCTGCGGGCCTTGCAGCCGCGGAACTGGTCGGCGCGCAGCGCGATCGCCCGCAGCGAGGCGGGGGCGGCGGCACGCGCGCAACCGATTGATCCCCGCTTCCTGATGATGGCGCTGGTCGATGCGCTTCCCGAAGACGCCATCGTGCTCGAGGAGGCGCTTACCGCGGCTCCGGCGCTGGCAAGCCTGCTGCCGATGGCCGCCGCAGACAGTTTCTACGGTCTGGCCAGTGGCGGACTCGGTTTTGCGATGGCCGGTGCGATCGGCATCAGTCTGGCACGGCCCGGGCGTCCGGTGGTGGCGGCGGTGGGCGACGGCAGCGCACTTTATTGCATCCAGGCGCTGTGGACGGCGGCACATCTGAAGCTGCCGATCACCTACGTGATCATCAACAACCGCAGCTACCGGATCGTCAAGGAACGGCTGCTGGCGGGGCGCGGATCGGACCGTTTCGTGGGCATGGATCTCAAGGACCCGGTACTTGATTTTGTGGCACTGGCGCGTGGGTTTGGCATGCCCGCCTGTAGCATCACCGACCCGGCAGAACTCGGCGATGGGTTGCGCGCGGCGATTGGCAGCGGCAAGCCGAACCTGATCGAAGTGCTGGTCGCCGACGGATTCGATTGACCGGATCGGGCGAAGGTTGACTTTCGCTGGTACGCTGCGATCTCGGTCAAACACTCCATCCGAACTGGGAAGGAACCATCATGCAATATCGCCGACTCGGCGGCTCCGGACTGAAGGTCAGCGCGCTGTCACTGGGATCATGGGTCACCTACGGCAACCAGATCGATGGCGGCGAGGCCCGCGAGATCATGGCGGCCGCCTGGGACGCCGGGGTCAACTTCTTCGATAACGCCGAGGCCTATGCCCGCGGCAAGAGCGAGGAGATGATGGGCGCGGCGTTGAAGGAGCTCGCCTGGCCGCGCCAGAAGTATGTCGTCTCGACCAAGTTCTTCTGGGGTGTCAGCGACGGCCCCAACGAGCGCAATACGCTCAATCGCAAATACCTGCGCCACGCCATCGAGGCGTCGCTCAAGCGTATGCAGCTTGACTACGTCGACCTGGTGTTCTGTCATCGCCCCGATCCGGCGACCCCGATCGAGGAAACGGTCTGGGCGATGCACGACATGATCGCGCGTGGCCAGGCGCTGTACTGGGGCACCAGCGAGTGGAGTGCCGGCGAGATCAGCAGTGCCTGGCACATCGCCGACAAGTACAGCCTGCACAAGCCGGTGATGGAGCAGCCGCAGTACAACCTGCTGCACCGCAAGCGCGTCGAGCAGGAATACGCGCGGCTCTACGAGGATCTCGGTCTCGGGTTGACGACCTGGAGCCCGCTGGCCAGCGGCTTGCTGACCGGAAAGTATCGTTCGGGCATTCCGGCGGGCAGCCGCGGCACGCTCGCGAGTTACGAATTCCTGCGCGCGCGCCTCACCGACGTCCGGGGCAACGAGATCGCCGGGTTGCTGGAGCCGGTAGCACAGGATCTCCAATGCTCGCTCGGTCAACTGGCGCTGGCCTGGTGCGTGAAGAATCCGCGCGTCTCGACCGTCATCACCGGGGCCACCAGCGTTGCCCAGGTAAACGAGAACATGAAGGCGCTGGCGGTGGTGCCGAAGCTCACCCCCGACGTACTGGCGCGGATCGACGCAATCGTCGGCAGCAACTTCGACTGAGGACCAGGGCAGCCGACGCGATTGCCGAGGACATGGGTATGGAGACTACTTTCCGCCAGGCGCTGGCGTCGGATCTGCCGGCGATCATGGCCATGCTTGCCGATGACGACATCGTCAAGACCCGCGGCGACTATCCCACCGAGATCACGCCAGCGGTGCAGGCCGCGTTTCGCGAGATCGAAGCCGATCGCGCGAGCGAACTGTGGGTAGGTGAACGCGACGCCGAGGTGATCGCGACGCTGCAGCTGACGATCATCCCGGGACTGAGCCGCGGCGGCATGAAGCGCGCGCTGGTCGAGGCAGTGCGGGTGCGCGCCGACCTGCGCGGACTGGGGATCGGCGCCGCGCTGATGGCCCATGTCACCGAACGCGCCCGCCAGACCGGCTGCGGACTGGTGCAGCTCACCACCGACAAGCGGCGCCTCGATGCCCACCGCTTCTACGAGCGGCTGGGATATGCGGCCAGCCACGTCGGCATGAAACTGAAGCTCTGAGTCCGCGCGGCCAGCAAGCAGGAGAACAGATGCGGCTCTGGACAGTTCATCCCCGTTACCTCGACGCGAAAGGATTGGTGGCGCTGTGGCGCGAGGCGCTGCTCGCGAAGGCGGTGCTCGAGGGCAAGACCAGGGGGTATCGCAACCATCCGCAACTGGTGCGCTTTCGGGAACACCCGCAACCGGTGCCGGCGGTCTGCGAATACCTGCGCTGCGTGCTCGCCGAGGCCGGGCGGCGCGGCTACCGCTTCGACGCCGGCAAGATCCCGGCGCAGCCGGTGGCGGTCGCGACGATCGAGGAGACCAGCGGCCAGCTCGACTACGAGTGGCGCCACCTGTGCACCAAGCTGGCGGTGCGCGATCCCGTGAGGCTCGAAAGTTTCCGCGCCATCGAGCGCCCCGACCCGCACCCGCTGTTCACGGTAGTGCCGGGCGGGGTGCGCAGTTGGGAGGTGGTCGCCAGGCCGGTCCGGAGCTGATTGCTAGGCGCGGGCGGCCCGCTGCAGGTCCGCAATCGTCGAGAACGCACTGATGTGTTCGAGCGCGCAGCGCACTTCCACCACCACCGGACCGGGGCAGTCCAGCGCCTCGCGGGTCACCGGCAGCGCATCTTCCAGACGCTCGATGAGCAGCCCGGTGGCGCCATAGGCGCGCGCCAGCATCACGAAATCCGGGTTGTGCAGGTCGGTGCCGTGGTTGCGTCCCGGGTAGCTGCGTTCCTGGTGCATCCGGATGGTTCCGTAGCTGCCGTTGTTGCAGACGAATACCTTGACCGGCACGCCGTACTGGATCGCGGTCGCGAGTTCCGAGCCGGTCATCAGGAAACCGCCGTCGCCGATCAACGTCACCACCTGGCGCTGCGGGTAGAGCAGCCCGGTGGCGACGGCGGCAGGCATCGCGATGCCCATCGCCCCGCCCACCGCACCGACCAGCTGATGGCGTCCGGAGAACGCGAAGTGCCGGTGGAGCCAGCCCGAGAAATTGCCGGCGTCGGTGATCAGCACCGCATCGTCGTCGAGGTGCTCGCCCAGCGCCGCGACGATCGCGCCCATGTCGAGCGCGCCATCGGCGTTCGGTTGCCACGGTTGCCGGGCACTGACATGGCCATGGATGCGCTCGATCCAGCTGCTGCGCTGGGCGGCAACAGCGGGCAGGGTAACGGCGGTGGCGAGCCCCACCAACTCGCCCAGGAAAGCGACCGGATCGGCGAGCACCGGATGATGCGCGGCGATCACCCGTCCGGGCACCTGCGGGTCATCGTGAACGTGGATCAGGGTCTGGCGCGGATGCGGCGCGCGCGGGAAGCGGTAGCCCTGGGTGCTTACTTCGCCCAGCCGGGTGCCGATAGCCAGCACCAGGTCGGCCTCCTCGTAGAGTTCGACCTGGTCGCGGGCGATCTTGAATCCGAGGTGCCCGCCGTAGAGCGGGTGATTGTTGGGGAACTGGTCCTGGCGCTTGAAGGTCAGCACCACCGGCAGTTGCAAGGCCTCGGCCGCCTGGCGCAGCACCGTGCGTGCGGCGGCGCCGGCAAACGCGCCCCCGGCCACCAGCAGCGGGCGCTCGGCACCGGCCAGCAGCGGGGCGATTGCGGCCGCCAGTGCCGGCGCGCCGCCGGCGACTGGCGCCGGATGGGGCGCCACGACGGCTGCGGCGGTCGCTTCGTCGAGGACGTCCTCGGGCAGCACCACTACCACCGGCCCGGGAGTCGGGCTGAGCGCGACGGCAAAAGCCTGCGCGACGATCTCGGGCAGGCGGCCGGCGTCGTGCACCACCGCCACCCACTTGGCGAGGTCGGCGAAGGTCTTGGCGTAGTCGACTTCCTGGAAAGCGCCGCGGCCGATTTCGTGGCGTGGCACGTGACCGACGAACAGTACCAGCGGCGCCGCATCCTGCTCGGCCAGGTGCACCCCGATCGCGGCGTTGGTGGCGCCGGGGCCGCGGCTGACGAAGGCGACTCCGGGAGCAGCGGTGAGCTTGGCGTGGGTCAGCGCCATCATCGCGGCGCCGCTTTCGTGACGGCAGGTTACGGTGGCAATTTCTTCGCGCTGGTGCAGGGCGTCGAGCACGCTGAGAAAGCTCTCGCCGGGGACGCAGAAGACGCGCTCGACGTCGTGGGCCTCCAGGCAATCGATCAGCAAGTCTGCGCAACGTCGGGTCATCGGTGAGCCTCGTGTGGTGTTGATGGCAGTGGGGCTAGATCGGTAGTATGCTACCGCGAAGGGTCGGCCATGTTTTGGAAGCACCCTAGAAATGCGAGTTGCGCCCGGCAACAAAGGACGCGACATCCAGCAATGACCCGCCAGCGGCGGGCAACCAGGGGGAGATGGAATGAGCAAGAAATCGCATTTTGCGGGCGGCGTCGGCGTGCTCGCTGCGGCATTTGTCGGACAGGTGGCGTGGGCGCAGGTAACGCTGCCGGCGCAGATTTCCTGGACTGCCTACGACGTCGGGTCCGCTGGCTACAACCAGGCGGTGGCAATCGGTTCGGCACTGAAGAACGAACTCAAGGTCGACCTGCGGGTGCTCCCGGGCAAGAACGACGTCTCGCGGCAAGTTCCGCTCCGCGGCAAGCAGGTTCAGTTCTCGGCCACGGGCGTGGGCGCGAGCTACCTGGCACAGGAAGGCGTGCTCGATTTCGGCGCCAAGTCATGGGGCCCGCAGGAAGTGCGCGTCCTGCTGACCGCCAACGCCGACAGCAACCTGACCGTGGGCGTTGCCGCCGACCTCGGCATCAAGACTTTTGCCGATTTGCGCGGCAAGCGCGTCGCCTACATCGTCGGCTCGCCGTCGCTCAACGAGAACGTCACCGCGATCCTCTCGTTTGCCAACCTGACCTGGGACGACGTCAAGAAGGTCGAGTTCCCGGGCTTCGGGCAATCGTGGGACGGCATCATCAACAACCAGGTCGACGCGGCGTTCGCGACCACGACGTCGGGCAAGGCTTATCAGCTCGAGGCTTCGCCCCGCGGCATCTTCTGGCCGCCGCTGCCCCACAACGACAAGGAAGGCTGGAAGCGTCTGCAGGACAAGGCGCCGTTCTTCGCTCCCAACGTCGCGACTGAAGGGGCGGGGCTGTCCAAGGAGAAGCCCAACGAAGGCGCGGCATATCCCTACCCGATCCTGATCTCGTACGCCGACCAGAATGCCGATCTGGTCTACAACATGACCAAGGCCATGGTGACCCTGTACCCGAAATACCAGGGAACGGCGCCCGGGATCAACGGCTGGGCGCTCGAACGCCAGCGCTTCGAGTGGGCCGTGCCCTATCACGACGGTGCGATCCGCTACTTCAAGGAAATCGGCAAGTGGACCGACGCTCACCAGAAGCACAACGACAACCTCGTCAAGCGCCAGCAGATCCTGAAAGCGGCGTGGGCCGAGGCCGTCGCGAGCAAGGTTGCCGACGACCAGTTCACCAAGAACTGGATGGCACTCCGCGCCAAGCGGCTTGAAGCCGCCGGCATGCCGGTTATCTATCGTTAGACCTGACCGCGCCACCGCTGCCCGCACTGAACGTGCTGGCAGCGGTTTCGCGTGCCCCGTTGCGTGTGGTTCACGTGGCACCGATAGCAGCTCCCGGGAGCGACAAGCCTAATGGTTCAATCCGGCAACTCAGCGACACCGGCGGCTTCGCCGGCTCCGACCGATCACACCGCGACCGAACTGCGCGTCGCAATGGCGCGCATCAGCGACGAGCTGCGCTATCGCAATCCGCCGAACTGGCTGCGCCCGGTCCTGATCGTCGCGACGCTCGCCGCGCTGATGCTGGCTGTGAACCAGCTCTTCAACCTGCAGATCTTCGGCATCGTGGTGCTGGAGAATCGTTATCTCTACGGCCTCGCCGGACTGTTCCTGGCGCTGACCTTTTGCGCGTTCCCGGCCACCAAGCATGCCGCCCCGGAGGGCGCGCCCTGGTATGACCTGACGCTGGCGCTGTCGGCGCTTTGCGCGGCCGGCTATTTCGTCTGGACCGGGGAGCAGAGCCTGATGGGCGGCTGGGAATACGGCGCCCCGGTGCCGGCCCAGGTCATGTCCTACCTGTTATGGCTGCTGATCCTGGAGGCGACGCGGCGCACCGGCGGGCTGGTGATCTTCGCGATCGTGCTGGTGTTCTCGCTGTACCCGGTTTTCAACGACCTGTTGCCCGGACCGATTTCGGGGATCTCGCGCCCGATAACCGACACCATCGTCTTCCACATCATTTCGAGCGAGAGTTCGTTCGGCATCCCGATGCGGGCCTTTGGCGAGATCGTCGTCGGCTTCATCATCTTCGGCTCGGTGCTCCAGTACACCGGCGGCGGGAGATTCTTCAACGACCTGGCGCTGGCGCTGGTTGGCCGCTACCGGGGCGGCGCGGCCAAGGTGTCGATCTTCGCCAGCGGGTTCATGGGTTCGCTGAGCGGCAGCGTGATCTCCAACGTCCTCACTACCGGGGTGGTGTCGATTCCGGCGATGAAGCGCACCGGATTCAGCAAGGAATATGCCGGCGCGACCGAGGCCTGCGCCTCGACCGGCGGGGTGCTGATGCCGCCGGTGATGGGCACCACCGCCTTCGTGATGGCGTCCTTCCTGGGCATGCCCTACGCGCAGATCGCCCTGGCGGCGGCGATCCCGTCACTGCTCTACTACTTCGCGCTGTTCGTGCAGCTCGACGCCTACTCCGCGCGCCGCGGACTCGAAGGCTTGAGCCGCGAGGAGCTGCCCCGTCTGGGCGCGACCTTCGCGCGCGGCTGGCAGTACCTGTTCGTATTCGCGGTGCTGATCTGGGTGATGATGTTCTTCCGCCAGGAAACGCTGGCGCCGTTCTATGCCACCGCATTGCTCCTGGTAATCAACCAGTTCTCGCGCGAAACCCGCCTGACGCTGGCGAGCGCGGCGACGCTGGTGCTCGCGATCGGGCGCTCGCTCGCCGAGCTGGTCTCGGTGCTGCTGGGCGTTGGCCTGATCGTCGGGGCGTTCTCGGCCACCGGACTGGCCGGCACGCTGGTCAACGACCTGGTGTTCCTCGCCGGCGATTCGGTAATCGCGTTGCTGGTCATGGCCGCGATCACCAGCTTCATCTTCGGCATGGGCATGACCGTGACCGCGTGCTACATCTTCCTGGCGATCGTGGTCGCGCCGGCACTCACCAAGGCTGGCCTGGATCCGCTGGCGGTGCACCTGTTCATCATGTACTGGGGGATGGTGTCGTTCATCACGCCGCCGGTCGCCCTGGGAGCATTCGCGGCCGGGACGCTGGCGGGGTCAGGACCGATGCGCACCGGCTTTGCCGCGATGCGGCTGGGCAGCATCATCTACTTCCTGCCGTTCTTCTTCGTGCTCAATCCCGCGCTGATCGGCCGTGGTGCGCCGCTGGAAGTGGCCGTGGTGGTGCTGACCGCGGTGCTGGGGATCTACATGATCGGCTCGGCCCTGCAGGGCTACGCTGCCGGATTCGGCAGGTTCAACGATGGGGTGATCGGCTGGTTCGCCCGGACGCTGCTCTTTTTCGCGGGGCTCTTCTTTGCCGCCCCGGGCGGGGGGTCGATCGGCCTGAGCCACGTCGAGCTGTCGCTGATCGGACTCCTGCTGGGCACGCCGCCGCTGGTATACGCATTCCTCGGCCGGCGCACCCGGCGCCGCGCCGCAGCTTTGCCGGGCGGGTCGCACTGAGCAGCGCAAACCTAAGCCATTGACGGAGAAACCGTGAGCAAGATTCGCATTGCCATTTGTGATGATTACGAAGCCGCGGCGCTGGCCGACGCCGACTGGTCGGCGGTGCGCGAGCGCGCCGAGGTGGTGGTGTTTGAGAAGCCCTTCGCCAGTCTCGACGCCGCCGCCCAGCGGCTGCGCGACTTCGACGCCATCTGCCTGATGCGCGAACGTCAGGCGTGCCCGGCGGCGCTGCTCGAACGTCTGCCGCGGTTGCGGTTCATCGTCTTCACCGGGCAGCGCAACGCGGCGGTCGATCACGTTGCAGCCGGCCGGCAGGGCGTAGTGGTCTCGAATACTCCCGGCGGGCCGGTCAAGGCCTGCACCGCCGAGCAGACCTGGGCGCTGATCCTGGCCGGCGCCAAGCGCCTGGCAGCGGCCGATGCCGGGGTGCGTGCCGGTCATTGGCGCGGCGACGCGCAGGGCGCGCGCTATCCGCTGCCGTTCTGCCTTGAAGGCGCCCGGCTGGGGGTGATCGGGCTGGGAGCAATCGGCGAACGGGTGGCCCGAATCGGCCAGGCGTTCGGCATGGAGGTGCTCGCCTGGAGCAGCAACCTGAGCGACGAGCGTGCTGCCGAGGTCGGGGTGAGGCGGGTGTCGCGCGAGGAACTCTTTGCGACCTGCCGGGTGGTCACGCTGCACCTGGTGCTCTCGCAGCGCACCCGGGGAATTGTCAGTGCCGCGGATCTGGCGCTCATGAGCCCGGACTCGCTGCTCGTCAACACCTCGCGCGCCGGGCTGATCGAGGATGGGGCGCTGGTGGCGGCGCTGCAAAGTGCCCGGCCGGGCCACGGCGCGCTCGACGTCTTTGCCACCGAGCCGCTGCCCGCCGATGACCCGCTGCTGGCCTTGCCCAACGTGACGCTGTCGCCGCACCTCGGCTACGCGACCGAACCGGTCTTTCGTGCCCACCACGGCGGGATGGTCGAGGCGCTCGCCGCGTGGCTCGCCGGGGCGCCGATCAGGGTCGTCAATGGCGACGACCTGGCGGGACAGCGCTAGGGTTCAGTCCTCCGGCGTCACCCCGATCGCGACCAGGAAGCGCGACACCATGTTGTAGGCCGAGATGGTCGCGATCAGCTCGACCAGCGACTGGCGGTCGAGCAGCGCACTGATGCGGGCAAAGGTCGTGTCCGCCACCTTGACGTTGCGGGTCATCTCGATCGTCAGCGCGATCGTCGCGCGCTCGGTTTCGTCGAACAGTTCGCTGTCGAGGCTGGCCTCCTCGGGCGAGCGCATCCTCCTGACCTGGGCCTCGCCGCCGCCGGCCTTCATGAATTCCGGGGCGTGGTGGATGAACTCGTATTCGGCACCGTTGAGCACCGCGACGATGCACATCGCCAGTTCGCGCAGCCGCGGATTGAGCGACAGTCGGGTGCGCACCGCGCCGAGCAGGTGGTTCCAGCCCAGCGCCAGTTCCGGGCTGTGCAGCAGCACCCGGTCGAGATTGATGAGCTCGCCGCCGCGACGCGCGCGCACTGCGGCGACTATCGCCGCCGGCTCCTGGATGTCAGCTGGAACGTATGGAATGCGCGACATGGCAGGTCCTTTCGCGGGTGGTATGTGCATCCATCATCGCACGAACGCGGCGGGGGTTTCAGTCCTCGTCGCCGAAGAAGCGCAGTTTGTCGAGATCCCGGTACTCTGGGGTCCGGCCTTGCTGGCGCGCGCTCATGCTCTCGGCAATGGCGCTGGTGTCCCAGATCGCCGACTGCAGCCAGCCCATCTGGCGCAGGCTGTCGGCGACCGGGTGGTCACGCGCGTAGTCGATAGCCTGCTTGCTGCCCCAGACCGCCACCGGCGGCTTGGCGGCAATTTCGCCGGCCGCCGCCAGTGCCGCCGCGAGCGCGGCGTCGGCATCGGGTGCGACCTCGTTGACCAGTCCGACGGCCAATGCCCGGGCTGCCGGGAGGCGGCGCCCGGTGAACGCCAGTTCGCGCACCACCGCGTCCGGGATCAGTTTGGGCAGGCGCTGGAGCGTACCCAGGTCGGCGGTCATGCCGATATTGATTTCCTGGATGCAGAAGAACGCATCGGCGCTGCAGTAGCGCAGGTCGCAGGCGCTGACCAGGTCGACCCCGCCGCCGATGCAGCCGCCCTGGATCACCGCGATCACCGGCATGCGCAGCGCGGCGAGCTTGTCGAGCACGCGCTGCATGTCGGCGAGCACCGCCGCGATGTTGGCCCGCGAACCGGCACTGGCTTCGTTGATCGAGATCGCGCCGCCGAACATCTCCAGCGCCATCCCGGCGCTGAAATGCTTCCCGGTGGAGGCGATCACCAGGGCGCGGGCCGGAGCCTCGCGCTGCAGGTGATCGAGCACCAGTTCCAGTTCGCGCCAGAAGTCCGGGTTGATGGTGTTGAACTCATCGGGACGGCTCAACGTCAGCCGCGCGATCCGGTCGGCGACCGAGAAGGTAAAGGACTTCATTTCCACTGGAATTCTCCTGAGTTGTCCGCGGCCATCCCCGCCCGCCGGGCAACCAGGATCAGGACCTCGCGCCCGGCTCCTTGGCCGCCTGCCAGCGCTCGAGCTTGGCGCGCGCTTCGTTGCTGCCGGGGTCCATCGCCTGGTCGTGGCCGGGCATCTTCGCCGTCAGCTCGATCACGTACCCGTTGGGATCCCGAAAGTATATCGAGTGGATGAAGCCGTGATCTGAAATGCCGCGGGTTTCCATGCCG
>JAHEMI010000165.1 GCA_024643785.1 Burkholderiaceae bacterium
ATCCAGCCGTCAGGCCCCTGGCGCACGTCGCGGATGCGCTCGCCGAGCTCACCCAACAGCCGTTCGCGCGACACTTCGACGTTGCCCTTCAACGCCACGCGCCACAGCGCCTTGCCGGCCAGCGCCCCGACAAATGCGCTGCCCTGCCAGTCGGGGAAGCGCTCGCCGCTGTAGAACATCAAGCCGGCCGGCGCGATCGAGGTCGGCACCCAGAAGGAAACGGGCTCGACATAGCTCGGGGCATGCGTGCCGCCACCGAGCCGGCACGTGTCCCCTACCGGCATACCGTAGGGGCATCCGTAGCTGCGGATCGGCCAGCCGTAGTTGCCGCCGGCGAGCACCCGGTTCAACTCGTCGCCGCCCTGCGGCCCGTGCTCGCTCAGCCACAGCTCGCCGGTGGCCGGATTGATCGCCGCACCCTGCGGATTGCGATGTCCGTAGCTCCAGATCTGCGGCAGCGCGCCGGCGATGCCGAGTGGCGGATTGTCCGCCGGCGTGCTGCCGTCGCGGTTGATGCGCGCGACCTTGCCCAGATGAGTGGCAACGTTTTGCGCATATTGCAGCCCCGGGGAGAACGTGTCGTCGCGCATGCGCTCGCCGAGCGTCACGAACAGCGTCTTGTCGGCGCGAAACGCGAGGCGCGATCCGAAGTGGGCTCGGCCCGAGAGCTTGGGCAGCTGACGAAAGATCACGGTCACATCCTGTAGCGCCGAGCCGACGAGCCGCCCGCGCGCGACCGCGGTGCCGGTGCCGCCGCTGCCTGCTTCCGCGTAACTCCAGTAGATCCACGGGTTCGACTGCGCGTCGAAGTCCGGATCGAGCGCGACATCGAGCAATCCGCCCTGCCCCGCGTCGACGACCGCCGGGACGCCGCTAACCGTGGCTTCGACCCGCGCGCCATCGGCGCTCAGGATCACCATCGTGCCGCCCTTTTGGGTGACGAGCATGCGGCCGTCGGGCAGGAACGCCAGTGCCCACGGGCTCGCGAGCGACGCGTTGAGCACCGTCGCGCGCAGCGCGCCCGGGGACGACGCGCCGACACTGCTGTTGCGACAGGCGCCGGCCAGCAAGATGAGCAGCACCAGCGCCGCCTGGCGCAGCAGGGTCGTCGCGCTCATCTCGCTTCCTGCTCGCGTGGGAAATGATGGTTCATTGGAAACGTCCCTGCCCCGGCGTGATTGGCTTCGAACTCAAGGTAGCAGAGACCCCCCTAGCGCTCCGCCGTGGGGCGCATCCCGAAGTCCTGCGGGAAATCGTCCACTGCAATGACCTCGCGCGTGAGCCGGGCCGCCCTTTCCAGCGTCTCCAGTTCGCCCTCCGGCAAGGCGGCCTGCGCGCGCGCCGCAGCGGCGATCGTCGCCCATCCGCCGCTCGCGAGCGTGCGCTTTTCCGGGTCGGCACGCAGCTGGTCGCGGATGGCCTCCGCGGCCACGACCGTGGTCAGGGCCACTTCGAGCTTGCCGACCACATCCTCCTCGCCATCGGGCACGTAAATTCCGGTGGTGAGGCGATCTCGGGCAGCGCCCGGGGCGATGAGGATGCGTGCCACTTCGTGGCCCATGTGGTCGCTCGGTGCCGTCAGGGTCAGTCCCTTGGGGAAGACGAGCAGGCGCAGCAGCCGCGGAATCAACTTGCCCGGGAAATTCGCCATTACCCCGTTCAGCGCCACCTGGATCTTGAAGAAGGCACCGTAGAGCGCGAACTCGAGTAACGGCAGGTCTTCTGCCAGTCGTCCTTCGTCCTCGAAACGCTTGAGCGCGGCTGAGCACAGGTAGAGTTGGCTGAGCACGTCACCGAGACGCGCCGAGAGTTTCTCGCGGCGCTTGAGTTCGCCGCCGAGCACCATCATCGCGGCGTCGGTGAGCAGCGCCAGTGCAGTGCTGAAGCGGGTGAGCTGCTCGTAGTAGCGCTTGGTCTCGCGCCCTCCGGGAGCCTTCACCGGCAGGCCGCCGGTGATGCCGAGCACCAGCGCGCGCGCCACGTTGGCCGCGAAGAAGCGCACGTGGCCCCAGAGCGCCAGGTCGAAGGCGCGGGCGCCGCGGGCGCGGTCGCTGTCGTTGGCGGCGTTGATCTCGGTGAGCACATATGGATGGCAGCGAATGGCGCCCTGGCCGAAAATGATCAGGCAGCGGGTCAGGATGTTGGCGCCCTCGACCGTGATGGCGATCGGCACGAGCTGGTAGGCCCGCCCGAGGTAGTTGTTCGGTCCCAGGCAGATGCCCTTGCCGCCGTGCACGTCCATGGCATCGTTGACCACCGCGCGCATGCCCTCGGTGAGGTGATACTTGACGATGGCCGACGGTACCGAGGGCTTCTCGCCCAGGTCGACCGCCCCGGCGGTCATCACCCGCGCGGCGTCCATCAGATAGGTGGCGCCACCAATGCGCGCGAGCGCCTCCTCGACCCCCTCGAAGCGTCCGATCGCCACGTTGAACTGCGTGCGCACCCGAGCATAGGCACCGGTGGTGCGCGCCGAGAGCTTGGCCGCGGCGACCGACTGAGCGGGCAGCGAGATCGAGCGGCCTGCGGCGAGCGACTCCATCAGCATCCGCCAGCCTTGACCGATGCGCTCGCGCCCGCCGATCACCTGCTCGATCGGGATAAAAACGTCCTTGCCCCAGTTCGGGCCATTCTGGAAGGCCGCGTTGAGCGGGAAATGGCGCCGACCGATGCTCACCCCCGGGGTGTCTGTCGGAATGAGCGCCAGGGTGATGCCGAGCTCCTCCTGCTCGCCGAGCAGATGCTCCGGGTCGCGCACCTGGAAGGCCAGCCCCAGCAGCGTCGCCACCGGACCGAGCGTGATGTAGCGCTTATCCCAATTGACCCGCATGCCGAGTACGTCGTCGCGCCCCCCGAACGAGCCACGACAGACGATGCCAGTGTCGGGCATCGAGCCCGCGTCGGAGCCGGCTTCAGGGCCGGTGAG
>JAHEMI010000079.1:0-8785 GCA_024643785.1 Burkholderiaceae bacterium
TCCAACCCCAAGATCGCGGTCTTCTACTTCGCTTTCCTGCCGCAGTTCGTCGCTCCCGGAGCGTTGCGCCCGACCCTCACCGTCTTCGCGTTGGGGCTGGCCTTCGCCGCCCTGACCTTCCTGGTCAAAGGGCCGGTGGGGTTGATCGCCGGTCGACTGTCGGGCTGGCTGCGGGCCCGGCCGGGCGCGCTCACCGGGCTGTATCGCACCAGCGGCGCGGTCCTGCTGCTGCTCGGCATCAAGCTGGCCTTCGAGCGCAGGGCCTGAGGGAGGTACGCGGCAATGGATCCTTCCGGGAATCAGCTCGCTTTCAATCCGCAGTGGTTCCTGCCGGTGCTGGTCGTCGGCATGCTCGCCATTGCCGGAATGCTGGCCTTCCTCTCGGGCTGGCGCCAACTCGCCAGGCAGTTCCCGCCGCTGGTGCAGAGCGCTGGCGAGCGCTTCTACTTCGCGTCGGCGAAGATGGGCCTGGTTCGATGGTTCCTGATCAACTATGGGGCCTGCCTTATCATCACGGTCAGCAGGGCTGGCATCTACGTTTCGATCTTCATGCCGTTTCGGCTCATTTGCCCGGATTTCTTCCTGCCGTGGTCGGCGGTCGAGGCGGTTGAAGAGCACGCGACGGCGCTTAGCCGACGCATGGTCGTGCGCTTGCACGGGTCCCCGGTAATCCTGGCCCTGCGCGGTTCGGTCGGCCATTGTGTCGCTGCCACCTACGCCGGGGCGCTGGCAGCGTCGAGTACCTGAACCCAGCCGCGGCGGCACATCGGCGGACACTGGCCGGCGCCAGGGTTTGGAGAGCAGCAATTTCAGGGGGGTCTTCAGTGCTCAAAGCTTCGGTGGTATCGGCGGTCTCGGCCGTGGTCGTGGTGGCCTTGTCGTTCCTGCTCAATCCTTCGCCAGAGCAGCACCGCGAGCAGATCAAGAAGGCCATTGCCGAACGCAGCCCGGTGGCCAGCGTGCTAGGCCTCGGCGCGCTGACCGCGTTCACGTCCAACTACCATCCGTTGGGCGTTGCCTCCTACGCCACGGTCAACGGCCGGGTGGTGTCGATCGGGTTCATGGGCATGGTCTTCGTGATGCAGCCCGAACCCGAGCGCTGATTCCCGCTTATCGCACCGGAACCAAAATGTCGGCATTCGTATTTTTGGGGATGGCTGTGAGGAGCGCCGCGCACTATCTCCCGCGGGGTCGGGCGTGCTGCTGGTAGCCATTGCCTGCATAGCGCTGATCACCCTGACCACGGTGATCCACTTTGAAGTGCTGCGTTCGCTGACCAACGGCTTGCCGGCGCTGCGCATTCCCGACCGCAACAAGCTGCTGGTCGTGATCTTCGCGGCGTTTTTGGCGCACGCTGTCGAAATGGCCGTCTACGGCACGTCGTTCTTCGTGCTGGTCAAGTATCTGGACGTCGGTGAACTGGCTGGCTCGGCGGGATTTTCCTTTACCACCTGCCTCTACTTCTCGGCCGAGACCTACACCTCATTGGGTTTCGGCGACCTGATGCCGGTCGGACCGGTGCGCTTGCTGGCCGGGGTCGAGGCGCTCAACGGCCTGCTGCTGATCGGTTGGTCGGCGTCCTACACCTACATCGCGATGGAGCGGTTCTGGAACAAGACCGGTCGCGAGGGTCCGAAATGAGCGTTCTGTCCGCGCGCGGCGCGTGCCTCTGCGGCGCGGTGAGTTTTGCCCTGCGCTTTCCCTCCAAATGGGTGGCACACTGTCACTGCACCCGCTGCCAGCGCGCGCACGGTGCGGCATTCGTAACCTGGGTCGGCATGGACGCCGCCAGCGTCGAGATTGCAGACCCTGGCGCTGCGCTGCGCTGGTTCTCGCCCGCGGGCGACGCAGATCGCGGTTTCTGCGGGATCTGCGGGAGCAGCATGTTCTTTCAGTCCCGGCGCTGGCCGGGAGAGTTGCATGTCGCGCGGGCGCTGATTGCCGATCGGGTCGACCGTGAACCACAGGGTCACGCATACTTTGATACTCATGTGTCGTGGGTGAGAGTCGACGACCAGCTGCCGGCGACGCCTGATCCGGATGCCAATGAAAGATGACTCGGGAGAACTTGTGGCGTGGGCAATATCCAAGCTTGTCCTGATCGCCGGCGGATGTTCGGCGCCCTGGCGCTCAGCGTTTCGCTGTTCGGCTGTGCGACGCAGACCATGACGCCGCCGGCAACCGAACCGCGGGACCAGGTGATTGCCACCGAACGCGCATTTTCCAGATCCATGGCCGAGCGCGATCACCAGGCATTCGCCAGCTTCATAGCCGATGAGGCGGTCTTCTTTGCAGGGCCGCGGGTGCTGCGCGGGAAGCAGGAAGTGGTGCAGGCCTGGGCACGGTACTTCACCGGTCCTCAGGCCCCGTTCTCGTGGCAACCAGAGACCGTCGAGGTCCTGGAGTCCGGCGGGTTGGCGCTCAGCAGCGGGCCGGTGCGCGATGCCGACGGCAAGCTCATCGCGACCTTCACCTCGATCTGGCGGCGCGAGGACTCCGGTGTCTGGCGGATCGTTTTCGACAAGGGCAACGAGGTCTGCAAGTGACTGCTGCGATACCCACTGGCAAACCGGTTCGCTCCGCGATCATCGGACTGATCGGCTGGCTGTTGCTGACCTTCGCCGCCGCCGCGCTCGGAGCATTCGCCTCGGCCAGCGCCGGCGCTTTCTACCAGCAGCTCTCGCGGCCGGACTGGTCACCGCCGGCGTGGCTGTTCGGGCCGGCCTGGACCCTGCTGTACATCCTGATGGGCGTGGCCGCGTGGCTGGTCTGGCGCCGGCACGGGTTCGGCCGGGCCCGCGTCGCGCTGACGATCTACATCGTGCAACTGGCGGTCAACGCATTGTGGACCTGGCTGTTCTTCGTCTGGCACCAGGGAGCATGGGCATTCGCCGAGATCCTCATCCTCTGGGTGCTGATCGTCGCGGCGATGGTGGCCTTCGCCCGCCTGCACGCGCTCGCCGCGCTGCTGCTGGTGCCTTACCTGGGCTGGGTCAGCTTCGCCTGCGCGCTCACCTTTGCCACCTGGCAGCGCAATCCGGCGGTCCTGGGCTAGGAGCGTGCCAGTGCCGTTCAGCGTCGCCAGCGAAGCCCCCGGCCAGGCCGATGTCGTGCGCCTGATCGAAGCGCTCGATGCCTACCAGCGGCCGCTTTGTCCGCCGCAGAGCCACCACGGGATCGACATTGGCGAGTTGGCCAGGCCCAACGTCATCTTTGCCGTGGCGCGCGACGGCACCGGCGCCGCCATCGGTTGCGGGGCGGTGGTCCTGGGTGCCGGATTCGGCGAGCTCAAGCGCATGTTCGTGGTTCCGGAGTGTCGCGGGCGCGGCGTTGCCAAGGAGCTGCTCACGTTCCTCGAAGACCAGGCCGCTGCCGCCGGATGTCCACAGCTGATGCTCGAAACCGGCGTGCGCCAGGCCGAGGCGCTTGCCTTCTACGCCGGTGCCGGCTACCTCAGTTGCGCCCCGTTCGGCGCCTACACCCTGGACCCTCACAGCGCATACCTGAGCAAGCCTCTGGCCCGGTCGTGCCCGGCGGGCGTCGGCGGCTGTACACAATCAGGAATGAGCCGATGAACCTCTTTCGCGGTCCAGCCCTGGGGCCGGTCAGCAAGTTGTTGACCGAATCCGGATTGCCGGCGGCGGACCTGTCGCCCGCTCATCTCGAGCATTTTTTCGCCACCGGTGCTCCCGAGCAGCTCACGGGAGTGGTCGGGCTCGAGATCAGCGGCGACGTTGCCCTGCTGCGCTCGCTGGCGGTGGCCGCGGATTGCCGCAGCCAGGGTCTGGGGCAGGAACTCGTGGCTGCGGCCGAGCGCCACGCGCACTCGCTGGGAGTGAAGGAGCTCTACCTGCTGACGACCACCGCGCAACACTTCTTCGGGCGTCTCGGTTATCGCGACAGCGCCCGCGCCAGCGCGCCGGCGGCGATTCGTGCGACCCGCGAGTTTGCCGGCCTGTGCCCGGCCAGTTCAGCGTTCATGAACAAGACCCTGTCGCCGGGCCCGCCGCGGCGGTAAAGACAAGGTTGCGGACACGCCAATTTCCGGCGCGCCTAGAATTGTCGCCTGACAACAGGCTTCTTCCAGAGGCGCCGCAACGCCATGACGGTTCGGCGCCACTCCTTCAAGGAACAGACTAATGACAAAGATTGCTATTCTCGGCACCGGCTTGCTCGGCAGTGGATTCGCAGAGGGCGCGGCCAAGCGCGGCGACCAGGTAAGCGCCTGGAATCGCTCGCCGGACAAGGTCAAGGCGCTGGCGCAGTTCGGCGTGATTGCGGCTGCCAGCCCTGCCGAGGCGGTGCGCGGGGTTGCGCGCGTCCACCTGGTGCTCAAGGACGACGCCGTGGTCGAGGAGGTGCTGGCGGCAGCGCGCCCCGGACTGGCGGCTGGTGCCGTCATCATCGATCACACCACCACGCTCCCGAAACTCACCGCGGCGCGGGTGCAAAGATTGAATGCCGAAGGCGTGAAATACCTCCATTGCCCGGTGTTCATGGGCCCGCCGGCAGCGCGCAACGCGCAAGGCTCGATGCTCGTCGCCGGACCCAAAGCCTTGTTCGAGGAAGTCCGGGCGGAACTGGCTAAGATGACCGGCCGCGTCGAGTACCTGGGCGAGCGCGGTGACGTAGCCGCAGCCAACAAGCTGTTCGGAAATGCCATGATCATCGGGGTCGCGGCGGTCATGGCCGACATCCTGACCATCGCGCAAGCCAGCGACGTGGGTGGCGAGGAAGCGATCAAGCTGCTCGGACTGCTCGACCTGAATGCAATGGTTTCAGGGCGCGGCATGAACATGGCCAAGGGCAACTTCGCGCCGAGCTTCGAGCTGGCGATGGCCCGCAAGGACGTCAGGCTGATGCTCGAAACAGTGGGCGCGCGGCCGATGGCGGCATTGCCGGCGGTGGCGGCGCGGATGGACCAGCTGATTGCCGCCGGACGCGGCGGCGAGGACTGCACCATCATTGCCGCCGACGCACTGAGCCGGCCGTAGCGCTCGCAGTTCCCGATTCCTTCCAGGCGCGCACTCGGAGATGACGTTCCGGCAGTTCTGGGTTGACCCCTACCAGTCGCGGCTCACGACCCGGATCGCGACTGTCGCCGGCGACCGGGTCACGCTCGAATCGACCATCTTCTTCGCGCTCTCGGGCGGCCAGGAGAGCGATGCCGGGACGATCTCCGGCGCCCCGGTGCTGGCCGCCGCCAAGCAAGGGCCGGAGATTTTCTACACCCTGCCAGAGCAGCACGGGCTGGCACCGGGCCAGGAAGTGGAGGTGGCCATCGACTGGACCCGGCGCTACCGGCTGATGCGGCTGCATTTCGCCGCTGAAATCGTGCTCGAGCTGTTCCTGAGGGTGCTTGCCGGGGTCGAACGGATCGGATCGCACATTGCGCAGGACAAGTCGCGCATCGACTTCGCGTGGCCGGAGAGCATCTCTCCGTTGCTGGCGCAGATTGCGGCGCAGGCCAACGCGATCGTTGCCGCGGACTTCGAGATCAGGACCGGTTTCGACGACGAAGCCAACCAGCGCCGCTTCTGGGAAATCGACGGGTTCTCGCGAGTGAGTTGCGGCGGCACCCACGTGAAGCGGACCGGCGAGATCGGCCAGATCCGCCTGAAGCGCAACAACATCGGCAAAGGCAAGGAGCGGGTCGAGATCTACCTCGATGAGTCGCGCTCAATTGCTTCCGGCCAAGGCTGAGTTCAAAATCAGGACGCAGGGCATCCCGCAGTGTTGGCATCGGGCGGTCTCGGGACAGGAGGAAGGTAATGCCGGTTCGTGTTCTCAGGCTGGGTTCCGCGCGCATTGCCGGTGAAGGAACGCGCATCGGCACGGTGCGCCGGCCCCCGCGCGGCGTTCCCAAGACCGAGTTTGCTGCCCAGGACTGGTACGACGTCTGGTTTCCCAACCTCGCGCCGAGCGCTGACACCATGAAACTGGGCCAGGCAGCGGATACGCCGTCCCAGTGGGCGGCATTCGAGCGCAAGTACCGCGCGGAAATGGCCGCGCCCGAGAACAGCCGAACCATCGAGGTGCTGGCCGCGCTCTCGCACCACGGCGATTTCTCCGTCGGCTGCTACTGCGAAGACGAGATGCGCTGCCATCGATCGATCTTGCGTCAGCTGCTGCTCGACAAGGGAGCCAAGGTCATACCATGAAGAAATTTGCCTGCCTGCTGGCCGTTGCCGTCATCGCCGGCTGCGCATCAAGTGAAGCCTCGCGGACCAGTGCCGATGACCAGAAGCAGGAGCAGGGCACGCTCGCCAAGGCGGCGAGCACGCCATTCTCCGATCTGAATGTGGTGCGCCAGGAAATTCCCCCGGTTCTGGTCGCGGCCAACAAACACCCTTACGCGGTGCCGGCGGAGCGTTCCTGCACGGCGCTGGCGGCGGCAGTCCACGAGCTTGACGAGGTGCTTGGCGATGACCTGGATGCGGGCGACGCACGGGGCCGTGAGAATGGTGGCGTCGGCGCGGCTGCCGGCGGAGCCTTGGTCGGAGCCGCCGAGGGGATAATTCCCTTTCGTGGCTGGGTCCGGAAGTTGAGCGGTGCCGAGCGCCACGCCAAGGAGGTTGCCGCCGCAATCCTTGCGGGCAACGTGCGCCGGGGATTTCTCAAGGGGCTCGGGCAGGCGTCGGGCTGCGAGTTGGTCGCGGCACCGAAGAGCTAGCAGGGGGAGCAGGACATGATCACCGTAATAGTCGAATTCAAGCTGCCGCAGCCAATTTCCCGTGAGCAGGCGCGCGCCACCTTCCTGAGCACCGCGCCCAAGTACCAGGCGATGGAAGGTCTGATCCGCAAGTACTACTTCCTGTCTCAGGACGGCTCGAAGGCCGGCGGGGTCTACCTCTGGAAGAGCCGTGCCGAGGCCGACCGGGTCTATACCGAAGACTGGAAGAAGTTCGTCCGGGAAAAATACGGCACCGACCCCGCGCTGAGCTACCTCGAGTGCCCGGTGGTGGTCGACAACCTGACGAACGAAATCATCGCCGACTGAATTGGGGGATCGGCGCCGGCATGAATCAGCTGGTCCCACTGACCACCAACCGTGAGTGACGTCGCCACCATCGCGCTGCTGGTCGGCGTCACTTTTGCCGCGGCCGGCTTCGTCAAGGGCGTTGCCGGACTTGGCCTGCCAACGGTGGCGATGGGCCTGCTCAGCCTGATCATGGCGCCGGCCGCAGCGGCCACCCTGCTGGTCGCCCCCTCTTTGCTGACCAATTTCTGGCAGCTGTTCTCGGGTCCCAGGCTGGGCATGCTCGTGCGCCGCCTCGCAACCATGATGCTGGGGGTCCTGGCCGGCACCGCCCTGGGCATCAACATCCTGACCGGCAGCTCGGCGGCGCTGGCGAGCGCCGCACTCGGCGCGATTCTGGCCCTTTACGGGGTGTTCGGCCTGACGGTGCGCAGCTTCGCGGTGCCGCCACGCTGGGAGCCCTGGCTTTCGCCGGTCGTAGGCCTGGTCACGGGCGCGATCACCGGCGCGACCGGCATCTTCGCCATCCCCGCTGTCCCCTACCTCCACTCGCTCGATCTGCCCAAGGACGAGCTGATCCAGGCGCTCGGATTGTCGTTTACCGTTTCGACGATCGGCCTGGCAGCGGCGCTCGCTGTCCTCGGCAAGTACGAGCTGGCGGCTGCCGGCAGTTCGCTACTGGCAGTCGTGCCGGCGTTGCTGGGAATGCACCTGGGACGACTGGTGAGGGACAAGCTCTCACCCGAGGTGTTCCGGCGCTGGTTCTTCGTCGGCCTGGTGGCGCTCGGCCTGTACATGCTGCTGCGCGCCTGAGCGGGTGCGCCGCTCGAAATCGGTGGCCCACTGGGCTAAACTGGGTTTTGGCAGGAAGATTCGGAAGGAACCATGCGCAAGGTAACCATCGGGCTGGCGCTCGGTAGCGGCTCTGCCCGCGGCTGGTCGCACATCGGCGTGATCAACGCCCTTGCGGCCCAGGGTGTCGAGCCTGATATCGTCTGCGGCACCTCGGCGGGCGCGCTGGTGGGCGCGTCGTATGCCGCCGGCAACCTGCCCAAACTCGAGCGCTGGGTGCGCTCGCTAACCCGGTTCGACACCGCGCGCTTCTTCGAGATCAGCGCTTCGCTCAATGGTTTCGTCAACACTGAGCGGCTGCACGAGTTCCTCAACGAATACGTCGCCGATGACAATGCCCTGATCGAGAAGTTCGCCAAGCGCTACGCGGCGGTTGCCACCGATCTCGAGGGCGGGCGGGAAATCTGGCTCGATCGCGGTTCAGTGCTCGAAGCGGTCTGGTCGTCGATGTCGCTGCCGGGCCTGTTCCCGGCGATCAGGCGCGATCACCGCTGGCTGGTCGACGGCGGACTGGTCAATCCGGTGCCGGTCTCGGTCTGCCGGGCGCTGGGGGCCGACGTGGTGATCGCGGTCAACCTCAATGGCGACATTGTCGGCCGACACCTCGAGCAGATTGCACCGGTAGTGAAGAAGAACGGCGGAGTAGTCGAGCGGATCACCGACCTGGTCTCGGAATACGCCGCTTCGGCGTTCCCGCCCAAGAAGGACGGCGAGAAGCCACCGGGGCTGTTCGATGCGATCGCCAGTTCAGTCAACGTCATGCAGGACCGGATCACCCGCAGCAGGATGGCGGGCGATCCGCCGGATCTGATGCTTGCCCCGCGGGCGGCGCAGATCGGGCTGCTGGAGTTCTATCGCGCCGGCGAAGCGATCAGCGAAGGCGAGCTCTGCGTCGAGCGGATGCTGCCGGAAATCAGGAATGTCCTCGGGCTGCGCTGAGGGGCGTGGCCGGGC
>JAHEMI010000079.1:8885-10847 GCA_024643785.1 Burkholderiaceae bacterium
AGGGATGCGGGTATTGGTGTTGGGTGCGGGCGGAATCGGCGGCTACTTCGGGGCGCGGCTCCACGACGCGGGCGGCGATGTCAGCTTCATGGTGCGGCCGGCGCGCGCCGAGAATCTGAAGGCCAACGGGCTGCGGGTGTCGAGCCCGCTGGGTGACACCAGACTAACGCCCCAGCTCATCACCGCTGGCGCCAATCCCGGCGCTGGCTTCGATGTCGTGATCCTGTCGTGCAAGGCCTATGACCTGGACTCGGCAAGCGACGCCATCGCGCCAGTGCTGAACTCCGGGAGCGTCGTCCTGCCCTTGCTCAACGGGATGGCTCATCTCGCCACGCTCGACGCCCGCTTTGGCCGGGAGCGGGTGCTGGGCGGAGTGGCCCACATCTCGGTAGCGCTCGGTCCCGACGGCGCAATAGCTCATCTCAACAAGTTCCAGCGCCTGATCTTTGGTTCCCGCAGCCCCAAGGCTTCGCCCTGGCTGGCGCCGCTCGAAGCGCTGCTGGCAGCGTCGCCGGTAGATTTCGCCGTCTCGCAAGACATCGAACAGGACATGTGGGAGAAGTTCGTCTTTCTCGCAACCCTGGCCGCGGCGAACTGCACCATGCGCGCGAATGTCGGCGAAATCCTGGCGACCTGCGCGGGCGAGGATTTCATCACCGGCCTGCTCGGTGAGTGCGAACAAATAGCCGCCGCCAGCGGCCACCCCGCGAGCCCGGAAAAGCTCGCTGTCTATCGCAGCCAGCTTGCCGATCGCGGATCGACAGTGGCCGCCTCGATGCTGCGCGATGTCGAGCGCGGCGGTCCGACCGAGGCCGACCACGTCCTGGGCGACCTGGTCGCGCGCGGCGCGGCGCTGGGCATCGAAGTGCCGCTGCTGAAGCTGGCCTATTCACACCTGCAGGCCTACGAACTGGTCAGGCGGCGGGGCCATTGAACAAGGATGGCGCATCATGAAAATGTCAGGGTTCTCATTCGAAACAACCGACTGGTCGGTGATCGAGCCCGAGGAGTACCAGGGAGAGACCGGCAAGGCGTACTGGCGAACCAAGACGTTCGGTGACATTCGGGTCCGGATGGTCGATTACACGCCCGGCTACCTGGCCGATCATTGGTGCGTCAAGGGCCATGTCCTGCTGTGCCTCGCCGGCGAGCTGCATACCGATCTCGAGGATGGCACCAAGGTCACGCTGAAGCCCGGCATGAGCTACCAGGTTGCCGACCACGCGGAAGCCCACCGCTCCTACACGGCGATCGGGGCGAAACTCTTCATCGTCGACTAGCGGCGGGGCCGGACAGGGGGACATCCCGATGACTTCATCTGTGCAGGTAGCAGCCACCCGCCGCTACGCCGAGGAATCATTTGCCAGCGGTCTCTTCTGCGCCGAGAGCGTGGTGCTGGCTCTGGCCAAGGCGCAAGGGATCGACTCCGAATTGGTGCCGAAAATCGCCACCGCTTTCTGCAGTGGCATGGGACGAAGCGGCGGCGCCTGTGGCGCACTTACCGGCGCAGTCATGGGGGTGAGCCTGGCTCTCGGGCGCTCCGATGCCGGCGGCGACACCCAACCGTCGTACGCCGCGGCGCAGCGCCTGACCCGCGAATTCGAGCAGGCCTTCGGCAGCTGCCACTGCCACCTGCTTCTGGGGTGCGATCTCGCCACCCCGGAAGGACAGGCGATGTTCAGGGCCAAGAGACTGGCCCGGCAGTGCGCCAGATATACCGGTGGGGCGGCCGAAATGGCGGCGCGCATCATCGAGTCAACCAGTTCCCAGCCGGGTTGAACCATGGCCAGGATCGAGGAAAAGTTGCACGCGCTTGGATTGGTCCTGCCACCGCAGGTCCAGCCGCCACCCGGGGTGCTGTTGCCGTTTCGCTTCGTCAGGGTGGTTGGCCACCGGGCGCTGGTTTCAGGCCATGGGCCGCAGAATCCCGACGGCTCGATCGCCGGGCCGCTCGGCAAGCTG
>JAHEMI010000011.1 GCA_024643785.1 Burkholderiaceae bacterium
CGCGCTCATGCGCATGTGGTCGATCGCCTGCATCTCGAGGGCCGAGACGAAGGCCGGGGTGAGCATTGCCGTGCGCTCGCCGTCTTCGCCAAAGAACAGCTTGCCCGGCGCAATGCCGCGCGCCGGGTCGAACGGCACCATCCGGACGTCGTCGGCGAGTCCGCAGTGGTGGCGGAAGACGCGGTAGGCGTGGTCTTCGACCAGGTAGGTCTGGAGGCTGTTGTCGGCCATGCGCTTCTTGCGGCTGTAGAACCAGCTGAACGCCGGCTCGATGCCGTTGGAAGCATTGTCGGCAAATGCCAGCGAGATCGTTCCGGTCGGCGCAATCGCCAGCAGGTGGCTGTTGCGGATGCCGTGCTCGCGAATGGCGGCCTTGATCTCCTCGGGCAGCCGCGAGGCGAACGATGGCGCAGCGAGGTACTTGTCGGCGTCGAACAGCGGGAAAGCGCCCTTCTCACGCGCCAGCTCGACCGAAGCCAGGTAGGCGGCGTCGCGCATGTGGGCCGAGACCCGGCTCGCCAAGGTGCGCCCGGCATCCGAGTCGTAGCGCAGCCCGAGCATCACCAGCACGTCGCCCAGGCCAGTGAAGCCCAGGCCGATGCGGCGCTTGGCCTGCGCTTCATTGAGCTGCTGCTCGAGCGGCCAGACAGTGGCATCGAGCACGTTGTCGAGCATGCGGGTCGCGACCGCACAGTTCTTGCCGAAACTCTCGAAATCGAAGTGGGCGCCCGGTTCGAACGGGTCGACGACGAAACGCGTCAGGTCAACGCTGCCCAGGTCGCAGCAGCCATAGGCCGGCAGCGCCTGCTCGCCGCAGGGGTTGGTCGCGTCGATGCGCTCGCAATAGCGCAGGTTGTTGTCGCGGTTGATCATGTCGATGAACAGCACGCCCGGCTCGGCGTGGTCATAGGTGCTCGACATGATCTGGCGCCAGAGGTCGCGCGCCGGCACGGTGCGGTAGATCCACTTGCCCTCGGCATTGCGCGTCGCCGCCGGCTCCCCGTCGCGGGTGCTGGGTTCGGCCGCGTGGACCAGTTCCCACGGGCCGTCGGTTTCGACTGCCCGCATGAACGAGTCGGTCACCGAGACCGAGATGTTGAAGTTGCGCAGGTTGCCGGTGTCCTTGGCGTGGATGAACTCCTCGACGTCCGGATGGTCGCAGCGCAGCACGCCCATCTGGGCGCCCCGGCGCGAGCCAGCCGATTCGACGGTTTCGCACGAGCGATCGAACACGTTCATGTACGACACCGGGCCGCTGGCGCGGCTGTTGGTGCCTTTGACCCAGGCGCCGCGCGGCCGGATGGCCGAGAAGTCGTAGCCGACGCCGCCGCCGCGGCGCATCGTCTCCGCGGCCTGCGCGAGCGCGTCGTAGATCCCGACGCGGCCATCGTCGCCGCAGATGCAATCGTCGATCGGCTGGACAAAGCAGTTGATCAGGGTCGCCACCAGGTCGGTGCCGGCCGCCGAATTGATCCGTCCGCCGGGGATGAAACCATCGGTCATCGCGCGATGGAATACTTCCTCCCACGCCAGTCGTGACTCGGGTGATTCCACTGCCGCGAGCGCGCGGGCGACGCGCTGGCGGACTTGGTCGACGTTGGTCTCGCCGGCCTTGGCATATTTTTCGAGGAGGACGTCCGCAGAGATATCTTGTGCGGGCAATTCGGGGCCGCCATGGCGGCGCAGCGAGAGCGCGTCTTCGAGTTTCAAGAAGTACTCCAGTTCTGGCTAGGTAATGGCACGACTACGGGCACGACTACGCGTTTTATTCAAGATCCGGATACCGACTGGTCGCCGGATGCGCCGCAGAATTTTTTTTAGCGGCACGGGGTACAAGGGTAGCAAAAACTGACGCCCGCGCCATCACATTTTTTTCGCAAGAGCGAGCTTTCCTCGTCATTGAAATGGTCTTGGGGGAGCGATCGGGGCGAAGTCCCGCGCCACCTTTGACATCGCGCCAGATTAAGTCTTGTTCTTGTGGATTTCCCCCGTTGTGTTGCGGCTACACTGTCGCCAAAGGGGGGATGGACAGATGAATGGAACGCTGAAGGGGCGCACGCTGTTCGTGAGCGGCGGGTCGCGCGGCATCGGCCTGGCGATCGCGCGCCGCGCGGCGCGCGACGGCGCCAACGTGATCATCGCGGCCAAGACCGACCGGCCGAATCCCCGCCTGCCGGGCACGATCCACAGCGCGGCCGAAGAGATCGAAGCCGCCGGCGGACGCTGCCTGCCGGTAGTGTGCGACATCCGCGACGAGGCGCAGGTGCTGGCGGCCGCGCGCCAGGGGGCCGAGGCCTTCGATGGCATCGACATCCTGGTGAACAACGCCAGCGCGATCAACCTGACCGCGACCGAGGCGACGCCGATCAGGCGTTTCGACCTGATGTTCGGCGTCAACGTCCGCGGTACCTTCCTGTGCACCCAGGCCTTGCTGCCCTACCTCAAGCGCTCGGCCCAGCGGGGTCGCAATCCGCACGTGCTCACGCTCTCGCCGCCGCTCAACCTCGAGGCGCGCTGGTTCGCCCCGCACGTCGCCTACACCATGGCCAAGTACGGCATGAGCATGTGCGTGCTCGGCCACGCCGAGGAGTTTCGCGCCTACGGCGTCGCGGTCAATGCGCTCTGGCCCAGGACCGTGATCCAGACCGCCGCGCTGCAGATGATCCCCGGGGTCCAGCCCGAACACTGCCGCACTCCCGAGATCATGGCCGACGCGGCCCACTGCGTGCTCACCAGCAATGCGCGCGAGCACAGCGGCAACTTCTACCTCGATGACGAAGTGCTCGCCGCCAACGGGGTCACCGATCTCGAGCAGTATTCGGTGGTACCGGGCAGCAAGCTGCTGCTGCCCGACCTGTTCCTGTAATTCCCCGGGAAGTCATGAGCATCGGCGCAAGAACCGCACTGGCCGCGACCCTGGCGCTCAGCGCCGCCTTGATGTGCGCCGCTCCGGCGCGGGCCTTTGACCTCCAGGGCCACCGCGGCGCCCGCGGCCTGGCCCCGGAGAACACGCTGGCTGGTTTCGCGCGCGCGCTCGCGATCGGCGTCGCCACGCTCGAAACCGATATCGCGGTGACCAGTGACGGAGTGCTGGTGCTGTCGCACGATCCGCACCTCAACCCCGACCTGGTGCGCACCGCCGATGGCAGCTGGATCTCCGGCAAAGGGGTTGCGATCCATTCGCTGGCGCTCGCCGAGCTGCGCCGCTACGACATCGGCCGGCTCAATCCCGCCAGCAGCTACGCGCGCCAGTGGCCCGAGCAGCGGGCGGTCGACGGCCAGCGCTTCCCGCTGCTCGACGAACTGTTCGCACTGGTGGGCGCGGACCACCCGGCGGTGCGTCTCAACCTCGAGACCAAGATCACGCCCACCACCGGCGCCGCCACCCCGGACGCCGAGAGCTTCGCCGCCATGGTGGTTGCGGCGGTGCGCGCCGCCGGGCTGGCCGGCCGGGTCACGATCCAGTCGTTTGACTGGCGGACGCTGCTGGTGGTGCGGCGGATCGCACCCGAGATCGCGACCTCCTGCCTGACCATCGAGTCGAGCGGCATGAACACCGTCGCCCCCGACGAGTCGGGGGCGTCGCCGTGGCACGCCGGCCTGCGCCGCGCCGAGCACGGCGACTCGCTTCCCCGGCTGGTCAAGGCTGCCGGCTGCGGCACCTGGTCGATGTACTGGCGCAACCTGACGCCCACTCAGCTGGCCGAGGCCAAGGCGCTCGGCCTCGCGGTCCTGCCCTGGACGGTTGACAGTCCCGCCGACATGGAACGGCTGATCGGGATGGGCGTCGACGGGCTGATCACCGACTACCCTGACCGGCTGCGCCGGGTGATGGCCGGGCGCGGCCTGGCGCTGCCCTAGGGCGCCTGATTCAGTCCTTGCCGGGCGGCACGACGCGCGGCTTGCGCTGCTCGTCGGTGGCGACATAGGTGAGCGTCGCCTCGGTGACCTTGACCACCCGGTCGTCGGCGCGGTTGCGCTGGGCGTAGACCTCGACCTGAACGGTCAGCGAGGTGTTGCCGACCCGCACGATGTCGGCGTAGAACGTCACCAGGTCGCCGACGAATACCGGGTGCCGGAACACGAACGAGTTGACCGCCACGGTCGCGATCCGGCCGTTGGCGCGGCGCACCGCCGGGACCGCGCCGGCGATGTCGACGTGCGACATGATCCAGCCGCCGAAGACGTCACCGTGGACGTTGGCGTCGGCGGGCATCGGCATCATCCGCAGTGCCGGAATCTTGCCCGGGGGCAGTTCGCAGAGTTCTGGGTTGGTCACGTTCGCTCCCGCAGTGTCTACCGGTTTCCGGCGCGTCCTGCGCCGGGATGCGTCGAGCATAACTCCCCGGCCGGCCGGCTGGTAGTCCCGGGCCGGAATCCTGCGGCGGCGCCCGGGCAATCGCGGTAGACTGCCCGGGGCTGCGCGAGTGCGGTCAGGGGCGCGGTTCCGGATCTCCGGCGCTGGCGCGGCGAAGAGAATTCTGGGCATGGAGATTGGCTGACATGGCGCGACATCGCATCGCGGTGATTCCCGGCGACGGCATCGGCAACGAGGTTGTTCCGGAGGGCTTGCGGGTTCTGGAGGCGGCGGCCAGCCGCTTCGGCATTGAGCTGCACTTCGATCACTTCGATTTCGCCTGCTGCGACTACTACGTCCGCCACGGCAAGATGATGCCCGACGACTGGAAGGAGAAGATCGGCGGCCACGACGCGATCTTCTACGGCGCGGTTGGCTGGCCCGACACGGTTCCCGATCACATCTCGCTGTGGGGTTCGCTGCTGCTGTTCCGACGCGAGTTCGACCAGTACATCAACCTGCGCCCGGTCCGGCTGATGCCGGGGGTGCCGTGTCCGCTCGCGAACCGCGTGCCGGGCGACATCGATTTCTACGTGGTGCGCGAGAATACCGAGGGTGAGTATTCGTCGCTCGGCGGACGGATGTTTCCCGGGACCGAGCGCGAGGTCGTGATCCAGGAGTCGGTCTTTTCCCGGGTCGGGGTCGACCGGGTGTTGCGCTACGCCTTCGAGCTGGCGGCCAAGCGGCCCAAGAAGCACCTGACCTCGGCGACCAAGTCCAACGGCATCTTCATTTCGATGCCCTACTGGGACGAGCGGGTCGCCGAGATGGCCAAGTCCTACCCCGACATCAGGCTCGACAAGTTCCACATCGACATCCTGACCGCGCATTTCGTGCGCAACCCCCACTGGTTCGACGTGGTGGTCGCCTCGAACCTGTTCGGCGACATCCTCTCCGACCTCGGTCCGGCCTGCACCGGGACGATCGCCATCGCGCCCTCGGCGAACATCAACCCGGAGCGCAAGTTCCCGTCGCTCTTCGAGCCGGTCCACGGTTCGGCGCCGGACATTGCCGGCAAGGGAATCGCCAACCCGATCGGGCAGATCTGGTGCGGGGCGATGATGCTCGAGCACCTCGGCTACCCGCAGGCTCACGACGCCATTGTCGCGGCAATCGAGCAGGTGACCGCGTCCGGTCCGCGCACCCCCGACATGGGCGGCACGGCCAACACCGGCGAGGTCGGCAAGGCGATCGTCGCGGCGCTGGGATGAAAGTCGGCAGGGAGCGGTGCGCCGCGCTGGCGGCGCGTCCCGGGAAACGACGGAGGTAGGCGGGGATGGATCCGAGAGCGCTGCTGATCGAAAGTTTTGCCGCGGCGGTTGCCGCGGCGGACCCGGCCCGGGTGCTCGCCGGGCATCTGCCCGATCACGGCGAGATCGCCGGCTTCAGGCGCACCCTGGTGGTCGGCGCCGGCAAGGCCGCCGCGAGCATGGCAGCGGCCCTCGAAGCGCACTGGCCGGCCGACGCCAGTCTCGAAGGGCTGGTGGTGACGCGCTACGGCCACGGCATGGATTGCCGCCGGATCGAGGTCATCGAGGCCGGGCATCCGGTGCCCGATTCGGCCGGCGAGGAAGCGGCCCGCGCCATCCTCGCGAACTGCAGTCAGCTCGGCGCCGACGACCTGCTGGTGGTGCTGGTTTCGGGCGGCGCCTCGAGCCTGCTGGCGCTGCCGGTCGACACCGTCCCGATGGGCGACCTCAAGGCGCTGACCCAGGCGCTGCTCGCGAGCGGCGCCCCGATCCAGGACATGAACGTGGTGCGCAAGCACCTCTCGAAGATCCAGGGCGGACGCCTGGCGCAGGCGACCAGGGCGCGGGTGCTGGCGCTGGTGATCTCGGACGTCGCCGGCGACGACGTCTCGGCGATCGGCTCCGGCCCCTGTGCTCCCGACCCGAGCACCTATGAGGATGCCCTGGCGGTATTGCGCCGCTACCGGGTCGATCCGCCGCCGAGCATCGCCGAGCACCTGCGCCGCGGCGCGGCCGGTGCCATTGGCGAGACGCCCAAGCCCGGCGACGCTTTCTTCGCGCGGGTCGAGAACCGGGTAATCGCCAGCGCGGCCGCGAGTCTGGCCGCGGCGGCGCAGTGTTTTGCCGCAGCCGGGGTCCGGCCGGTGGTGCTGGGCGACACCATCACCGGCGAGGCGCGCGACGTCGCCCAGGTCCACGCCGCCATCGCCGCCGAGCTCGACGTCCGCGGCGAGCGTTCGTTCGGCCCCGGTTTCAGCCGCCCGCTGGCGCTGATTTCGGGCGGCGAGTGCACCGTCACGCTCGCCGCTGCCAGCGGCGGTCGCGGCGGGCGCTGTTGCGAGTTCCTGCTGGCCCTGGCGGTGGCGGCGCCGGGGCAGGACTGGTGGGCGCTGGCTGCCGACACCGACGGCATCGACGGCTCCGAGACCAATGCCGGCGCGGTGCTGACCCCGGACGCAGCGCAGCGTGCCCGCCTCAAGGGCGTCGAGGCCAGCCGCTGCCTCGAAAACCACGACAGCTACGGCTTCTTCGAGTCGACCGGCGACCTGCTGGTCACCGGGCCGACCCGCACCAACGTCAACGACTATCGGGTGCTGCTGCTGCCATGAACGAACTGCGACTGCTGCGGCCCGACGACTGGCACCTGCACCTGCGCGACGGCGCCCAACTGGCAGCGGTGGTGGGCGCCTCGGCGGCGCAATTCGCCCGCGCCATCGTCATGCCCAACCTCGGCGCGCCGGTCGTCACGCTCGAGCAGGCGAGCGCCTACCGCGAGCGCATCCGGGCGGCGCTCCCGCCGGGCAGCGCGTTCGAGCCGTTGATGACGCTCTACCTGACCGAGGCCACCGAGCCGGCGGCAGTGCGCGCCGCGCGCGCCAGCGGCATCGTCCACGCCGTCAAGCTCTACCCGGCTGGTGCCACCACCAACTCCGCAGCCGGAGTCCGTGACTGGCGCCGGGTCAGCGCGACCCTCGCGGCGATGCAGGAGGTCGACCTCCCGCTGCTGGTCCACGGCGAAGTCACCACACCGGGCATCGACGTGTTCGACCGCGAGCAGGTGTTCATCGACCAGGTGCTGGTGCCGCTGCGCGAGCAGTTCCCGGCGCTGCGGGTGGTGTTCGAGCACATCACCACCCGCCAGGCGGCGGAGTACGTGCGCACGGCACCGGGGCGCATCGCTGCCACGGTCACGCCGCAGCACCTGCTCTACAACCGCAACGCGATCTTCACCGGGGGGCTGCGCCCCCACTGGTACTGCCTGCCGGTGCTCAAGCGCGAGGAGCATCGCGTGGCGCTGGTGGCTGCCGCCACCAGCGGCAACCCGCGGTTCTTCCTGGGCACCGACAGCGCCCCCCACGCCGCACGTGCGAAGGAGCACGCCTGCGGTTGCGCCGGTTGCTTCACCGCGCCCCACGCGCTCGAGCTCTACGCCACGGCGTTCGCCGCCGCCGGTGCCCTCGGGAAACTCGAAGGCTTCGCGAGCTGGTACGGGCCGGACTTCTACGGCCTGCCGCGCAACCGGGAGCAGGTGGTGTTGCGCCGCGGCCCCTGGCAGGTCCCGGCCAGCCTGCCCTTCGGCGCCGAGACCATCGTGCCACTGGCCGCGGGCGAGACCCTCGACTGGCAATTCGCCGGGGCACTGCGCTAGACCTTCGCTGGCACCGGCGGGCCGATTTATGTTGACAAAAGCAACATTGAGTTGCGATAGTCGGCTGCCATGTCAACGCCAGCAAAATCGCCCCCGGTGGCCCCGGGGCGGATCGCCGCGGTGCGCCGCTTCAACCGGTTCCATACCCGGCTCGTCGGCGCCCTCGGCGAGCACCTGCTGTGCTCCCAGTACTCGCTGCCCCAGTTGCGGGTGCTCTACGAAATTGCCTACGCGAGCGCCGGCAAGCCGGCGTCGGCGGCGCAACTGGGCCGCACCCTTGGTCTCGATGCCGGTTACCTGAGCCGCCTGCTGACCGGGCTCGAGCAGGCCGGCCTGGTCAGCCGCCAACCCGCACCCGGCAACGCCCGGCGCCTGACGCTGCAGCTCACCCCGGCCGGCAGCAAGGAGTTCGCGCGGCTCGATGCGGCGTCGGCGCGCGAGGTCGCCGGACTGTTGCGCCGCCTCGCCGACCCCGAGCAATCGCAGGTGGTTGCCGCCATGGCGCAGCTCGAGCGCCTGCTTGGTCCGGCCGGCGCCCGGCCCGAGTTCATCCTGCGGGATCCGGCGCCCGGCGACCTCGGCCTGATCGTCCAGCAACAGGCCCTGCTCTACACCCGCGAATACGGCTGGGACTGGACCTTCGAGGCGCTGCTGGCCGAGATCGTGGCGCGCTTCGCGCGCGAATTCATCCCCGGCAAGGAGCGCTGCTGGGTGGCCGAACGCGACGGCGCGGTCGTCGGCTCGGTTTTCGTCGTCCGCCAGGACGACGAGACCGCGAAGTTGCGCATGCTCTACGTCGACGCTGCAGCGCGCGACCTGGGGCTGGGGCGCCGCCTGGTCGATGAGTGCCTGCTCTTCGCGCGCGCGGCCGGTTACCGGCGCATCGTGCTGTGGACCAACGCCGGGCTCGATGCCGCGCGCCGGATCTACGAGTCGGTCGGCTTCCGGCTGCTCGAGGAGGAGCCGCACCACAGCTTTGGCAAGGACCTGGTGGGCCAGAACTGGGGACTGGAGCTGTGAAGCTGCCGCTGGGCGCCGCGGCGCTCACCGGCGTGCAGGTGGGCGCGGCGCTGGTCGCCAGCCAGGCCGTGGTCGCCGACGTCGGTGCCGGACGGCTGGGTTTCCTGCGCTACGCCATCGCGCTGCTGTTCCTGCTGCCCTTCGTGCGCCGGCGCAGTTCGCCGCCGATCTCGCGGCGCGACCTGGTGCCGGTGGCGCTGATCGGCATGGGCCAGTTCGGCGTGCTGATCATGTTCCTCAACGTCGCGGTGATGCATACCAGTTCGGCGCGCGTCTCGCTGGTGTTCGCAACCCTGCCGCTGATGACCATCGCGCTCGGCTGGTTCCTGACCCGCGAAACCCCGCGAGCGCGCGATCTCGGCGCGATCGCGCTGACGCTCTTCGGCCTGGGCACTCTGCTCGGCGCCGATGCGCTGGCCGGCAAGCTCGCGGGATCGGACCTTATCGGGCTGGCGATGGCCGCCGCCGCCACCCTGACCGGCGCCATCTGCTCGACGCTCTACCGCCCGTATCTCCAGCGCTACGGGGTCGTCAAGGTGAGCGCGCTGGCGCTCGCGGCCTCGCTCCTGCCGCTGGGCATTGCCGGAGTGCTCGAGCCGGCGACCGGGCCGCTGCTGGCCCTGGGCACGCGCACCTGGCTGCTGATTGTCTTCGTCGGCCTCTCCAGCGGGATCGGCTACCTGCTGTGGCTCTATGCGCTGTCGACGGCGAGCGCCGGGCTGGTGACTGCCTTCCTGGCGCTCAGCCCGATCACCGCCACCGGGCTCTCGGTGCTGTTCCTGGCGCAGGCGATGACGCCGGCGCTGTTCGCGGCCATCGGCTTCGTGGTTGCCGGCCTGGCGCTGATGGCCTTGCCGCCGGGACCGCCCGCGGCGGCGCCAAACCCGTAGAATGGGAACTGGAGCAGGTCGGGCGATCGCCGGCCAGGTTGTTCGCAGCCTGGCGGGAGGAAGGTCCGGACTCCGCAGGGCAGGATGCTGGCTAACGGCCAGGCGCCGCAAGCCGCAAGGCCCAGGGCGACGGAAAGTGGCACAGAAAACATACCGCCTAAGGTGGCGCCGCGCTGGCGCTCCGGTCTTCGGGCCGGATGCTGGCGAAGCCGCCCGGCAAGGGTGAAAAGGCGAGGTAAGAGCTCACCGCGGGACCGGCGACGGGACTGGCAGGCCAAACCCCATCCGGAGCAACACCAAATAGGCACGCGCGCGGTTCGCCGCACGGGGCGGCCCGCCCCGGCGTGCGGGTAGGTGGCTTGAGCGCCCGGGTAACCGTGCGCCTAGAGGAATGATCGTCAGGTCGCGCAAGCGGCCCACAGAATCCGGCCTACAGACCTGCTCCACTTTTACTGTAGTGTTTCCCAATCTTGAGACACTACTTCACCTATGTGCGCCAAGTCATTCATTTAACGTAGAAACAAGCTTTTGATGACTTCAAGAGTTGCGCCTAAGTCCTTGTCCTGATTGAAAAAAGCGCGTCCCGCCCTTGTAAAGCCCCGAACTTTTCCCTAAAGTGGGAGCCTGTGCAAGAAAGTGGTGATTTGTGGGGCTGAAACCCGTGTCCGGGGAGCCTCGACGGTTGCCGCGCTTTTCGGGGAAGGACGATGTTTCAGGGCAGTTCCGCACTCGCGCTCGACGCGAAGGGCCGTATGACGGTGCCGGCACGGCACCGCGATGCGCTCGCCGCGGCCTGCGCCGGTAGCCTGACCGTCACCCGGCACCCGGATGGCTGCCTGTTGCTGTTTCCACGCCCGACCTGGGAGACGCAGCGCGAGAAATTCGCGGCACTCCCGGTCAATGCCCGCGCCTGGGCCCGGATCTTTCTGGGCAACGCCACCGACGTCGACATGGACGGCACCGGACGAATCCTGATCAGTCCGGAGTTGCGCGCCGCCGCGGGCCTGAACCGCGATCTGATGTTGTTGGGAATGGGGAGTCATTTCGAGATCTGGGACAAGGCCACTCTAGAGGCCCACGAGCGGACGGTCATCGCTGGTGGCATGCCGGAATCCGTGGCCAATCTGTCGTTCTAGGATTCACCTTGACTCGGGAGGGACGGGATGCGCGCAACCAACCGCCGCGCGACGACGAGCACAAGCCCGTACTGCTCGAGCCGACCCTCTCAGTGCTCGCAGTCGGCGGCAGCGATGTCTGCGTCGATGCCACTTTTGGCCGCGGCGGCCACAGCGCCGCACTCCTCTCCCGTCTCGGCCCTAACGGGCGTTTGCTGGCACTCGACCGCGACCCCGACGCGGTGGCAGTGGCCAGCACCTGGCAGGACCCGCGCTTCGCGATCGAGCACGCGCGGTTTTCACAACTCGCCGAAGCCCTTGCACGGCACGGGATCGACGCCGTCGACGCGATCCTGTTCGACCTCGGCGTTTCATCACCACAACTCGACAACCCCGAGCGCGGCTTCAGCTTCCGGGACGACGGCCCGCTCGACATGCGCATGGACCCTTCGAGCGGCTTTTCCGCGCGCGAGTGGCTCTTGCAGGCCTCCGAAACCAACATCGCAGAGGTGCTGAAAAATTATGGGGAAGAACGGTTTGCTGTTCCGATTGCAAAGGCGCTTGTTGCTCGCCGCAGGGACCTCGGCGAGCACGCATTCAAGACTACCGGCGAGCTTGCCCGCATCGTGGCGGGCGTCGTCCGCAGCCGGCAGAAAGGGGCGGCGCTGGCCAAGGACCCGGCTACCCGCTCCTTTCAGGCTCTACGGATTCTCGTCAATCAAGAGCTTGAAGAGCTCGCGCTTGGACTAGAAGTGGCAGTGCGTCATCTGCGTCCTGGCGGCAGGCTCGCCGTGATCAGCTTTCACTCGCTCGAGGACCGCATCGTCAAGCAGTTCATCGCGCAGGAATCGGGTCGCAATGCGCCGCGCGACCCGATCCGGGGCACTGTGCTGCCGGGAACGCTGGTGCGTCTGCGCAGCCTTGGCCGGATCCTGCCCGACGAGGCCGATGTCGCCGCCAATCCGCGCGCGCGCTCGGCGGTGCTGCGCGCGGCGGTCCGGGTCTAGGGGCGAACGTGGCGCGGCTCAATATCCTGCTCTCGGCGATCCTGGTGCTGTGCGCGCTCGCGCTGGTCACCGCGCAGCACCGCGCCCGGCAGCTCTTCATCGACCTCGACTCGGCCAAGGCCCGGACGCTCCAGCTCGAGACCCGCTGGAACGAACTGCAGGTCGAGCAGCGCCAGTTCTCGCGCAATTCGCTGATCGACGGCAAGGCTCGTGCGGAGCTCGCGATGCGCGCAGTCGCCCCACAGCGCACGCTGATGCTGACGATGCACGGCGACCAGCCGCGGCTGGCCCAGATGCTGGCGCCGGCGGCCAGCAAGCCCGCTCCCGCTCCGGGGCCGAGCGCGGGCGCGGGCGCCATCGTCGTGCGGGGCAAGCGCTGATGGCCCGCGTCAGCGCACGCACCGTCGGCTACGGGGCCAATCCCCTGCTGCAGGTGCGCATGCCGGCCTACCGCTCGGGCGTGATGCTGGCGCTGATCGCCTTCGCCTTCATGGCCCTGGCGGTGCGCGCCGTCTACCTGCAGGCGTTTTCCGACGACTACCTGCGCGAGCAGGGCGAGTCGCGCTATGGCCGCACGCTGATCCTGCCGGCGTCGCGCGGCAAGATCCTCGACCGCAACGGCAACGTGCTCGCGGCCAGCCTGCCCGCCTACGCGGTCTGGGCCGATCCCGACCAGACCGAAGCCAAGGCCGACGAGTTGCGCCAGCTCGGCAAGCTGCTCGACCTCAAGCCGAGCACGCTGCGCGGCAAGCTCAAGGACACCGAACGCAGGCTGGTCTACCTGCGCCGCCAGCTCGACCCGGTGGTGGCCGACAAGGTGCGCGCCCTCAAGCTCCCCGGCATCAACCTCGAGCGCGAATACAAACGCCACTATCCCGAGGGCGAGACCGTGGCCCACATCGTCGGCTTCACCAACGTCGACGATCTCGGCCAGGAAGGCGTGGAGCTGGCGCGCAATCGCCAGCTGGCCGGCCAGACCGGCAGCCGGCGGGTGATCAAGGACCGGCTCGGCCGGGTCATCGAGGATGTGCGCGCGGTGCGCGAGCCCCATGATGGCAGCGACATCGTGCTGTCGATCGACGCCAAGATGCAGTTCCTGGCCTTCGACGCGCTGCGCGACGCGGTCCTCGAGAACAAGGCCAAGGCCGGCGCCGTGGTGGTGCTCGACGTGCGCACCGGCGAAATCCTGGCACTGGCCAACTGGCCGACCTACAACCCCAACCAGCGCTCCCGGCTGAGCGGCGCGCAGCTGCGCAACCGCGTCATCACCGATACCTTCGAGCCGGGATCGACGATGAAGCCGTTCACCGCCGCGCTGGCGCTGGAACTCGGCAAGGCGAAACCGCTGACCGTGTTCCAGACCGCGCCGGGCAGGCTGACGATCGGCTCGGCGACGATCGGCGACGCCCATCCCCACGGCGCGCTGACGCTCGAGGAAGTGATCGAGAAGTCCTCCAACGTCGGCATCGCCAAGCTCTCGCTCGAGATGCAGCCCAAGGAGACCTGGGAGTTCTACGCCGCGCTCGGCTTTGGACAGGTGCCGCAGCTCGGCTTCCCCGGGGCGGTGGCGGGACGCGTCCGGCCCTATCGCAGCTGGCGCCCGATCGAGCAGGCGACCATGTCCTACGGCCACGGGATGTCGGTTTCGCTCATCCAGATCGCTCGCGCCTACCTCGCCTTCGCGCACGACGGCGAGTTGCTGCCGCTGTCGATCACGCGCCGCGACGAAGTCCCCGCCGGCGTCCGCGTGATCAGCAAGGAAACGTCGGCGGCGGTGCGCCGGATGCTCGAGATGGCGGCGGGTCCCAACGGCACGGCGCCGCGGGCCCAGATCGCCGGCTACCGCGTGGCCGGCAAGACCGGCACCGCGCTGAAGATCGAGAACGGCAAGTACGTCAAGAAATACGTCGCATCCTTCGTCGGCTTCGCGCCGGTGTCGGCGCCGCGCATCATCGTCGCGGCGATGATCGATGAGCCCGGCGGCGCCAGGCACTATGGCGGCGAAGTCGCCGCCCCGCTGTTTGCGCGGGTCACCGGTGAAGCCATGCGGGCGTTGCAGGTCGAACCCGATGCGCCGGGGGTCGCGGTGGTGATCCCGACGACCGTGCTCGAGGAGAGCATGTGAGCGCGCCCCGCAAGGATCTCGCGGCAGCCGGCGCGCGCGCCGGCGTCTGGCTGCGCAAGGTGCTCGCGCCCGGCGCCCAATTGCGGCTCGACAGTCGTGAAGTCGAGCCCGGCGACGCCTTCATCGCCGTGATCGGCACTCATGCCGACGGGCGTAATTACATCGCCCAGGCCATCGAGCGGGGCGCGGCCGCAGTCGTCTTCGACGCCGAACCGGGGCCTGACGGCGCGCACGCGGCGTCGGCCGTATCCGCCGCGCAGATTCCGGTCCCCAACGTCGGCATCGTCGGCCTGCGCCAGGCCGCCGGCCACCTCGGCGCCGAGTTCTACGGCCACCCCGGCAAACGCTTGCGCATCGTTGCCGTGACCGGCACCAATGGCAAGACCAGTTGCGCCCATTGGATCGCCCACGGTCTGGCCGAACCCGGCGCCAGCGGGGCCGGGCTGATCGGCACCCTGGGCAGCGGCATCATCGCCGCCGGCGATGACGCCCAGCTCGAGAGTTTCGGGCTGACTACCCCGGATGCAATCGCACTGCAGCGGATGCTGCTGCGCTTTGCCGCGGCGAAGGTGCCGACGGTCACGATGGAGGCGTCCTCGATTGGCCTCGAGCAGGGCCGGCTGGCCGCGGTGCCGGTCGAGGTGGCGCTGTTTACCAACCTGACGCGCGACCATCTCGACTACCACGGCGACATGGCGGCCTACCAGGCGGCCAAGCGAATCCTGTTCGCCACCCCGGGGCTGCGCGTCGCGATCGTCAACGGCGATGACCCGGCCGCCGCGGCAATGCTCGAGGCCGCGCCGCGCGATGCCCTGCGCATCGCCTACGGGCTGTCGCCGGCTGCCGAGATCGGCGGTCACGCGGTGCAGCGGCTGGCAGTCGCACGAATCCGCGACGCCGCCGGCGCCACCGAGGTGGCGGTGCGTGGCGAGTTCGGTGCCGCCGACATCAGGCTGGCGCTGCTCGGGCGCTTCAACGTGGTCAACGCGCTCGGCGTGGCCGCGGCCTGGATCGGCCTGGGAATGCCCTTTGCCGACGCCATGCAGCGCCTCGAGAGCCTGCGTCCGGTGCCCGGGCGGATGCAGCGCCTCGAGCTGCCCGACGCGCCGCTGGTGGTGATCGACTATGCCCACACCCCCGATGCGCTCGCCAACGTCCTCGAAGCCCTGCGCCCGGTGGCGGCGGCACGCGGCGGGCGAATCTGGTGCGTGTTCGGCGCCGGCGGCGACCGCGACCCCGGCAAGCGCCCGCTGATGGGTTTTGCCGCCGAGCAGGTTGCCGATCGGCTGGTGATCACCAGCGACAATCCGCGCTCCGAGGAGCCGTTCCGGATCATCTCGGACATTCGCGCCGGGCTCAGCCGCGAGCCGGTCATGACCGAACTCGACCGCGGTGCGGCGATTCGCGGCACGCTCGCCGCGGCGGCTCCCGCCGACGTGGTGCTGGTTGCCGGCAAGGGCCACGAGAATTACCAGGAAATCGGCGGCGAGCGCCTGCCCTTCGACGACCTCGAGGTGGCCCGCGCGCACCTGCTCGCGCGCCTGGGGGCAGAGCATGTTTGAGCTTCACCAGGCGCGCGACTGGATCGCCGGGGCGGTGCTCCGCGGCGATGGCGCACAGACCGTGACCGGGGTCTCCACCGACACCCGCACGATCGCGCCCGGCGCGCTCTATGTGGCACTGCGCGGCGAGCGCTTCGATGGCCACGACTTCGTCGCCGCCGCGCGCGCGGCCGGCGCGGCCGCGGTCCTGGTCGAGGACTGGCGCAGCGAATACGGCGAGCCGGCGCTGCAAGTAACCGACACCCGCCGGGCGCTCGCCGATCTGGCCCGCGGCTGGCGGCAGCGCTTCACGCTGCCGGTGATCGCGGTCACCGGCGCCAACGGCAAGACCACCGCCAAGGAAATGATCGCGGCGATCCTCGCCGCCCATCATGGTGCCGACGCCCGGCTGGCGACCGCGGGCAACCTCAACAACGACGTCGGCGTGCCGCTCACCGTGCTGCGCCTGCGCGCCAGCCATCGGGCGGCGGTCTTCGAGCTCGGCACCAACCATCCCGGTGAAATCGGGTCGCTGGCGGCGGTCGTGGCCCCGGGCGTGGCGCTGGTCAACAACGCCCAGCGTGAGCACCAGGAGTTCCTCCACGGTGTTGCGGCGAGCGCCCGCGAGAACGGCGCCGCGATCGCGATGCTCGGCAGCGACGGGATCGCGGTCTATCCCGGCGACGATCCCTGCGCGCCGATCTGGCGTGAACTGGCCGGGGAACGCCGCAGTATCGAATTCGGTTTTGACGGTCCCGACCGCAGCTTCGAGGTGTCGGCGAACGCCGCCGCCCAGGCCCGCGGTTTCGAGCTGCGCGTCGGCACCACCACGGTTGCCGTGCGCCTGGCCACCGATGGCCAGCACAATGTGCGCAATGCGCTCGCGGCGGCGGCCTGTGCCCACGCGCTGGGCATCGGCGCCGACACCATCGTGCGCGGTCTCGAGCAGTTCCGGCCGGTCCCGGGGCGGCTCGTGCGCAGCACTGCGAAGAGCGGCGCGACGCTGATCGACGATACCTACAACGCCAACCCGGATTCGGTGCGCGCCGCCATCGATGTGCTCGCGGCGGTGCCGCCGCCCGCCGTGCTGGTACTTGGCGACATGGGCGAAGTCGGCGCCGACGGCCCCGAGTTCCACCGCGAGGTTGGCGCCTACGCGCACGAACGCGGCGTCGCCCGGTTGCTCGCGTTCGGGCCAGCCTGCGCCGACACGGCGGCGGCCTTCGGCGTGGGCGCGGAACATTTCACCGCTGTCGAGCCGCTGATCGAGCGGGCCCGCGCGCTGGCGGTGCCGGGCACCACGGTGCTGGTCAAGGGCTCGCGCTTCATGCGCATGGAACGCGTGGTCAGCGCGCTGACCGGCCAGCGCACGGGAGGGCACTGATGCTGCTCGAACTTACCCAATGGCTGGCCCAGGACGTTCGCGCCTTTGCGGTGTTCAACTACATCACGCTGCGCGCGGTGCTGGCCGCGCTCACCGCGCTGTTGGTCGGACTGGCGCTGGGCCCGGCGGTGATCCGCAAGCTCGCCGAACTCAAGATCGGCCAGGCAGTGCGCCAGGACGGTCCGCAGACCCACCTGATCAAGACCGGCACGCCCACCATGGGCGGGGCGCTGATCCTGATCGCGATCGTGATCGCGACGCTGTTGTGGGCCGACCTGCGCAACCGCTTCGTCTGGGTGGTGCTGATCGTGACCCTCGGGTTTGGCCTGATCGGCTGGGTCGACGACTACCGCAAGGTCGTGCACCGCAACCCCAACGGCATGAGCGCCAAGGAGAAGTACGCCTGGCAATCGCTGATCGGGCTCGGCGCCGCGATCTACCTGGCGTTCTCGATTCCCTCGCAGAGCAACGCCGAGGCCATCGACCTGTTCCTGCGCTGGCTGGGCAGCGGGCTCAATGCCCAGCTGCCGCCGCGGGCCGACCTGATCGTGCCGTTCTTCAAGCACATCGCCTATCCGCTGGGGGTGTTCGGCTTCATCGTGATGAGCTATTTCGTGATCGTCGGCACCAGCAACGCGGTCAACCTCACCGACGGCGCCGACGGCCTGGCGATCCTGCCGGCGGTGCTGGTCGGCGGCGCGCTCGGAATCTTTGCCTACGTGACCGGCAACGCGGTCTTCGCCCGCTACCTGCTGATCCCCTACATGCCGGGAGCGGGTGAACTCGCGGTGATCTGCGGGGCGATCGCGGGCGCCGGGCTGGCCTTCCTGTGGTTCAACACCTATCCGGCGCAAGTCTTCATGGGCGACGTCGGGGCGCTGGCGATCGGCGGCGCTCTGGGCACCATCGCGATCGTCGTGCGCCAGGAGATCGTGCTCTTCGTGATGGGCGGGATCTTCGTCGTCGAGACCCTCTCGGTGATGTTGCAGGTCGGCTACTTCAAGTACACCCGCTGGCGCTATGGCCAGGGCCAGCGGATCTTCCGGATGGCGCCGCTGCACCACCACTTCGAGGTCGGTGGCGTCAAGGAGTCGCAGGTCGTGGTGCGTTTCTGGATCGTCACCATGATGCTGGTGCTGGTCGGCCTCTCCACCCTCAAGATCAGATGAAAAGCCGCCACCCCGCCCAACCACTCCCCGACCGCCGCTCGGCCGCGCGCCGCGCGAGCGACCGGCGCGCGCCGGTCGCGGCCGGACAGCTCGAGCTGTTCGAGCTGCGCGGCCGCTCGGTGCTGGTGTTCGGGCTGGGCGAGTCCGGGCTGGCGATGGCCCGCTGGGCCGAGCACCAGGGGGCGCTGGTGCGCGTCGCCGACACCCGCGCCGAGCCGCCGCAGCTCGCTGCGCTGAGGGCACACCTGCCGGGGGTGGAGTTCATCAGCGGCGACCCCGGGCCGGAGTGGCTCGAGGGCATCGATCTGGTGGCCTGGAGTCCGGGGATATCGGCGGAACTGGGGGCGAGCGGAGAATTCCATGCCCTGGCCCGCGCCCGGGAAGTGCCGGTGGCGGGCGAACTCGAGCTGTTCGCGCAGGCGCTGGCCGTGCTGCGCGAGCGCGGCTACGAGCCAGCCACGATCGCCATCACCGGCACCAACGGCAAGACCACGGTGACGGCACTGGCCGCGCACCTGTGCCGCGCAGCGGGGCTGGCGACGCGGGCCGCGGGCAACATCGCGCCGGCGCTGCTCGACAGCCTGCGCGAGGCGCTGGCCGAAGATGACCTGCCCGAGGTCTGGGTGCTGGAACTCTCGAGCTTCCAGCTGGCGCTCTCCGAGAGCCTGGTTCCCGACGTCGCGACCATTCTCAACGTGGCCCAGGACCACCTCGACTGGCACGCCTCGTTCGAGTCGTACCTCGCGGCCAAGCAGCGCATTCACGCTCCCGGCACGATCGCCGTGGTCAACCGCGCCGACCCGGCGAGCGCACCGCAGCGGCCGGCAGAGAGAATCACTTTCGGTCTCGACGAGCCCCTCGCCGACGGCGACCTCGGCGCGGTGCGCGAAGGCGCGCTGGTCTGGCTGGCACAGGCACTTGTCGAGGAGCAGCCGCTGCCGGGACGTTTTGCGGCGCCCGGGGAAGTCCGGGTGCACCGGCTGATGCCGGCCGACGCGCTGCGCATCCGTGGCGCCCACAACCACGCCAACGCGCTCGCGGCATTGGGCCTGTGCAGCGCCATCGGCGTGCCGATGGCACGCATGCTCCATGCACTGCGCACCTACGCCGGCGAGCCCCACCGCTGCCAGCTGGTCGCGGTCATCGACGGGGTCGAGTACTACAACGACAGCAAGGGCACCAACGTCAGTGCCACCGTGGCCGGCATCGAGGGGCTGGGGCGGCGCTGCTGGCTGATCGCCGGCGGCGACGGCAAGGGCCAGGACTTCTCGCCCCTGGTCGAACCGGTGCGCCGCAATGCCGCCGGGGTGGTGCTGATCGGCCGCGATGCGCCGCTGTTGCGCGACGTGCTCGAACCCACCGGGGTGGCGCTGATCGAATGCGCTTCGCTGGCCTCGGCCCTCGAGTACGCCAGCGCCGCGGCGCGCCCGGGCGAGGCGGTGCTGCTCTCGCCAGCCTGCGCCAGTTTCGACATGTTCCGCAACTACGGCCATCGCGGTGAGGTCTTCATGGCTGCGGTACGCACTCTCGCCGAGCGCCGCGGCATCGCGCTGGAGCTGCCATGCTGAGCCTGCGGCTGCCCTGGATCGAGCGCCGGCGCATCCCGCGCGGCCCGCGTCCGGGCGTGGCGCAGGTGCCGATCCCCGCGGTCGACGGTCCGTTGCTGTGGGTTGTGGCTGCGCTGATGCTGCTGGGATTGGTGATGGTCTACTCGTCGTCGATCGCGCTGCCCGATTCGCCCCGCTACGCCGCCTTACAGCCGACCCACTTCCTGGTGCGTCATGCCATCTCGATGGCGGTGGCGGTGCTCGTCGGGCTGATGCTCTTCGCGGTGCCGATGCGGCGCTGGCAGCTGCTTTCGCCGTGGCTGTTCCTGCTGGGCATCGTGCTGCTGGTGCTGGTGCTGGTCCCGGGCGTCGGCAAGACCGTGCTGGGCGCGCGGCGCTGGCTGTCGCTCTACGTGTTCAACCTCCAGCCCTCGGAGCTGATGAAGCTCTTCGCGGTGCTCTACGTCGCCGACTACACGGTGCGCAAGCAGGACTACATGCAGTTCGTGCGCAAGGGTTTCCTGCCGATGGGCGCCGCCGTCTCGGTGATCGGGATGCTGTTGCTGCTCGAACCCGACCTCGGGGCCTTCGTGGTGATCAGCGCGATCGCCATGGGCGTGCTGTTCATCGGCGGCATCAACGGCCGGCTGTTCGCGGGACTGGTGGTGACCGCGCTGGGGACCTTCGCCACGATCATCTGGGCATCGTCGTGGCGCAGCGCCCGGATCTTCGCCTACCTCAATCCGTTCGCCCCGGAAAACACCCTCAGCAAGGGCTACCAGCTCTCGCATGCGTTGATCGCGCTCGGGCGCGGACAGATCACCGGCGTCGGGCTCGGCGGCTCGGTCGAGAAACTCCACTACCTGCCCGAGGCCCACACCGACTTCCTGCTGGCGGTGATCGGCGAAGAGCTCGGCCTGGTCGGAGTGCTGGTGGTGATCGCAGCGTTCTTCTGGATTACGCGCCGCGCATTCCTGATCGGCCGCCAGGCCATCATGCTCGAGCGCAGCTACTCCGGGCTGGTGGCCAAGGGGGTCGGGCTGTGGATCGGGCTGCAGGCCTTCATCAATATCGGCGTCAACCTCGGGCTGCTGCCCACCAAGGGGCTGACCTTGCCGCTGATGAGCTTTGGCGGCACCGGGCTGGTGGTCAACTGCATCGGGATCGCGCTGCTCGCGCGGGTCGACTTCGAGAACCGCCGGCTGATGCGGGGTGCGGCATGAACGCCGGACCCGACGCCACCATGCGCCGCGTTGCGCTGATCATGGCCGGCGGCACCGGCGGTCACGTCCTGCCCGGCCTGGCGGTGGCCGCCGAGCTGGCACGGCGCGGCTGGCACGTGGTGTGGCTCGGCAATCCCGATTCGATGGAGGCGCGGCTGGTTCCGGCGCACGGCTTCCCGATCCGCTGGGTGCGCTTCTCCGGGCTGCGCGGCAAGGGACTCAAGGCGCTGGCGCTGTTGCCGTTCACCCTGCTACGGGCGTTCTGGCAGAGCCTGCGGGTGCTGCGCCAGGAGCGTCCCGCGGTGGTCCTGGGAATGGGCGGTTACGTCGCCTTCCCGGGCGCAATGATGGCCGCGCTGAACGGCCGGCCGTTGGTGATCCACGAGCAGAACTCGGTCGCCGGCCTGACCAACCGGGTACTCGCCCGGATCGCCGACCGCAACCTGGTCGCCTTCCCGGGTGTCCTGCCAGGCGCGCAGCACTGCGGCAATCCGGTGCGCACCGCGGTGCTCGAGATCGATCCGCCGGCGGAACGCTTCGCGACTCGCAGCGGGCGGCTCCGGATCCTGGTCGTCGGCGGCAGCCAGGGCGCAGCGGTTCTCAACGAAGTCGTCCCGCAGGCGCTCGCCATGATCGATCCGGCCGAGCGGCCCGCTGTCGTTCACCAGTGCGGGCGCGGCAACCTGGAGCAGGTCGAGGCTCGCTACCATGGCGCCGGGGTCGCGGCCGAGGTGCTCGAATTCATCGATGACATCGACGAGGCCTACGCCGCCGCCGACCTGGTGGTGTGCCGCGCGGGCGCCATGACCGTCGCCGAGCTCGCCGTGGTCGGAGTGCCCAGCGTACTGGTGCCGTTCCCCCACGCGGTCGACGACCACCAGACCGGCAACGCGCGCTTTCTCGCCGACGCGGGCGCCGCGGTGCTGGTCGCCCAGCGCGAATTCACCCCCGCGCGGCTCGCGGAGCTGCTGCGCGAGCGCACGCGGGGCCAGCTGCTGCAGATGGCCGAGGCGGCCCGCAAGCTGGCGCGCCGCGACGCCACCGACTGTGTTGCCGACGCCTGCGAAGCAGTCGCCAAGGATCGATGAAGGTGCCCATGCCATGAAACACAAGGTCAGACACGTTCATTTCGTCGGCATCGGCGGCTCGGGCATGAGCGGCATCGCCGAGGTCCTGCTCAATCTCGGCTACCGGGTGAGCGGCTCGGACATGAGCTCCAACGCCGCGACCCAGCGCCTGGCGGCACTCGGCGCCAAGGTGATGCGCGGCCACGACGCGGCCAACGTCGCGGGCGCGGACTGCGTGGTCAGTTCGACGGCAGTGCGCGGCGACAACCCCGAAGTGATGGCGGCCCGGGCGAGCCGCATCCCGGTGGTGCCGCGGGCGCTGATGCTTGCCGAGCTGATGAAGCTCAAGCAGGGAATTGCCGTCGCCGGCACCCACGGCAAGACCACCACCACCAGCCTGGTGGCCTCGGTGCTGGCGCAGGGCGGGCTCGACCCGACCTTCGTGATCGGCGGCCGCCTCAACAGCGCCGGCGCCAACGCGCGCCTCGGGACCGGCGACTTCATCGTGGTCGAGGCCGACGAATCGGACGCGTCGTTCCTGAACCTGACGCCGATGATCGCGGTGATCACCAACATCGACGCCGATCACATGGAGACCTACGGCCACGATTTCGCCCGGCTCAAGCAGGCCTTCGTCGAGTTCACCCAGCGCCTGCCCTTCTACGGCGCCGCGGTGCTGTGCAGCGACGACCGCAACGTGCGCGAGATCATGCCCTTCATCTCCAAGCCGGTGCTGACCTACGGCATCGACGCCGGGGCGCAGTTCCGCGCCGTCGACGTCCGCGCCGACGGCCCCAGGATGCGGTTCACCGTGGAGCGCGAGGACGGCGCCCCGCTGGCGATCGAGCTCAATGCCCCCGGCCTGCACAACGTGCGCAACGCGCTGGCGGCGATCGCGGTGGCCGACGAGCTGGGCGTGGACGACGAAGCGATCCGCACCGCCCTGGCCGAATTCACCGGCGTTGGCCGGCGCTTCCACAGCCACGGTGAGATCGCCTTGCCGCTCGGGGGCAGCTTCACCCTGATCGACGACTACGGCCATCATCCGGTCGAGATGGAAGTGACGCTGGCAGCGGCGCGCGGCGCGTTTCCGGGGCGCCGCATCGTGCTCGCGTTCCAGCCCCATCGCTACACCCGCACCCGCGATCTCTTCGAGGACTTCGTGCGCGTGCTCGCCAGCGCCGACCTGGTGCTGCTCGCCGAGGTCTACCCGGCCGGCGAGGCGCCGATCGTGGCCGCCGATGGCCGCGCGCTGGCGCGGGCGCTGCGCCTGACCGGCAAGCTCGAACCGATCTTTGTCGAGGACGTCAACGCGCTGCCCGAAGCAATCATGGCCAATGCCTGCGACGGCGACGTCGTGATCACGATGGGCGCGGGATCAATGGGTGGGGTTCCGGCCCGCTTGCTGGGAGAGAACATTGACTGAGCCAATCAGCCTCAAGCCGGCTCCCGGCAACCCGGCCAGCTACGGGCGGGTCGCGGTGCTGATGGGCGGCACGTCGGCCGAGCGCGAAGTCTCGCTGCGCTCGGGCGCGATGGTGCTCGCCGCGCTGCAACGCAAGGGCATCGACTCGGTGGCCTTCGACCCCGCCGAGCGCAGCCTCAATGATCTCGCCACCGGCGGGTTCTCGTCGGCGTTCCTGGTGCTGCATGGTCGCTATGGCGAGGACGGCACCATCCAGGGCGCGCTCGAGCTGCTGCGCATCCCCTACACCGGCTCCGGGGTGCTCGCCTCGGCGACCGCAATCGACAAGATCCGCACCAAGGAGATCTGGCGCGCCAACGGCTTGGCGACCCCGGCCTGGCGGCTGCTCGAGTCCGGCTTCGACGCCGCCGAGGTGGCCGCCGAACTCGGCTTGCCGATCGCGGTCAAGCCGGCCAGCGAGGGCTCGACGCTGGGCTTCACCAAGGTCGTCGCGGCGGCAGGACTGAGCGCGGCCTGGGAACTCGCCGCTGCCTACGACGACGTCGTGCTGGCCGAGGCCTTCGTCACCGGCCGCGAACTGACCATCACGGTGCTTGGCGCCGGCAAGGTCGCGCGGGCGCTGCCGGTGATCGAGATCCGGGCACCCGAGGGCAATTACGACTACCAGAACAAGTATTTCGGCGACGCCACCCGTTACCTCTGCCCGGCGCCGTTGCCGCCGGCGCTCACTGCCACCCTGCAGTCGTTGTCGGTGGCCGCCTACCGCGCGATCGGCTGCAGCGGCTGGGGCCGCGTCGACGTGATGCTCGACGACTCCGGCCGGCCGTGGCTGCTCGAGGTCAACACCGCGCCGGGCATGACCGACCACTCGCTGGTGCCGATGTCGGCGCGCGCCGCCGGCCTCGACTATGACGACCTGGTCGAACTGTTGCTGGCCGACGCCTCGCTCAAGATTCGCGACGCCCGGCCGCTGCCCGGAGGGGCGCGATGAATCCGTGGCACAGCCCCCGCCTGGCCAATGCGCTCGCACGCATGCTGAGTGCGGCGGTGGTCCTGGCGCTGCTCGCCACCGTCGTGTCCTGGGCCGCCCGGCGCGACGTCTTCGACCTGCGGCTGGTGCGCGTCGAGGCGGTGGCGGGACACAAGCTGCGCCAGAGTTCGGAGTCGCTGCTGCGCGCGACCATCGCCCAGCGCATCCACGGCAGCTTCTTTTCGATCAACCTCGAAGAGGTTCGCGCGGTGATCGAGACCGTGCCCTGGGTGCGCCGGGCGCAGGTCCGGCGGGTCTGGCCCAACCGCCTGGTGGTGGCGATCGAGGAGCACCGGCCGCTGGCGCTCTGGGAGGATGGTCGACTGGTCAATACCTATGGCGAGTTGTTCAGCGCCAATCTCGACGAGGCCGAGGAGGACGGGGCGCTGCCGCAGTTCGGCGGGCCCAAGGACTCCGAGAGTGCCGTGGTGCGCCGCTACGCCGAACTGCGCGACCTGCTGGCGCCGCTGGGCGCGGTGCCGGTGGCGGTCAACCTGTCGGCGCGCCATGCCTGGTCGGCGCAGCTCGACGACGGCACGCGCCTGATGATCGGGCGCGAGCAGGGCCTAGCGCTCGCCGACCGGATTCGCCGCTGGGTGGCCGCCTACCCGGCGGTCAAGGCCCAGCTCAACCGTCGCGCCGAGGTGGTCGATCTGCGCTACCCCAATGGTTTTGCACTGCGTTCGCTCAGCGTGCTCGGCGATGCCGCGCCGCTGGCTGACGCATCCGTCAATCCAGCCAGTAACAGGACCGTCGAATGACGCGAGATAGCAAGGACCTGATCGTCGGACTCGACATCGGCACCTCGAAGGTAGTTGCGATCCTTGCCGAGATCCTCGGCAACGGCCACTTCGAGATCGTCGGGCTCGGGCAGAGCGAGTCGCGGGGCCTCAAGAAGGGCGTGGTCGTCAACATCGAGGGTACCGTCAACTCGATCCAGCGCGCCCTCGAGGAGGCCGAGCTGATGGCCGACTGCAAGATCCGCACGGTGTTCACCGGGATCGCGGGCAGCCACATCCGCAGCTTCAATTCGAGCGGCATGGTCGCGATCAAGGACAAGGAAGTCACCGAGGCCGACGTCGCGCGGGTGATCGAGACTGCCAAGGCGGTCAACATCCCCACCGACCAGCAGGTGCTGCACGTGTTGCCGCAGGAATTCATCGTCGACGGCCAGGAGGACATCCGCGAGCCGATCGGCATGAGCGGGGTGCGTCTCGAGGTCAAGGTCCACATCGTCACCGGCGCGGTGTCGGCGGCGCAGAACATCGTCAAGTGCGTGCGCCGTTGCGGGCTCGAGGTGCAGGACCTGGTGCTGCAGCCGCTCGCCTCGAGCAACGCGGTGCTCACCGAGGACGAGAAGGAACTGGGCGTGGCGCTGGTCGACGTCGGCGGCGGCACCACCGACATCGCGATCTTCACCGGCGGCGCGATCCGCCATACCGCCGTGATCCCGATCGCCGGCGACCAGATCACCAGCGACATCGCGATGGCACTGCGCACCCCGACCGCCGAGGCCGAGGAGATCAAGCTGCGCTACGGCATGGCCAAGCAGGCGCTCGCCGACCCTTCGGACAAGCTGGAAGTCCCGGGCCTGGGCGACCGCGGGCCGCGGATGATGTCGCGCCAGGCGCTCGCGGCGGTGATCGAGCCGCGGGTCGAGGAGCTCTTCTCGCTCGTCTACCAGGTGATCCGCGAATCGGGCTACGAAGACCTGATCTCGTCGGGACTGGTGCTTACCGGCGGGACTGCGCTGCTGCCCGGCACGGTCGAACTGGCCGAGGACATCTTCCTCAAGCCGGTGCGCATCGGCCTGCCCAGCTACGCGGGCGCGCTGGCCGACGTGGTGCGCTCGCCGCGCTACGCCACCGCGGTCGGGCTGCTCGAGGAGGCGCGAAGCCAGCATCTGCGCGGCCGCAGGGTTGCCGAGCAGTCAGGGTCACTGAGGGAAAACGTACGCAGGTTCAAGGAATGGTTCTTGGGAAATTTTTAATCCGGCATGACCGCAATAGCCGGTTTTCAACGGAGGGGGCGAGGGGAGAGGTGCAGCGCCAGAGCCCAGCTTCTCCCGTCTCTCTTTCCAGCATTCAGGAGGCAACACAATGAGTTTTGAACTGATCGAAAATGAAGTCGAAGGCGCCATCATCAAGGTTATCGGTGTCGGTGGAGCCGGCGGCAACGCGGTCAACCACATGATCAGCCGCGGTGTTGTCGGGGTCGAATTCATCGCGATGAATACCGACCGCCAGGCGCTGCGCCGCTCGATGTCCGAGCAGGTGCTGCAGCTCGGCGGCAGCGGCCTGGGGGCCGGGGCGCGTCCCGAGATGGGCCGCGCCGCTGCCGACGCGATGCGCGACGCGATCCGCGCCGAACTCGAGGGCGCGCACATGGTGTTCCTGACCGCCGGCATGGGCAAGGGCACCGGCACGGGCGCGACCCCGGTGGTGGCGGAGATCGCCCGCGAACTGGGCATCCTGACCGTCGGGGTAGTCACCAAGCCCTTCGAATTCGAGGGCGTGCGCAAGATGCGCATCGCCGAAGAGGGCATCGAGCAGCTGGTCGGGCTGGTCGACTCGCTGATCATCGTGCTCAACCAGAAACTCTTCGAGGTGATGGACGAGGACGCGAGCCTCGAGGACGCCTTCAAGCGCGCCGACAACGTCCTGCACAACGCGGTTGCCGGGATCGCCGAGATCATCAACGTGCCGGGCCTGGTCAACGTCGACTTCGCCGACGTCAAGACCGTGATGGGCGAGCAGGGCAAGGCGATGATGGGCATCGGCGAAGCCTCCGGTCTCGATCGCGCCCGCCTCGCGGCCGAGCAGGCGGTGGCCTCGCCGCTGCTCGACGGCGTCGACCTCTCGGGCGCGCGCGGGGTGATCGTCAACATCACCGCCACCCGCAGCCTCAAGCTGAAGGAGACCAACGAGGTCATCAACACCATCAAGGCCTTCTGCGCCGACGACGCGACCATCATCCACGGCACGGTATTCGACGAGGAGATGGGCGACTCGCTGCGCGTCACCGTCGTCGCCACTGGCATCGGCAAGCGCAGCGCCAAGCCGGTGCTGGTCCCGCAGACCCGGTTGCGCACCGGCACCGACGGCGGCCCGGTCCAGCAGGAGCCGGCCGCGGCGGTGGCCAACACCAACTACGAGGGCTTCGACCAGCCGGCGGTGTGGCGCAATCCGCGCGGTTCGGCGGCCGCCCAGGTCCAGGCCCTGGAGGAAAGCGGCGTCGAGCGCTTCGATATCCCGGCCTTCCTGCGCAAGCAGGCCGACTGAGGATCAGGGACATCCCGGGTCAGTCCGGCGGGTTTTTGCCGGGCGCCCTAAAATGGGGGTTTAGCGCATGTAATCAGGAGCAGGAAATGACTATCAAAGTGGGCGAGCGGCTGCCCGATGCCACGCTTTTCGAATATCACGAAACCGAAGAGGGCGGCTGTTCGATCGGCCCCAACGCATTCAAGGTGGCGGACCTGGTCAAGGGCCGCAAGATTGTCATTTTCGGCCTGCCTGGCGCCTTCACGCCGACCTGCTCGGCGCAGCACGTACCTGGTTATCTCAAGGAGTACGACGCCCTGCGCGCGCGCGGCGTCGACGAGATCTGGTGCGTCTCGGTCAACGACGCCTGGGTGATGGGCGCCTGGGGCCGGGACCAGCACACCGACGGCAAGATCCGGATGATGGGCGACGGCAACCTCGAGTTCACCCGTGCCATCGGGCTGGACGCCGACCTTTCCCGGGTGGGATACGGATTGCGGTCGCGGCGCTACTCGATGCTCGTCGAGGACGGCGTCGTCGCGCAGCTCAATGTCGAGGTTCCGGGCAAGTTCGAAGTCTCCAGTGCCGCCGCGATGCTGGCGCAGCTGGGCTGAGCGGCGTCGCCGCACACCGCTGAGCGATGCTGCGACAGCGCACGATCAAGGCGCAGGTGCGCACCACCGGCGTGGGGCTGCATTCCGGGCGCCGCGTCGAGCTGACCCTGCGACCCGCCCCGGCCGACACCGGGGTGGTGTTCCGTCGCACTGACCTCAAGCCGCCGGTCGAGATCCGCGCTGGCGCTGATCGCGTCACCGACACCCGGATGGCCTCGACGCTGAGCACCGGACAGGGTGCGCACGATCCGAGTGCGCAGGTCGCGACGGTCGAGCACCTGATGGCGGCATTGGCGGGACTGGGCATCGACAACGTCTACGTCGACGTCACCGCGCCCGAGATCCCGATTCTCGACGGCTCGGCGGGCTCGTTCGTGTTCCTGATCCAGTCGGCCGGAGTACTCGAGCAGGGTGAACCCAAGCGTTTCATTGCGGTGCGCAAGGCGGTCGAGGTCCACGAGGGCGACAAGTGGGCGCGGCTCGAGCCCCACTTCGGTTTCCGCGCCCGCTTCTCCATCGAGTTCGCCCATCCCGCCATTGACGCCACCGAGCAGCAGGTCGAGGTCGACTTCGCGACCTCGTCGTTCATCAATGACGTCGCCCGCGCCCGCACCTTCGGTTTCGTGCAGGATGTCGAGGCCCTGCGGGCCAGTGGGCTGGCGCAGGGTGGCAGCCTGGGCAACGCCATCGTCATGGACGAATACCGGATTCTCAACGCCGAGGGGCTGCGTTCGACCGACGAATTCGTCAAGCACAAGATGCTCGACGCGATCGGCGACCTCTACCTGGCCGGGCACCCGCTGCTGGCGACCTATACCGGGCACAAGTCGGGCCACGCGCTCAACAATGCGCTCCTGCGGGTCCTGTTCGCCGACCCTGCCAACTACGAGCTGGTGAGCTTTGGCGACCGCAAGACCGCGCCGCGACTCTTCGCCGGCGACTGGAACGCGGCATGAGCCGGCAGTTCCGGGCGACGCCATGATCATCTTCCTGCGCATCGTCTTCGCGCTCGGCCTGGTGGTCGCGGTGTGGTGCGGCGTGGCCTACCTCGCGAGCGGCGAGCGCCGTTACCTGCGCCTGGCGCTGCGCACCCTGCTGGGCACCTGCCTGCTGGGCCTGGTGTTCTTCGCCGGACTGATCGCCGAGCGCTTGCTGTCCTAGCGGGGCGACCCTGGCCGAGTGCGTCCCGACCGCTGTCTCTTGACCAGTCGTGCCATGGCGCGCTGCAACGATGTCGCCGAGCGCCGCCCGGCTCCGGTCGCCGCCCCCAGTTCGGCGAACGCCGCCAGCGTTCGCTCAGGTATTGGTTGACGCGGTGCAGCAACCGGCGCCGCCGGTCGGCTCGTGCGTTGCGGCCGGAAACGGATTCGATTAACCTTGGCCGTAGCTTCCTGGACCGCCGCCAGCAGTGACGGCTCGAGCTGGCGACACTTCGCTGCCGCGGCTGCCGATCTCGTCGCCGCGATCAGGGTTTCGCCCTGGATCGCGATCACTGACAGTGCCAGTTCCGGTGCCGCCTTGCGGAGCGCGGCCTCGATGCGCAGCAGCGTGTCGATCTGCGCGGCCGCGTTGCGATAGGCGGGCTCGGCGCTGAGCCAGTCCAGGACTTGTTTGGGAACACTTGGTTGCATTGGTGACGGTTTGCTCCTGCCAGCGCAACGATAGCAGAGCGGGAGTGCTTGCGGTTTGCAGATCATTCTGGTCCATCCTCGGCTGAGCAAGGCGCGCACCATCACGTTGTCGCGCGGCCGGCTCGCGCTCGCCGGCATGGCGCTGTTGCTGGGCTTGCTGCTGGCTTCCGGGCTGCTGTCGTGGGCGACGCTGCGCAATGCCGATGAGTTGCGCGCCAGCCTTGCCGGCTCCTGGCTCGGCGCCACCGTTGCGGCGCCGGCAGCCGGTGTCAGCGACGACTACGTGCGCCAGAACATTGACGCCCTGGCGGTGCGGCTCGGCCAGATCCAGGCGCGGCTGGCGGGACTCGATGCGCTGGGCGACCGGCTGGTGGAGAGCGTGGGCTGGAAGAGCCCCGATGTATCGCCTCAGGCAGCAACGCCCCGCAAGTCCTGGCTGTCACGCGGCCGCCGCGATCAGCCGGCAGCCCCGGCTAGCGCTCCGGCCGAGCCCGCGGCGGCGGCATCGGGCAGCGGCGGACCATACCTGCCGGCGGTGCCCGAGCGCTCGCTCGGCGGACTGGGCATGGAGATCGAGCGCACTTCGAACCTGCTCGAACGGCGCCTCGACCAATGGAGCCTGCTCGAGTCCGACCTGCTCTACCAGAATGTTGCCAACAAGCTGGTGCCGACGAGCGAGCCGCTGCGCGAGCCGTCGGTGGGATCCGGGTTCGGCTGGCGCACCGATCCTTTCACCGGCAAGTCGGCCATGCACGAGGGGCTGGACTTCAATGCCCCGACTGGCACCCCGATCCTCGCGGCCGGGGCGGGCGTCGTTGCCAGCGCCGGGCGCAACCCGGCCTACGGGCTGGTGGTCGACATCGACCACGGCGCCGGGGTCACCACCCGCTACGCCCATGCCACCAGAATTTTCGTCCAGCCCGGCGACATCGTGCGCCAGGGCGAGAAGATTGCCGAGGTCGGCACCACCGGCCGTTCAACCGGCCCCCACCTGCATTTCGAGGTGCGGGTCAACGGCGGACCCCGCGACCCGATGCGCTACCTGCGGGACATGGCGCACGGGGCCTCACTGGCGCGTGGTCCACGGCGCTGATGGTTCGTGCTGCGTGGTAAAATCCGACGTTTGCCCAACTGAGAAGAGGGCCCGCCAAGCGTCGTGAGCCTGGGGGGTTCCAGCCACCCCATGATCCAGAAATTCCTCACTCGCTTCTTCGGCAGCCGCAACGAGCGCCTTCTGCGCAGTTTCCGCAAGACCGTTGAACGCGTCAATGCGCTCGAGCCGGAGATCGTCAAGCTCTCCGACGAAGAGCTCGCGGCCAAGACCGTCGAGTTCCGCGAGCGCCATGCCAATGGCGAGACGCTCGACAGCCTGCTGCCGGAGGCCTTCGCGGTCTGTCGCGAGGCGGCGGTGCGCAGCCTGCAGATGCGCCACTTCGACGTCCAGATCGTCGGCGGGATCGTGCTGCACCGGGGCAAGATCGCGGAGATGCGCACCGGCGAGGGCAAGACGCTGACCTCGACGCTGGCGGTCTACCTCAACGCCATCGCCAACAAGGGCGTCCACGTCGTCACCGTCAACGACTACCTGGCAAGCCGTGACGCCCAGTGGATGGGCAAGGTCTACCGCTTCCTTGGCCTGACGGTCGGGACGATCCTCTCCCAGCAGTCGACCGAGGACAAGCGCATCGCCTACGCGGCCGACGTCACCTACGGGACCAACAACGAGTTCGGCTTCGATTACCTGCGCGACAACATGGAGTACTCGGCCGGCGACCGGCGCCAGCGCGGCCTGAACTACGCCATCGTCGACGAGGTCGACTCGATCCTGATCGACGAGGCCCGCACCCCGCTGATCATCTCGGGACAGGCCGAGGATCACACCGAGATGTACCGGGCGATGAACGCGATTCCCGCGTTGCTGACCGAAATGACGGTCGAACCCAAGCTCGGCGAACCCGACGCCCCGGGCGACTACTGGATCGATCGCAAGAGCAACCAGCTCCATCTCTCCGAGGCCGGCCACGAGAAGGCCGAACAGCTGCTGACCGACAACGGCATGCTCGCTCCCGGTGCCAGCCTCTACGACTCGGCCAACATCCTCCTGTTCCATCACCTGATGGCGGCGCTGCGCGCCCACTGCCTCTACCTGCGTGACCAGCACTACGTGGTCAACAACGGCGAGATCGTGATCGTCGACGAGTTCACCGGGCGGATGATGATCGGCCGGCGCTGGTCCGAGGGCCTGCACCAGGCAGTCGAAGCCAAGGAAGGCGTTTCGATCCAGGCCGAGAACCAGACCCTGGCTTCGATCACCTTCCAGAATTTCTTCCGCATGTACGGCAAGCTGGCGGGCATGACCGGGACGGCCGATACCGAGGCCTACGAATTCCAGGAGATCTACGGCCTGGAAACGGTGGTGATCCCGACCCACCGGAAGATGATCCGCAACGACCGCCAGGACCAGGTGTTCCGGACCGCACGCGAGAAGTATGGCGCGATCCTGACCGACATCCGCGACTGCTACGAGCGCGGCCAGCCGGTGCTGGTGGGCACGACCTCGATCGAGAATTCCGAGCTCCTCTCGGGGATGCTCGACAAGGCGAAGCTCCCGCACAACGTCCTGAACGCCAAGCAGCACGCCCGCGAGGCCCAGATCGTCGCCGAGGCCGGCAGCCCCAAACAGATCACCATTGCCACCAACATGGCGGGCCGCGGCACCGACATCGTGCTCGGCGGCAACGTCGCGAAGCAGATCGAGGCACTCGAGAACGACGAAGCGCTGGCCCCGGAGCAGGTCAAGGCCCAGGTCGCGGCGATCAGGGAGCAATGGCAGAAGCTGCACGAGCAGGTGGTGGCCGCCGGCGGCCTGCACATCGTCGGCACCGAGCGCCATGAATCGCGCCGGATCGACAACCAGCTGCGCGGCCGCTCGGGCCGCCAGGGCGACCCGGGATCGTCGCGCTTCTATCTGTCGATGGAAGACCCGCTCCTGAAGATCTTCGCCGGCGACCGGCTCAAGGCGATCATGGACCGCCTCAAGCTGCCCGATGGCGAGGCGATCGAGGCCGGCATGGTGACGCGCTCGATCGAGAGCGCGCAGCGCAAGGTCGAGGGCCGCAACTTCGACATCCGCAAGCAACTGCTCGAGTACGACGACGTCGCCAACGACCAGCGCAAGATGGTCTATTCGGACCGCAACGCGCTGCTCGACGCCGAGAACTTCTCGGACCGGATCGGCGACCTGCGCGAACGTGTCTTCACCGACCTGGTGCGCCAGTTCGTGCCCGCCGAGAGCGTCGAGGAACAGTGGGACGTGGCGGGGCTGGAAACGGTGCTGCGCGACGAGTGGCAGCTCGAGGTGGCGCTGGGCACGATGATGCACGAGAAGAGCGAGCTCACCGACGACGACATCGTCGCGGCCGTCACCAAGGCTGCCGACGAGTCCTATGCGGCCAAGGTTGCACTGGCCGGCGCCGAGGCCTTCGCCGGTTTCGAGCGCTCGGTATTCCTGCAGGTGCTCGACCAGCACTGGCGCGAGAACCTCAGTTCGCTCGACTACCTGCGCCAGGGCATTCACCTGCGCGGCTACGCCCAGAAGAATCCCAAGCAGGAATACAAGCGCGAAGCATTCGAGCTCTTCACGCTGATGCAGCAGCGGGTGCGCACCGATGTCACCCGGGTGCTGACCACCGTGCGCATCCAGGCCGAGGAAGAGGCTGTCGAGGCGCCTGCCGCCCCGCCGCCGCCGGCGTATTCGAACGTCAGCTATACCCACGCCGAATTCGACGAGTCGGCCGCCGCTTCCGGCGACGATCCCGAGGCGCTGGCGCTGGCGATGCAGTCACCACCCAAGGACGCCGAGCCGGCGCAGCAGCCGTTCAAGCGCTCCGGCCAGAAGATCGGGCGCAACGACCCGTGTCCCTGCGGTTCGGGCAAGAAATACAAGCAGTGCCACGGCAAGCTGTCATAGCGCGAAAAGACTCACTTGATCAAAAGATGACATTGGTTGACTAGGTGAAAATGCCTGGCCTACAGTCTGGCCATGCTGACCTACTTTCACCCGATCCAGGATTTGCACCATCCCCGCACCTACCTGTCGCGCGGGAGGATGCGCGAGCCTCAGGAAGTACCCGAGCGCAGCCGACGGTTGCTGCAGGCCGTAAGGCGTCTGGGCTTCGAGGTACGTCAACCGCGCGACTTTGGCATGGCCGTACTGGAGGCTGTTCACAGCCCGGCGTATTTGCGCTTTCTCCAGGAGGCGCATGCCGAGTGGAAACGGACCGCCGACGATTGGGGCGACGAGGTCATGTCAAACGTTTTCATTCGCGAAAACAACCCCCTTCGCGGCATCCTGGCCAAAGCCGCCCGATATCAGGCCGATGGCAGTTGTCCGATTGGACAACACACCTGGCAATCGGCCTATTGGTCAGCGCAATGCGCGTTGACGGGAGCACAGGATCTGCTCGATGGCCAGGGCCAGGCGTATGCGCTCTGCCGGCCGCCGGGCCATCACGCGCGTGAAGAAGCCGCCGGAGGATTCTGTTACCTCAACAACACCGCGATTGCCGCGCAAGTCCTGCGCCAGCGTTTCCCGAAAGTGGCCATTCTGGATACCGACATGCACCACGGCCAAGGCGTACAGGAGATCTTCTACGCACGCCGCGACGTCATGTACGTGTCGATCCACGGTGACCCCACCAATTTCTATCCGGTCGTGGCCGGGCACGCGGACGAGAACGGTGCCGGCGAAGGTGTCGGCTACAACATCAACCTGCCCATGCCTCATGGCTCCCCGGAAACGGTTTTCTTCGAGCGCCTGGAGCGCGCCGACGAGGCACTGGCGGGATTCCAGCCTGACGCATTGGTGCTATCCCTGGGGTTCGACATCTACGTCGATGACCCTCAGTCCCAAGTTGCCGTTACCAGGGAGGGTTTCGCCCGTCTCGGGGGCTACGTGGGGGGCTTGGGCCTGCCGACCCTGATTGTTCAGGAAGGCGGCTATGATCTGGAGAGTCTCGAAGCCAACGCTGAAGCCTTCTTCGGTGGCTTTGCCAAAGGCCGTTCCGGGAACTGAGTCCGGGTCAGTCGACAGGCGAACTTTCGCCCTGTTCCTGCAACTTGAGCGATTCGCGGCAATCTTCCCGTTGCTGCATGTCCTTGACCACCAGTCGCAGGGCCTGGATGAAATCATCGATCAGACGATTGGTTCGCAACTCGTGTTTGTAAACGAGGAAGAAATTGAACCATTGCTCGACGGCAACGCTACGGCTCGTCAACTTGGTGTTTTCGCAGATATCTGCCGCCGTGATGGCATTGACCAGGCTCACGCCGCCGCTCAACTCGATCATCGCGCCGATCGATGACAGGCTGGAGCGCAACTCGTGCTGGTGCAAGCGACGCAAGCTCTTGTCCTCGTAGATCAGATGATCAGACTGGATTGGGCGAATCAAGGTCTCGCCGACCAGGTCCTCGAGGTTCAGTTCCTTGCGCTTGGCCAAGGCACTGCTGCGCAGGAGTAGCACCCGCATCTTGGCTGCTACGAACTGCTTGAAGTGAAGGTTGGGCTCATGCATTTCATAGGAAACGAGCGCCAGATCGAGGTGCCCGGCCTCGACGTCGGCAATCATCGTGCTGCTGGCTGCCACGTCCAGTGAGACCGCGACGCCGGGATGATTCTGCAAGTAACGGTGTACTGCCTGCGGTCCGAAACGGCAGCCCAGTCCCGGGGCGCAGCCAATCTTCAGGGAAGCCACCCCGTTACCCTGCAAGGCGTAGATATTTTCCTCAATGCGGGTCAGATTCGCCATGAATTGCGCCGCTTCATCGAACATGTAGAGGCCGGCAGCCGTGATCTGCAGGCGCTGCTTGCCGCGGGTGAAGAGGCGGATCTTGAGCGTGCCTTCCAGGCGCGCCAGTGCGTGGCTGACCGCGGACTGGGTCAGGTCCAGCTGAACGGCCGCCTGACGGGTGGAGCCGGTGATCACGATCGCGTGAAAAATTTCCAGGTCGCGCAGGCTGAAGTCGGTCCGCATAGTGAATCATCGTCCAGTTCAAGTGATGAATATTTGTTCTACGTTGACAAAGAAATTTTCCCGATGAGATACTGAATTAAGCACATATATTGCGATTATTACACTTAGATTATTCATCATGGTGTGATGATCAAATTTGATAGGGTGCGCTGGTTTGATTCCCGCGTCCAAAGGGTCCGGCAAGACAAGAAGAACTTAACGATTTCAGGATGCCCCCGTGTCCGATTACCTGTTCTATCAGTCAGCGGTTCAACTTCCGGTCATCGATCGCGCTGAGGGCATCTATGCGTGGGACCGCAGCGGGAAGCGTTATATCGACGCCTCGTCCGGGGCGATAGTCTCCCACCTCGGGCACGCCCACCCTGCCGTTACCAAGGCGATGCAGCGACAGTTGGGCAAGGTCGCGTTTGCTTACCGGACGCAGTTTGAAAACCAGCCGGCGCTTGATCTTGCCGAACGTCTGGTCGCGCTGACCGGCAAACGCTTTGACCGGGTGTTCTTCTCCTCCGGCGGTTCGGAAGCGGTGGAGTCGGCGCTCAAGATCGCTCGTCAATACTGGTTTTGCAGCGGCCAACCGCAACGAAGCATCTTCATCAGTCGCAAACCCGCGTACCACGGCTCGACCATGGGTGCGCTGGCCATGACCAGCTACACCCCACTGACGGCGCCCTTCGAGCCGATGTTTCAGCATTACCCAAAGATTGCTTCGCCCACTCAGTACCGCGTACCCGCGGGCATGAGTGCCGAAGGCCACGCCCTGGCTTGTGCGGATGAACTGGAGGCGGCGATTCTGGCCGTCGGAGCGGAGAACGTCGCCGGCTTCATCGCCGAGCCTGTCGGTGGCGCCAGTACCGGCGCCGAGGTACCTCACGACGCTTATTTCCCCCGCATTCAGGCAATCTGCCAGCGCTACGGCATCTTGCTGATACTCGACGAGGTCATGACTGGAATTGGGCGCACGGGGACGTGGTTTGGCTACGAGCACTGGGACGTGCAGGCGGACATCATCTGCCTGGCCAAGGGTTTGGGCGCCGGTTATTACCCGGTTTCGGCCACTCTGACCCGTGCGCAGTTCACTGATCCCATTCTTGCCGGCGGCGGCTTTCAACACGGCTACACATATGCCGGAAATCCACTGGCCAGCGCCACCGCACTGGCGGTCATCCAGGCGGTTGAAGACGAGGAACTCGTCAGTCGCGTGGCACACAACGGCGCCTACCTGCGCGAACGTCTGGGTGACTTGCAGCAACGCCATGAGTTCATTGGCGATGTGCGCGGCAGGGGCTATCTGCTGGCGCTCGAGTACGTAGCCGAGCGTAAGCACAAGACGCCTTTCCCGCTGGCCCATAACGTCAGTGACACAATCACCCGGCTCGCCCACGAACGCGGGCTGATCATTTACCCGCGGCGCTCGCTGATGGGTGAGCTGGGCGACCATACCTTGATATCGCCGCCGCTGATTACCACCAAGTCACAGTGCGACGAGATTGTCGAACTGCTGGATCAAACGCTGACGGCGTTCGCGCAACGGTTGGTAGCCTCATGAGCAAGCTTCGCTCGCTCGCCGAAGCGATCGCTGCAGTGCCCGACGGCAGCACCATCATGGTCGGCGGTTTCGGGTCGCCGGGCACGCCGTTTTCGCTGATTGATGAACTGATTCGCCAGGGCAAGCGAGACTTGGTCATCATCAAGAACGACGCCAACCAGGATGGCTATGGCGTTTCCCGCCTGGTTCAGGCGGGAGCCGTCCGCAAGCTCATCACTACCCACGTAGGTCTGAGCGGCGCCGTGCAAAAAGCCTTCAACGCGAGGACGCTGGAGATCGAATTTGCCTCCCAGGGCCTCTTTGCCGAGCGCATCCGCTGCGCCGGCGTGGGACTGCCGGCCTTCCTGACGGACATCGAGTTGCCGGCCGAGTTGTGCCAGGACCGCGCCGTTGTCGAGTACCGGGGACAGCGGCTGTTTGTCGAGCCAGCGTTGAAGGCCGACTTCGCACTAATTACCGGGCACGTTGCCGATAGTCAGGGCAACCTGCGACATCACGGCGCGGCGTTGAACTTCACGACCTTGATGGCAATGGCCGCGGACTGCGTGGTTGCCGAAATCTACGAGATGCTACCCACTGCACTGTCCCCCAACGACATCCATACCGCTGGCATCTTTGTTCATCGTCTCGTCCAGGTCCAGAGAGAAGCTTCCCATGAATATGAAGCCATCCAGCGCTGACCCGCGGCGGGTGATCGCGCAACGGGCTGCTGCCGAGCTGCGCGACGGACAACTGATCAATCTCGGTATCGGTTTGCCAAGCCTGATTCCTGGCTACCTGGCTCCGGGAACTAAGGTCTGGCTGCATTCGGAGAACGGCATCGTCGGGGTCGGTGCGATGGCCAGCGCCAAAACCATCGACGCCGATTTGATCGATGCCGGCGGCGGCTACATAACGATCGCGCCTGGCGGTGCGATCGTCGATAGCGCCACCTCATTTGGCATCATCCGCCGGGGGCTGCTGGACATCACGTTTCTTGGGGCTCTGGAGGTCTCGCAGAATGGTGACCTGGCCAATTGGCTGATTCCCGGGAAGTTTGCAGCTGGCGCCGGTGGCGGCATAGAACTGGCGCAAAAGGCCAAGCGCGTGATCGTCACGATGCAGCACACCGACAAGGATGGCAACCCCCGAATCGTTGAGCGCTGCACCCTGCCGCTGACAGCGCGACGCTGCGTGGCAACCATCATCACGGAGCAGGCAGTCTTCGATATCGGCGCCCAGGGGTTGAGCCTGCGCCAAATGCTTGGGGAGTTAAGCCTGGCGCAGTTGCGCGAAATTACCGCTGCGCCATTCCAGGATGCGCGCCAGGCCATCAATTGAACCAATTTCAGCAAGAGAGGATTGCGTTGGATCGATCTAGTTGAATCTCTGCGAAATCGCCTGAACAGTTTCGTGTCACGTTGGCGCTGATTCAGGATGAGCCACTGAGTAGTTAAACCCTCAAAGGAGACAACGTCATGAAGAAACTAACGACCTTAGCGCTGACCGCCGGATTTGCGTTCTCTGCATTCCTGGCCCCTGGCGTGGCTTCTGCCGATGATCTGGCAGGGATCAAGGCAAGTGGCGAGTTGAAGATCGCGATGACCGGGGCGTATCCGCCGTTCAGCTTCGTCGACGAAAAAAACCAGGTGGTGGGCTTTGATGCCGACATTGGCGGTGAGATCGCAAAGCGGCTGGGCGTCAAGAGCGTCATTGTCAGCACCGCTTGGGACGGTATCATTGCCGGCTTGCTCGCGAAGAAATTTGAGGCGATTGTCGGCAGCATGACCATCACGCCGGCACGCGAGAAGGCGGTGGACTTCGTCGGCCCCTACTACCACGCCGGGCGCGCGGTGTTTGTCGCTGAAGGTTCCAACATCAAGGACCTCGCCGGCATCAAGGGCAAGACCGTGGGCGTAACCCTGGGCGAGACCCACGAAAAATGGGCCCGCACCCAGGCGGGGTGGACGATTCGCACATACAAGGGTCTGCCCGAGTTGTTCCTCGAGCTCAAGAGCGGGCGTGTCCAGGCCATCGTGGCGGACAACATTCCGGTCATGATCGCGATCAAGAACTCCGGCGAAAAGATTGCCAAGCTCGATACGCCAAATATCGAAGGCGGCAGCGTGGCGATCGGCATTGCCATCCGCAAGAACAACCCGGAACTCAAGGCCGCCATGCAGAAGGCGCTGGATGACATGATGGCCGATGGCACCTACGAAAAGATTTCGGTGAAATGGATCGGGCGGGACATTCGCTGAATCTGGTGCAGCGGGATTAGCAGTTTCACTGCACGGGCGAGCCGATGATCGACATTTCCTTCATGGAGCGCATCCTGCCCGCCTTTGCCGAGGCGGCGGTGGTGACTGCCAAGGTCGCGTCGTTCTCGGTCGTCCTGGGTCTGGTCATGGCGGTGCTGGTGACAAGTTTGCGCTTGTCACCGTACCGTCTCCTGCGCTGGATCGGGGCGTCGTATGTCAGCCTGATGCGGGGCACCCCCGCCCTGATTCAGCTATTCCTGCTCTACTTTGGCGGGCCGCAGGTGGGTATCTACCTGGAGCCGATGACTGCTGGCGTGATTGGCCTGGGGCTGAACATTGCGGCCTACATGGCGGAGGCCATTCGTGGCTCCCTGCTGTCGGTGGATCGGGGGCAGGCGGAAGCAGCGCGCACCCTGGGCCTCAGCCGCGGCCAGACCATGCGCCGCGTAATCGTGCCACAGGCCGCCCGGATGATGATTCGCCCTCTGGGCGTCAACGCCGTGGCCCTGCTCAAGGGCACGGCTCTGGTATCCACCATTTCGGTGGTGGAGCTGACCTTTACCGCGCAGCGCTTCATCGGCTCGACTTACCGCGCGTTTGAAGTCTTCGCCGTCTGCGCCGTGTTCTACATGGTGATGGTTTACGGCGTGGCGCGCGTGGTCGATCTGCTGGACAAGCGCTATGCCATCGAATAACGGTAGCTAGATGGAAGGTCTGGATTTCAGTATCGTGGCGCCCTACTATGCGCTCTTGTTGCGGGGTACATGGCTGACCGTTGCGATCTCGCTTGAGGCAGCCTTGTTGAGCCTGGCGGCGGGGCTGTTGTTTGCGGTGACGCTGCTTTATCTGCCCAGACTCATTCAATACCCGGTGCGTTTCTTCATGTGGTTGTTCATGGGAACGCCACTGTTGCTGCAGCTGTTTGTGATCTATTTTGGCCTCGTTCAGGTGGGCCTGGACATCCCGGCGTTTGGTGCCGGTGTGATCGGCCTGGGCTTGCACTTCGCTGTCTACAACGCGGATGTGTTTCGTGCCGGGCTGGCCGCCGTCGACCATGGCCAGACCGAGGCCGGCCGCACCCTTGGTCTGGGGCGGTGGCAGACCTTGCGCTACATAGTGGTGCCGCAGGTCATTGACTCGACCCTGCCGACGATTGGCAGCAACATGATTGCCCTGCTGAAGGAATCGGCCATCGTGTCCATGATCGGGATCAATGTGCTGGTCTATGCCACGCAACTGGCAATCAGCGAGACTTACCGCCCGTTCGAGTTCTACCTCATCGCGGGACTTATCTACTACTTGCTGAACATCGTCCTCGAGGTGGTCCTGCATCGGATGGAAAAAAGAATCGAGTTAACAAGATGAGCCAACCTCTCCCCATGATTGAAGTGCGTGCGGCGCGCAAGTCCTTCGGGACTAACGCGGTCCTCAAGGGCATCGACCTGTCGGTGGCGCGCGGACAAATCGTCGCCATCATCGGCCCCAGCGGTTCGGGCAAGAGCACCTTGTTGCGGGCCATCAACCACCTGGAAAGCCTGGACAGTGGCGAGATCTGGCTGGACGGCTTGCAGGTGAACCAGCCGCTCAGCAGTCGTCGCTTCGAGCACCACATAAACCAGGTACGCCAACAAATGGGCATGGTTTTCCAGCACTTCAACCTGTTTCCCCATCTGAATGTGCTGGAGAACATCGTGCTGGCGCCCACAGTGCTCAAGGGGCTGGGCAAGGAAGAGGCGCGTGCGCTGGCGCTGGCGCTGTTGACCAAGGTGGGCCTGGCCGAAAAGATCGACGCCTATCCCTCCAAACTCTCGGGCGGACAAAAACAGCGCGTTGCGATTGCCCGGGCGCTCGCCATGGAGCCCAAAGTGATGTTGTTTGACGAAGCCACCTCGGCGCTGGATCCCGAACTGGTGGACGAGGTCAATCTCGTAATGAGGCAGCTCGCCAAGGAGCACATGACGATGTTGATCG
>JAHEMI010000166.1 GCA_024643785.1 Burkholderiaceae bacterium
CTGGGAAAGCAGCAGACGATTTTCAACCGAACGCACCGCTATCTGTTCGCGAAAGAACAGTGCGCTGACGATAATCGTAGCGAGCGCCACCACCAGCAATACGCTGACTATGGCCACACCCCTGGCCGAGGCGCGCTGCAGATTTAGGTGGCGCAGTACCATCTCAGTCCTTGACCGCGAAAACCCGCACCAGCCGCTCACCACCGTGCTGGACCGTGACTTCGAGCCCGCTCACGGGGTCCTTGCCGCCGACATCGCCGGTACCCGCGACCCATCCTCGGGACGGAACCCAGGCCCGGTACTCGACCGCCTCGACCCGCTCCAGAATCGGCTGCCAGGTGAAGTCGTCGCCAAAGGCACTGGCGATTCCCGACATCATCTCCGGGTTCCACGCGGCAAAACCGCGCTCGAGCACCCCTTTCCTGACCCGGTAGGTAACCCGCTGCAGCCCCGGCACCGGGCCGGCCTCACGCAACAGCACCAGGGCGAAGCTGTCGTCACCGCCCTCGCGCTGGAAACCGATCGCCCGCTGCCCGACTCCAAGCAGCCGTACCGGCCAGGTGCGGCGGAGATCCTCGTCCATCTGCGAAAAGGCCACCACCAGCGAATTCAACTCGGTCGATGCCGCCGTGATGTTGGTGCGGCTGCGCAGCACCGAATCCAGGCCGCGCCACGACAGCACCGCCAGGATCGCCATCAGCGCGATCGCGACCAGCAGCTCCAGGAGCGTGAACCCGGTGTGGCGCCGTCGCTGCGTGGTCCTGGTCACGGGCGTCTCAGGGAAGGTAGGTCGCAAAACCGACCAGGCGGGCCAGCCGATGTTCGTCGGCTCCGAAGACACTCAGCTCGACGCGCCGGAAGGCGAAATTGGGCGTCGCGAAGACCTCTTCGTGACAGCGCAGCGCGGTCCGCCCCTGGGCACAATCGAAGTCCCGCTGCCCGACGTTGGGATATTCGCCCTGCACCCTGATCTGGGCCAGCCGGTTCTCGGCACTCCATTGCGCGAGGGTTCGCTGGCGCAACTCGGATCCGCTGTGCTGCAGCGAGTTGGTGGCCCGCGTGGCGGCCATAAGCGCCACCGAAGCGATCGTCAGGGCGACCAGTACCTCGATCAGTGTGAAGCCGCGGTTCACTGGAGTACGAAGGAACCCAGACCGTTGGCGGCGATGGCCGCTGAAGTCCCGTCCCGGCTCAGGTGCAACACAAAGGGGGCGTCGACCTGCTCGCGCCCGAATTCGATGGTTTCCTGCCCGTCGGGGCGATCGATCCGCAAGGTGGTCGGAGCTTCCCAGCTGCGCTCGCGCAAGTCCCGGTCATCGAGAATCGGCTGCCACTGGCGATCGCGGCGGATCATGAAGCGGAAACTTTGTCCGTCAGAGTCGAGCCTGATCGGGGCGCCGCGCACCTGCGCTTCCTCCCGCGCCAGTGAAAGCAGTTGCGCCAGACGCTCGGCCTCGAACATCAGGCTGCGGTCGGCGCTGCGGATCGAAAGCCCAACCGCGCCCAGCATCACCCCGATGATCACCAGCACGACCATCAGTTCGATCAGGGTAAAGCCGGCGTGGCGCCGCGGCATGGTGCTCAGCGGTTGAGTTGCCAGGACCCAATGTCGGCATCGACCCCCTCGCCACCGGGTCGTCCGTCCGCGCCAAAACTGAAGACGTCGATCTCGCCCTTCAGTCCCGGATTGAGATATTGGTAAGCGTGGCCCCAGGGATCCATCGGGGTCGCCTTCAGATACTGCTTCCAGTTGGCGGGTTCGGGCGCCATGGTGGGCATCGTCACCAGGGCCTGCAACCCCTGCTCCGCGCTCGGATAGCGCAGATTGTCGAGCCGGTAGGTGTCGAGCGCCTGCATGATGTTGGCGATGTCAAACCGGGCCGCGGTTGCCCGGGCCTCATCGGGCTTGCTCATGATCCGGGGCACGATGAGTGCGGCCAGCACTCCGAGGATCACGATGACGACCATAATTTCGATCAACGTGAACCCACGCTGAACGGCCGATCCATGCACCTTCATCGACTCCCCCGAATAATTCTTCAGAACGGGCTATGATAGCAGTCGTCCTGAAGCCGAGAAACGCACCAACGATGCCAATCACCAGAGTGTTTGATCGCAGCCGCTGGACCTCGCTGGTTGCGTCCTTCCTGAGCGCCGCCATGTTGTGCGGGGTAATTGCCTACTGGGCGATGATCCTGTCGGCCCCGCGCATCGCCATCGCGCCGGCAGACTCGCTGATTGACCGCGGCGCACCTAGCGATCTGGGTCCGGCACAGCGCCTTTTCGGCCAGATTGCCGGTATCGCTGCCAGCGCGCCCAATTCCGCGGCATCCAATATCACCGTTATTGGCATCGTCGCCAGCACCCGCAACGGCTCTGCCATTCTCGCGATCGACGGCAAACCATCCCGTTTCGTCGGGGTCGGAGAAGAAGTCGAACCGGGCTTGAAGTTGACTTCCGTGAGTGCCAGGGAAGTGGTTCTCGAGCGCAATGGCGTCGAGTTACGCCTGGCGGCACCCGCTGGCCCCGATCTGGAAGTGCTTACCAGGGGCGCCGACCCGGCTGGAGCAGATGCTACCGCGCCTGCCGGAACAGCGGCTCCGGCCCCGACCGTTAGTCCCGCTGTGGCGGCGCAACCCTCGGCCGTAGTGGCACAACCCCCCGCCGTGGCGGCGCAGCCCGCGGCCGTGACCGCGCCGGCGCCAGTTCCGAGCGTGTCGGTGCGAGGCCTGCCAGCGGCTACACCAGGGCAGGGTCCAGCCGCGCTTACGCCGGGGACCTCGAGCATCATGCCTGCCAGCACGGTCCTGAGGCGCAAGCTCCAGCGCTCCGGCGCTGAATCCTCGGGCAACGACGAGTAGTATTTTCGGCGCGACGCCTAACCCGCAC
>JAHEMI010000167.1 GCA_024643785.1 Burkholderiaceae bacterium
GAGGCCACGGCGAATCGCATCGATCCGGAGCAACTCAACGAAATGGATCGGCAAATTCTCAAGCAGTCATTCCGGATCGCGCGCCGGCTGCAAAAGCAATTGAGCGTCAAGTATCAACTCTGAACGCCGCGGCGATAATTCGCGCAACTGCAAGTGCCAACAAAAAGCGCCCCGAGAGGCGCTTGTTTGCTTGGTAACTGGCGGAGAGAGGGGGATTCGAACCCCCGAAGGGCTATTAACCCTTACACGCTTTCCAGGCGTGCGACTTCAACCACTCATCCATCTCTCCGGAACCCGCGATTCTATCAGTCTGGCGCAGTCCCTGACCTGAAGCGGGGACGTTGCTCCTCTCCAGGCCAGGATGACCTTGAACCGCTCAGAGCGCCGACTTGAGCTGGTCAAGAATCGCGGGGTTCTCCAGCGTCGAGACGTCCTGGGTGATCTCCTCGCCCTTCGCGAGCGTGCGCAGCAGCCGGCGCATGATCTTGCCGGAGCGGGTCTTGGGCAGGTTCTCGCCGAAACGGATCTCCTTGGGCTTGGCGATCGGCCCGATCTCCTTGGCGACCCAGTTGCGCAGCTCGAGCGCGATGCGCTTGGCATCGTCGTCGTGGGGGCGCGCCTGCTTGAGCACCACGAAGGCCACCACCGCCTCGCCGCTCATCTCGTCGGGACGACCCACCACCGCTGCTTCGGCCACCAGCGGGTTGGCCACCAGCGCCGATTCGATCTCCATCGTGCCGAGGCGGTGGCCGGAGACGTTCAGCACGTCGTCGATCCGGCCCATGATCCAGAAATTGCCGTCGACGTCGCACTGCGCGCCGTCGCCGGCCAGGTAGTAGCGCCCCTGGAAGTCCACCGGGTAGTAGTTGGTGCGGAACCGTTCCGGGTCGCCCCAGATGGTGCGGATCATCGCCGGCCAGGGCTTGCGCACCACCAGGAAACCGCCCTTGCCGCGTTCGACTTCGGCTCCGGCCTCGTCGACGATCGCAGCGTCGATGCCGGGCAGCGGCATCGAGCACGAACCCGGCCGCAGCGTATGGACGCCCGGCAGCGGGGTAATCATGTGCCCGCCAGTCTCGGTTTGCCACCAGGTATCGACGATCGGGCAGCGCTCGCCGCCAACCTGCTCGTGGTACCACATCCAGGCCTCGGGATTGATCGGTTCGCCGACCGTGCCGAGCAGCCGCAGCGACGTCAGGTCGTAGCGTGCCGGGGCATGATCGGGCGAGCCGGAAGCAACCTTGATGAGCGTGCGAATCGCGGTCGGCGCGGTGTAGAAGATCGAGACCTTGTGGCGGGCGATCATCGACCAGAAGCGTCCGGGGTGCGGATACAGCGGCACGCCTTCGAACACGACCTCGGTGGCGCCGGTGGCCAGCGGCCCGTAGGTGACGTAGGTGTGGCCGGTCACCCAGCCGACGTCGGCCGTGCACCAGAACACGTCGTCGGGCTTGAGGTCGAAGGTCCACTTCATGGTCATGATGGCGTGCAGCAGGTAGCCACCGGTCGAATGCTGGACCCCCTTGGGTTTGCCGGTCGAACCAGAGGTGTAGAGGATGAACAGCGGGTGTTCCGCGCCTACCCAAACCGGTTCGCAGACGTCGCTCTGGCCAGCCTCGATCTCGTGCATCCAGACATCGCGCTCCGGATACCAGTTGACCTCGCCGCCAGTGCGCTTGTAGACGACCACGTCGCGGATCGCTTCGCAGCCGCCCATGGCGATCGCGTCGTCGACCGCCGGCTTGAGCGCCAGCGCCTTGCCGCCCCGCATCTGCTCGTCAGCCGTGATGACCATGGTCGCACCAGCGTCGACGATGCGTTCCTGCAGCGACTTGGCCGAGAAGCCGCCGAACACTACCGAATGGGTGATTCCCAGCCGCGCGCAGGCTTGCATCGCGACCACGGCCTCGATCGACATCGGCAGGTAGATGATGGCGCGCTCGCCCTTCTCGTGTCCGCGCGCCTTGAGCGCATTGGCGAAGCGGCAGACCCGGTGGTAGAGCTCGCGATAGGTGACCTTGGTGACCGTACCATCGTCGGCTTCGAAGATGATCGCGGTCTTGTGCTCGACCGGCGTGCCGAGGTGGCGATCGAGGCAGTTGTAGGAGACGTTCAGCTCACCGTCTTCAAACCACTTGTAGAACGGCGCGTTGCTCTCGTCGAGCGAACGGGTGAAAGGTTTGTGCCACAGGATGTTATCCCGCGCCAGATTCGCCCAGAAACCGGCGTGATCGCGCTCGGCGGCGGCGCGCAATTCCTGGTAGGCCTGCATGCCAGAAACGTTGGCCTGCTTGCGAAACGCATCGCTCGGTGGAAATTCCCGAGACTCGCGCAGTACTGACTCGATCCCAGCGGACATGCTCTCTCCTCCATTTTTGTCGACCGTCACAGGTTCTTATTTATTGGAACATGCCCGCCTGTGCCAGGCCATGCCCCGAGCCGCCCGCCCGAGCAAATTACGCGGGACCTGCGGAAGCGCCATAATATTCGGTTTAGAGGGGCATCGTCACCTAACCCAGAAGGAGCGTGGGAATGACCATCATCAAGCGGGACGACCTGGTCGAATCGGTCGCGGCAGCGCTGCAGTTCATCAGCTACTACCATCCACTCGATTTCATCCAGCATCTGGCGCGCGCCTATGAGGCCGAGCAAAGCCCGGCAGCGCGCGACGCGATCGCCCAGATCCTCGCCAATTCGCGCATGTGCGCCGAGGGCAAGCGGCCCATCTGCCAGGACACCGGGATCGTCAACGTATTCCTCAAGGTCGGCATGGACGTTCGCTTCGAGGGTCTCGACGGCTCGCTCGACGACGCGATCAACGAAGGCGTGAGGCGCGGGTACCTCAACCCCGACAACACCCTGCGCGCCTCGGTGGTC
>JAHEMI010000080.1:0-8584 GCA_024643785.1 Burkholderiaceae bacterium
GGCGCGGGAGAGGATGCGCTGGGGGTTGCGCATGAAACAGTGCAGCAAGCGGAACTCGGTGGGGCTGAGCTCCAGTTGCTGTCCTCCGGCAGATGCGCGCAGGCTCTCCGGCTCCAGTCGGACGCCGCCGAACTGGAGCGTGTCCTCCTCGCTGACCTTGCTCGTGCGGCGCAGCAGAGCGCTGATCCGGGCGAGCAGTTCGCGCGGCGAGAACGGCTTGGTGACGTAGTCATCGGCGCCGGCTTCGAAACCCGCGAGTTTGTCCTGCTCCTGCGCGCGCGCGGTGAGAAAGAGAATCGGGGTGTCGCGGGTGTAGTCGCGTGAGCGCAATTCGCGGGCAAACGCCAGGCCGTTGACGTCGGGCAGCATCCAGTCGAGCACGATCAGGTCCGGAACTTCGGTGGCGACGGCCACCCGCGCCGACGCAGCATCGCCCGCGTCGGTGACGCGATAGCCGTGATGGCGCAGATTCACGCCGATCATCCGGCGGATGTCCGGCTCGTCCTCGACGATCAGGATGTGGCTGGGCACTTCAACGCGCCCCTGCGCCCGCGCTCACGACTCCTCCTGGGCGGAAGCGTGCCGCCGGTCGATGCCCTCGACGACGTTGACCACGTACTCTGCGATGTTCTCGGCGTGATCGCCGATCCTCTCGAGCGACTGGACGATGAAGATCATTTCCTGGGCCGCCGGTATCGAGGCTGGATCCTGAGCCATCGCCTCGAGCAGTTCGCGGATCAGCGAGGTGCGCAAGGCATCGACGGTGCGATCGCGCGCCCGCAACAGCGCCAGTGCCCCGGCGTCATGACGCACGAAGGCATCGAGCGCCTGCTGGAGCATCTCGCGCACCGTTGCGCCCATCGACGCGACCCGGTCGAGGGGAAAACCGGTACATCCCGGATATTCCTGGAGGTCACGGGCGTTGTAGGCGATCTTCTTGGCCTCGTCGCCGACCCGCTCCAGGTCGTTGATGGTGTGCATCGCCGCAACCACTTCACGCAGGTCGATCGCGATTGGCTGGCGCCGGGCGATGATCTGGTTGCACAGCCCGTCGTTCTGGACGTGCATGCGGTTGACCGCGCGCTCCTCGGTGGCAATTTGCGCCATCAATTCGGAGTCTCCGGTGCGCAGCATTTCCACCGCCCGGTAGACCTGCTGTTCGACCAGCCCGCCCATGGTCATGACGGCGCTGCGCATCACCGACATGTCGGTGTCGAAGGCCTTCATCGTGTGCTCGTGCATCGTGCCCCCGTGTCGCTCAGCCGCAACGGTAACCATTGTAGAACGCGTCACCCTGATTCCCGCCGCAGGAATCGGTGCGCTGCCTATCGTCCAGGCGCCTTCCCTGGCAATGATGCAACGTCAATGTAACAGTTCGATGACACTCAGGAATCACCCGGCACGGCCCCCTCGATCGCCTCGAGGATCGCGGCGGCCCCGACCGCGCCGCTGAGCGCCGAGCGGCCGCCAAAGATGAAGAACGGCACCCCGTTGACCCCTGCTTCGCGCGCCTGCAGGTCAGCCGCGCGCACCTGTTCGAGCAGTTGCTGGTCGGCGAGGACGTCGCGCACCGTTGCCGCTTCAAGACCGGCACTGACCGCCAGCGCTGCGAGAACCGCGTCGTCGGTCAGGTCCGAGCCGTTGACGAAATAGGCCTTGAAGAGTTCCTCGGCAAGCGCCTCCTGGAGCCCGGCGGCAGCGGCAGCCGCCAGCAGCGCATGGGCCCGCAAGGTGTTGGGTTGGCGGCTGATCGCCTCCATCTCCAGTTTGAGTCCGACCTGTTCGGCGGCCGCCTTGACGCGCGCGTAGATCGCGCCGCCATCAGCGTGGCCGAACTTGTTCGCCAGGTATTCGGCGCGTTCGATGCCAGTCGCCGGCAGCGCCGGATTGAGCTGGAACGGGTGCCAGCGCACCTGCGGCTCTGGTTCATCGGGATGGCGCTCGCGCCAGTTCGCCAGCGCTTCCTCGAGCTGACGCTTGCCCACGTAGCACCAGGGACAGACAACGTCGGACACGACATCAATTTGCAGCGCTGCAGTCATGCTGATTCTCCATTTGCGATTACCGGCACGTGTTCGCCCAGCCCGCTCGGGCAGGCGCCCATGCCGGTTTCAAGTTGCACCGTCACGTGCCCGACCCCGAAGCGCCGGCGCAGTTCCTCCGAGATCGTCCGGAGCAGCTCTTCGCCCGCCAGGTCGGGGGCGATATTCAGATGCACCGTCATCGCCGTTTCGGAAGTGCCCAGCGACCAGACGTGAAGGTCATGAATGCCCGTGACGCCCGGCAGTCCCGCCAGGTACTTGGCGACCTCGGCGAGCCGTACCGTCTCCGGCACACCGTCGAGCGAGAGGTGCAGCGACTGGCGCAGCAGGCTCCAGGTCCCGCCCAGAATCACTGCCCCGATCACCAGGCTGATGACCGGATCGATCCAGAGCCAACCTTGCCACAGGTAGAGCACGCCGGCCAGCATGACCCCGAGTGAAACCAGGGCGTCGGCCGCCATGTGCAGGAAGGCGCCCCGAATATTGAGATCCTCGCTGCGGCCGCGCAGGAACAACAGGGCGGTCAGGGTATTGATCACCACCCCGGCGCCGGCCACCCAGATGACGGTTGCACCCGCGATCGGCGCCGGGGTGACCAGACGATCGATCGCCCCCCAGGCCAGTCCACCGACCGCCATCAGCAGCAACACCGCGTTGGCCAGCGCCGCGAGGATCGAGCCGCGCTGCCAGCCATAGGTGTTGGATTCGCTGGGCAGGCGCCGCGCTACCAGGAAACCGCCCCAGGCCACCACCAGGCCCAGGACGTCGCTCAGGTTGTGCCCGGCATCGGCGAGCAGGGCCAGCGAATCGGCCTGCAATCCGAAGAAGATCTCCAGTCCGACGAATGCGGCATTGAGCCCGATGCCAAGCGCGAACGCGCGCCCGAGCTCGTCGGCGCGGGGCACTGGCGACGGATGGGCAGCGGTCATCACGATGCCCCGAGGGTACACAAATCGACGCCGCCGCGCGCCGCGCGATCAGTGCCCAGCCGGGAAGAACAACTGCTGGCCGTCGATCCGGAAACTGGCGATCGCCGCCTGCCCGGCCGGACCCACCAGCCAGTCGATGAAGCTTTGTCCGGCCACCGCGCGCACGTGCGGGTAGCGTTGCGGATTAACCAGCATCACGCCGTAGCGGTTGAGCAGCCGGGAGTCGCCCTCGACCACGATCTCGAGTTCGCCGCGGTTGCGGAACGCGATCCAGGTGCCGCGATCGGAGAGCGTGTAGGCGTTGCGGCCTGACGCGAGGTTCAGGGTCGGCCCCATTCCCGAACCGGTCTCCAGGTACCACTTGGCGGCACGCGCGCCGGTTTCGATGCCCGCCAGCGACCAGATGGCCAGTTCGGCCATGTGGGTGCCGCTGCGGTCGCCCCGCGAGGCGAACGGCGCGCCAGTAGCGGCGATGCTCCTGAAGGCCGCAGCAATGTCGTGCCCGCCCTTGATACCGGCCGGATCGGTCCGCGGCCCAATCAGGACGAAGTCATTGCTCATCACGTCGTAACGGCGCTGCGCCCAGCCTTCGGCGACGAACTTGTCCTCGGCCTTGCGGGCATGGACCAGCACCACGTCGGCGTCGCCGCGCCGACCGATATCGAGGGCCTGGCCGGTCCCGACCGCGACCACCTTGACCTGGATCCCCGTCGCCCTCTCAAAGAGCGGCAGCAGGTAACCGAACAGCCCCGATTGTTCGGTCGAAGTGGTCGACGCGACCACGATCGAGTTCTCGCCCGGCGCCCCGGTGCTGGCCGCCGCAGCCGCGCCGCAGGCCAGCGGCAACGAAACGGCGAGCATGGCCCAGGTTGCGCGCTGCTTCAGTCGCTGGCTAAGCCGCATGTTTCCCATTTGACCCTCCGACCTTGGTTTAAATGTGCATATTTATGCATATTTTTCATCCGTTCAGTAAAATACGCAAATAACAGGAAGGGTAATGGATCAAGTTTCGACTGCCTTCGAACACGCCATCAGGCTGATCGCCAGCGGCGATCCGGAGCTGGCCGCGATAACCGCGCTCAGCCTGCAGACCGCGGGCCTCTCGACGCTGTTCTCGACCACCATCGGACTGCCGCTGGGAGCCGCGCTCGCCATCGCCCGCTTTCCAGGGCGTGAAATCCTGGTTGCGGCGTGCAATGCCCTGCTCGGGATGCCATCGGTGGTGATCGGGCTGATCGTCTATCTGACGCTGTCGCGCTCCGGCCCAATGGGCTTCATGGGATTGTTGTTCACGCCCACCGCGATGGTCATCGCCCAGACCACCCTGATCACGCCGATGGTGATTGCGCTTGCGCGCGGGCAACTCGAACCGGCGTGGTTGCACCTGCGCGACACGCTGCGTTCGTTCCGGGTCGGACCGACACGCTCGGTCGCGACGCTGCTGTTCGACTGCCGCTTCATGCTGGCAACGATCGTGCTCGCTGCCTTTGGTCGGGCAATCTCGGAAGTGGGTGCGGTCATGACCGTGGGCGGCAACATCGCCGGGTCGACCCGCGTGATGACCACCGCAATCGCGCTCGAAACCAGCAAGGGCGACCTGGCGCTGGCACTGGGCCTGGGCATCGTGCTGGTCATGCTGGTGCTGACGGTGGCATTTTGCGCGCAGGCGCTGGGCCGCTACGCGGAGTCCCGCTATGGATAGGCGGGCGGACACGAGCGCGATTATCTGCACGATGTCTGCAATGTCGTTCGAGGCACGCGGCGTGCGCTGGCTCGACGTCCCGGCGCTGCAAATCAGGCGCGGCGAGCGAATCATGATCCTGGGCGCAAACGGCGCCGGCAAGAGCCTGCTGCTGCGCCTCGGCCACGGCTTGCTGACGGCTGCGGGCGGACGGGTCGAGTGGTCCGGTCCGGAACTGCGTGACGCCCAGGCGATGGTGTTCCAGCGCCCCACCCTGCTGCGCCGCTCCAGCCTCGCCAACGTGGCCTATCCACTGCGCACCCGGGGCTTCGGTCGGAGCACCGCGGCGGCGCGTGCCCGGGCCGCGCTCGCGGCGGTTGGCCTGGCCGAGTTCGCGGCGCTGCCGGCGCGCACACTGTCGATCGGCGAGCAACAGCGCGTCGCGCTGGCCCAGGCGATCGCCCTCGAGCCGCTGCTGCTGTGGCTCGACGAACCGACGGCGAGCCTGGATCCGGGTGCGACCCGGGTCATCGAGGATGGAGTTCGCGAACTCAACTCCCGGGGGTGCACCATCGTAATGACCACCCACGACGTCGGCCAGGCACACCGGCTGGCAACCCGCGTATTGTTCATGCACCGCGGGAAGATCATCGCCGACCAGGGCGCCGACGACTTCTTCCGCGCGCCCGCCTGCGATCTGGCGCGCCGTTTCCTTGCCGGAGAACTGCTCGCATGAGCCATTTCCTGACCGTTGCCGAAGTCGCCGATCACCTGCGAATTCGCCCGCGCAAGGTCTACGCGCTGGTCGCGGCCGGCGAGATTCCCCACCGCCGTGCCGGTGCCCGGCTGATCTTCGAGAGCCAGGAGATCGACGCCTGGCTGCGCGGCCAGGGCAAGCCCCTGGATCGCGCGGTGACCCGGCCGCCGGCGTTGATCGCCGGGAGCCACGACCCGCTGCTGGAGTGGGCCGTGCGGGCCAGCGGCGCATCGCTGGCGATGATGACGCGCGGCAGCCGCGATGGGCTCGCGCAGATGGTCGCCGGCCACGCCTGCGCCGCGGCACTGCATTTCCCGGCACCAGCAGGCGAGGACGGCAACGCCGCCGCGGTCAGCCGGGCCGGAGCCGAACGCCACTGGGCGCTGATCGGCTGGGCACGGCGCACCCAGGGGCTGGTGGTCGCACCGGGCAATCCGCTCGCCATCGGGGCGCTGACCGACCTGGCGCGCAGTCCGGCGCTGCGCATCGGCCGGCGCCAGCCGGGCGCCGGCAGCCGCGAACTCTTCGATCAGCTGACCAGCGAAGCGGGACTGGCCGAGACGCTGCCCAAGGACAGCTTCGTCGACGGGCTGACCAGTGAAGACGAGGTCGGACTCGCGGTTCGGGAGGGACGGATCGACTGCGGCCTGGCGATCGAGTCCGCGGCGCGGCGCCACGGGCTCGCGTTCGTGCCGCTGATCGAGGAGCAGCTCGACCTGCTGGTCGACCGGGCGAGCTACTTTGACGCGCCGCTGCAGGCGCTGTTCGAGTTTTCAGCCAGCGCCACGTTTCGCGACCGCGCAGGTGCGCTGCCCGGCTATTCAGTCGCCGAGCTGGGCGTGGTGCGCTGGAACTCCGGCGCCAACTGAGCCCTGGAGGTCAGCGCACAGCTTCTACCAGCGCAGCAATCGGGGGCCGAGCGCAGCGCCCACCGCGGTCGGGATCAGCATCCCGAGTGGGTACCAGAAGCCAATGAAGGCTGCGGCAGATTCGGGACAGTGCAGGCTGTAGACCAGCGCCCCGCAGGCACCGGCGAGGAACCCGGCGGAGGCGCCGGCCAGCCGCAGGCGGGTCGGAGCCAGCCCCCGCATGGCGCGGATCAGCGCGGCAAGAAGCGGCGTCGAGAGCAGCGCGATCAGTAACGGGCAGGAGCCGGCGGTCTGGCCGAAGAACAGCACCGCGCGCTGCTCCGGGTCGGCCTGCACCATCTCGACGGCGGCGAGCAGCCACATTGACACCAGCGGCGCCGCCAGCGCGACCGGAACCCAGGCCATGCGCCAGCCGGGCGTTGACAGCCGCAGTGCTGCCGGCAGGCTGGTTGCGACCAACGCAACGACGAACGCCAGCTTCGCCCAGAACATCGCATCGCCGGCAGCCGCTGCAAGGTCGACGCGCACGCCCAGCAGCACGGCCATCAACGGCAGCGCGCCGGCGACTCCCCAGGCCAAGGCGGCGGCGTAGCGGCGCTGCGCCTGATGGCCGGGCACCGCCTGGGCCCCGCTCGCGAGCATGGCCACCAGTTCATCGGTCTTCATCGTTCCTCCCTGATGATCGCCGCGAGCGCCTTCAGCCCGCGGTGAACTCCAACCTTGACCGCCGATTCCGACATCCCGCTGCGCTCGCTGGCCTCGGCCACCGACAATCCCTCCAGCTTCGTGTAGATCAAGGGCAGCCGCTGACGCTCAGGAAGCCGGGCAAGCAGCTTGCCCAGGTCGCGCCGGGCATCGGCAGCCTCGGTATCGGGCTCTGTAGCCAGGTCCAGCAAGTCGTCAAGCGGATCGTTGAGCAGGTCGCTGCGCGAACGCCGGCGCAGGAAGTCGATGAGCTTGTACTTCGCGATCGCGTGAATCCACGGCGTCAGGGGAACGCGCGCGTCGTAGGTATGACGCTTGAGATGTATCGCCAACAGCGCTTCCTGCACCAAATCCTCCACTTCGTCCGGCAAACCGGCCAGGCGCCTCCGGAAGAATGCGCGCAGGTGGGCACTCAGTTCCTGGAGAAACGCACGGTAGGCAGGTTCATCGCCAGTCAGCCCGAGCTCGAGCAAACCCTTGAGCTTGTTCTCGCGCGCGTCCAACTGGCCTATCTCTTGCATTCGCTGGTCTGGCCCATTTGGTTACAACCGTCGCGCCATGGTCGGCGGCAGGTACTTGTCCCGGGAATTGTGCCCTCCAGTGTAACCATGCACCAGTCCCTGACGAACTAGCCAGTGAGACGCGCCGCAAGGCACGAACCCGGACCACGGAGGAACAAGTGAATGATCGTCGCAAATCCCTGAAATGGCTGCTCGGCCTGTCCACGCTGCCGCTGATCTACGCCGGTGCGGTGCGCTCGACGGGCCGCGGGAACGTGCCGTTGCAGAAGACCAAGGGGCAGTGGGCCGCGCTGCTGCCGCCGAACGCCTATCAGGTGCTCTTCGAGGAAGCCACCGAAGTCGCCGGCACCAGTCCGCTGAACAGCGAGAGTCGCGACGGCACCTTCGTGTGCGCGGCCTGCCTCCAGCCGCTCTTTGCCAGCGCCATGAAATACGATAGCGGCACCGGCTGGCCGAGCTTCTGGCAGCCAATGCCCGACGCCATCGCGACCAGATCGGACTTCAAGCTGATCTTCCCGCGCACCGAGTATCACTGCGCGCGCTGCGGCGGGCACCAGGGCCACGTCTTCAATGACGGTCCGCCGCCCACCGGCAAGCGTTACTGCAACAACGGCGTGGCACTGCGGTTCGTGCCACGCAACGAACCCCTGCCGGAGTTACGGACATGAGCCCCAGGCTACGCAACCTCACCCTGCTTGCCGCAACACTGGCGGTGATCGGCGGGGCCGTCCTCGCCGCCACCACGCAGACCGCGAAACCGGCCGCCGATGCCAGGATGGCGAGCAAGCCGGCAATGTCCGGCGCCACCGCAACGGCGATTTTCGCCGGCGGCTGCTTCTGGTGTGTCGAAGCCGACTTCGACAAGCTTCCCGGCGTCATCGCGACCGAATCCGGCTACACCGCCGGCCAGAGCGCCAACCCGACCTACCAGGAGGTCAGCGCCGGGGGCACCGGCCACACCGAGGCGGTGCGCGTCACCTACGACCCCGCCAAACAGAGCTACGGGCAGCTGGTCGAGTTCTTCTGGCGCCACATCGACCCCACGGTCAAGGACCGGCAGTTCTGCGACGTCGGCAGCCA
>JAHEMI010000080.1:8684-10672 GCA_024643785.1 Burkholderiaceae bacterium
CTGGCCGCCTACTGGCAGCGGGTCAAGCTCCAGGAGGACGTCGCGGTGAGCTATGAAGTGCTGGCAGCGGCGCCCGGCAGCGGCATCGCCCACTGGCACGTCACCTACCAGGTGGCCTCCGAAGAGTTGTTCCGGATCTGGGCCGCGTCGACCGGCACCAACCTGATCGGCCGCAAGGCTGGTGATCCCCTGCCCCGGATGGTGCTCGATGGCGTGCTGCAGGCGTCGTTCAGCGGCGGTTTGTGCTCCGACTGCCGGCTCTGGTGGCACAGCGTGCCGCAGGCAAGCTGACTGACCGACGCGCTCGCGCCTAAGCCGGCCAGGCGTTCGCGTCGAGGTTGCCGTGCTCGTCGAACACCAGCGCCGCGGGTTCGGACAGAACTTCGATTCCGGGCCGCCCGGCGAGGCGATCGAGCATCGCCTCCGAGGCCTGGAGGTATTCCAGGTGCAGCGTATTGGCGATCCGCAGCATGGTGATCCGCCCGGGATCTGCGGCACCGCAGGTCTTCACCGCGGCCTGGATCGCGGTCAGGTCCGAGGGCATCGCCATGGGCAAGGCCGCCGCCGACAGGATGTTCGAGGTCAGGCAGTTGGCGTAGACCGCCTCGCGATTGAACTTGCCAAACAGCCGGTCGGTGATCACGTCGGCGCGCGCCACCCCGTTGGCGTTGCCGTTGCTCTTGTCGGTCACGTCCAGTACCGCGATGCGCGACACCTCCGGTCCGCTGGTCATCGCCGGATTGGACGAGCGCCCGGTGATGTTGGGATCCATCCCGGTTCCGGAATATTCCTTGCCGACCCGATCCACCACGAGCACATCGAGCTTCCCCGTCGCCAGCGCTGCCTCCGGCGGCCCGAGGGGCAGGCGCGGCATGTTGCGCATCGCCTCCTGCAGCAGCGGCTGTTCCGCTTCGATCAGTCCCTCGGAGGGCAGCACTGCGATCCTTGCCACCCGGTCGTAGGCGTTTTCGATGGTCCCGACCGCGAAGAGGATCGCCGCTTTCCGCAGCTTTACGCGCGCCATCTGTTCGATCAGCCGGGGCAGCCACTCCAGCCCGCGGGCATGACAGCTCTCGGCCCCCGACTGCTTGCCCAGCCCGATCGCGAGCATCTTCACCAGCCCGCTCTCGTTGGGCGCACGAAAACTGGTATGGGGTTTGATCCGATTGAACAGCACGATACCGTCGGCCTCGTGCGCGTTGCGGTCGATCCGCACCGACATGCCATTGTCGAGCCGCCCGAGCTCGACCGTCTCCATCGAGGACCGGATCGGACAGCCAGCCATCCGTTCGGTCACACCGAGCTTGGCCAACAACGCGACTTGCCCCTCGGCACTGGCTTCGCCGTGACTGCCCATCGCCGGCACGATGAACGGGTGGGCCCCGCGCGCCTGGAGTTGCTGGACGATAGCCGCCACCAGTTCCGGCAAGCTCGCCAGTCCCCGGCTGCCAACGGTCAACGCGATGCTCATGCCCGGCTTGACCAGATCCAGGCACTGCGGGGCGGCAGCGAAGGCGTCACGAACGCCGCGGGCTGGATCGGCGATTTCAGCGCTGGCGAAGTGCTGGCGCAGCAGCGCCATGCGGGGCAGTTTCGTGCCGGCGAGCAACTTGACGTAGGAGGGGGCCATGGCAACTCCTTGTTTAACCGACGGCGTCCACCGTCGGCAGGTACCTTGAGCTTACCCCGATTGAGCCGCGCGCCCGCGAGCATCGCCGTCGCCACCGCCCCGAACACCGGCGTCATGCGCAGGCTGATGACTTCACCGACCTTGTCCGGTGGCCAGCGTGACGTAAAGGTGGAAGGGATAGAGGGGTTTGATGAGACCAGGGACACTGCGCCACTAGCCTGGACTGCAGTTGGTGCCGGAGGCGGGAATCGAACCCGCACATCCTTTCGGATACTGGATTTTGAGTCCAGCGCGTCTACCAGTTCCACCACTCCGGCCGGTGCGGTGATGAGGATGGGATTATCGGCATTAGCGGCGA
>JAHEMI010000081.1 GCA_024643785.1 Burkholderiaceae bacterium
CCGGTTGCCTAGAGCCAGCGTTTGCGGCGGCGATAGGACTTGATATCGCGGAACGACGTGCGTCCCTCTTTGGCGACGCCCAGGTAGAACTCCTTGACGTCCTCGTTGTCGGCCAGCTCCGCGGCCGGGCCGTCCATCACGATGCGCCCGTTCTCGAGGATGTAGCCGTAGTCGGAATGGCGCAGCGCGACGTTGGTATTCTGTTCGGCGAGCAGGAAACTCACCTTCTCCTTGGTGTTGAGATCACGCACGATGTCGAAGATCTCGGCGACGAGCTGCGGTGCCAATCCCATCGACGGCTCGTCGAGCATGATCATCTTGGGGTCGGCCATCAGTGCCCGACCTACCGCGGTCATCTGCTGCTCGCCTCCCGAGGTATAGCCTGACTGGGAACGGCGGCGCTGTTTGAGGCGCGGGAAATAGTGGTAGACGCGCTCCAGCGCTGCCCCGAGGTCGGCGCGCGAAAGAGTGCGGGTATAGGCGCCGGTGAGCAGGTTCTCCTCGACGCTCAGGTGGGCGAAACAGTGCCGCCCTTCCATCACCTGGATGACGCCACGCTTGACCAGCGCTGCCGGGTTCAGTTTCTGGATCGGCTCGCCAAGGTAGTTGATCGAGCCCTTGGTGACCTCGCCGCGTTCGCCCTTGAGCAGGTTCGATACGGCGCGCAGGGTGGTGGTCTTGCCGGCGCCGTTGGCGCCGAGCAAAGCCACGATCTTGCCTTCCGGGACCGTCAGCGAGACGCCCTTCAACACCAGGATCACGTGGTTGTAGATGACCTCGATGCCATTGACGACGAGAATCGGATTGCTCAACTCAATCTCTCCAATATTGCCACCGGGCCTTCGCGGCCCGGCGGCCGGGACTTCATGACAGCCGCCCCGGAACGCTATCCCGCGGCAACTGTCCTGTGCGCCGACCGGCCGCAGCCGGACGACGCACATATTTCTACACTCAGGATCCCGAGTCCTTGGCGCAGTCGCGGACCGGAACTTTCTTCTCCGCCGCATACTTGGCGGCCGCCGCGGTGATCAGCGGCTTGATGATCTGCATGTCGGCCTCGATAACTTCCGAGCTATAGACCCACTTGCTGCCGTCCCAGGTCTGGACCCGCGCCGAGTGCGCACCCATGTGGTCGGCGCAACTGGTGCTGGTCGGCGTCATGTAGCCCTCGAAGCCAATCGCCTTGATCCGGGCATTGTCGATTGCCAGGTTCTCAAGCCCCCAGCGCACCTGCTCGCCGGTCAGCGGCTTCTTGCCGTAGGCCAACTGTGCGCGGCGCACGCCTTCGACCGCGTACATCGCGGAAACCATCCCGCGGTTGTAGAGGACCGAGCCGACTTCCTCTTTCGGACCGGTTCCCTGGCCTTTGTCGTGGAGGAACTTGAAGATGTCCTGATGGACCTTGCCGCTGTGGCCAGCGCCGGCCAGGAAGTTCAGGCCGCTGTAGCCCTTGGCGCCGTCACCGACCGGCAGCACGTCAGGCTCGGCTGCCGACCACCACACGCCGAACATCTTCTCGCGCGGATAACCGGTGGCAACCGCTTCCTTGATCGCGGTCGAGTTCATCACGCCCCAGCCCCACAGGAACACGTAGTCGGGGCGCTGTTGCCGAACTTGCAGCCAGGTGGCTTTTTGTTCAACACCGGGGTGGGTGACGGGCAGCAGCAGCAGCTTGAAGCCGTGCATCTTCGAGCGCTCCTGCAGCAGCGGGATCGGCTCCTTGCCGTAGGGCGAGTCGTGATAGATCAGCGCGATCGTCTTGCCCTTGAGCTTGTCGAGCCCGCCCTCTTTATTGCCGACGTGCTGGACCAGCACGTCCGCCGCGGTCCAGTAGCTGCCGCCGAGGATGAAGTTGTACTTGAACACCCGACCGTCGGCCGAGGCGGACAAGCCGTAACCCGCGGTAACCAGCGGGATCTTGTCCGTGCTGGTCTTGTCGGTCAGCGCAAACGTCACGCCGGTCGAGAGCGGCTGGAACGCGGTCCCGCCCGTCACGCCCTTGCCCTTCAGGCGCTCGTAGCACTCGACCCCGCGGTCGGTCGCGTAGCCGAATTCGCACTCCTCGTAGGCGATCTTGACGCCGCCGATACCGCCGTCGCGCGCATTGATGAGCTTGAGGTAATCGACGTAGCCGTTCGCCCAGGGAGTGCCGTTGGGTGCATAGGCACCGGTCCGATACACCATCACCGGGAAGAATTGCTCCTTCGCCGCCGCCTGCGCCGGGGCCTGCGGGATTGCGGCCGTCAGCGCGCCGGTTGCGACCAACGCCGCCGCCAGCAGTTTGACTCGATCTGTCTTCCTCATTTGCAACCTCCTTTGGGTCGTTATTTGAGTTGGTGAAAAGGGTCTGGATTGCCTCCGATCCATCAGTGGGGGAAGGGCCACAACCGCAGCTTCTCCTTGCCGATCGACCACAGCCGCGCCAGACCGTGCGGCTCCGCGATCAGGAAGAAAATGATCAGCGCACCGAAGATCATGTACTCGAGGTGCGCCGCGGTATCGACTGCAATCGGCACGCCGAGCATCGCGGGCACCTGATTGAGCAGGATCGGCAGCGCCACGATGAACAGGGCGCCGAAAAAGCTGCCCATGATCGATCCGAGTCCGCCGATGATGATCATGAACAGCAGGTTCAGCGAGCGGTTGACGTCGAACGCGGCCGGCTCCCACGATCCGAGATGCACGAAGCCCCACATCGCGCCGGCGATGCCGATGAAGAAGGAACTGACGGCAAATGCGGTGAGCTTGGCATGCATCGGCCGGATCCCGATCACTTCGGCGGCCACGTCCATGTCACGCATCGCCATCCACGATCGCCCGAGGTGACCCCGGGTCAGGTTCTTCGCGCCAAGCGCGCAGACCGTCACGATCGCCAGGCAGAAAAGGTATTTCTCGTTGGGGCTGAGGATCGGCAACCCGAACACCTTCAGGGCCGGCACCTGGACCGATCCCGATGAGGCGTAATTGGTCAACCACGGCACCCGCGAGAAGATCCAGTCGGAGAAGAACTGCGCTGCCAGCGTCGCCACCGCGAGGTAGAGGCCGCGGATGCGCAAGCTGGGGATGCCGAAGATCACCCCCATCACCATCGCGCAGAGTCCGCCGAGCACGAAGGCCAACAGCAGGTTGATCCCCGGGATGCGCAGCACGAAGTTGTACGAGGCGTAGGCCCCCACCGCCATGAACGCCGCCGAACCGAGCGAGATCTGGCCGCAGTAGCCCACCAGCAGGTTCAGGCCGATTGCCGCCAGCGAGAGGATCAGCACCGGGATCAGGATGGCCCGCATCAGGTATTCGCTGGCCAGGAGCGGCACGCCGATGAAGGCGAAAAGAATCAGTGCCAGGATCACCCAGCGATCCTGCAGGATCGGGAAGATCTGCTGATCGGCCTTGTAGTTGGTCTTGAATTGTCCGTTTTCGCGATAGAGCATGGATCAGACCCGGTCGATGATACGTTCGCCAAACAGCCCTTGCGGACGGATCAGCAGGAAGCAAAGCGCCAGACCGTAGGCAAACCAGTTCTCGATCCCGCCGCCGATGATCGGACCGAGATACACCTCGGAGACCTTCTCGCCCACGCCGATGATCAGCCCGCCGATGATCGCACCCGGGATCGAGGTGAAGCCGCCCAGGATCACCACCGGCAGCGCCTTGAGCGCCAGCACCGCCAGCGAGAACTGGACCCCGAGCTTGCTGCCCCAGACCGCGCCGGCGACCAGCGCCACGAAACCGGCCACCGCCCAGACGATGACCCAGATGCGGTTGAGCGGGATGCCGATCGACTGGGCCGCCTGGTGATCGTCGGCGACTGCCCGCAGGGCGCGGCCAGTCGAGGTCTTCTGGAAGAAGATCGCCAGGATGATCACCAGCAGGGTTGCGGCCACGGCCGCCACCACGTCGTCGCGGTTGATCAGGATTCCACCCTGGAACACGTCATTCAGTATGAACAGCGGGTCCTTGGAGATGCCGAGGTTGATTTCGTAGATGCTCGATCCCCAGATGGTCTGCCCGAAACCGTCGAGGAAGTACGAGACGCCCAGAGTCGCCATCAGCAGCACGATGCCTTCCTGGTTCACCAGCGGGCGCAGCACCAGGCGCTCGATCACCATCGCCAGCACCACCATGATCACCACCGCCAGGCAGAATGCGATCACGTTGCCCAGCAGCAGGCTGTCCACGCCGATGAGCGGCGGAATCCACTCGGCGAGCCGCGCGAACGCCAGCGCCGAGAACAGCACCATGGCGCCCTGCGCAAAGTTGAACACCCCCGAGGCCTTGAAGATCAGCACGAAGCCCAGCGCGACCAGCGCATAGAGCACGCCGGCCATCAGCCCGCCAATCACCACTTCGATAAGGAATCCCATCGTCCGGCCCTCAGTGCGCAACGCCGAGATAGGCGGTGATCACGTCTTCGTTGTTGCGAACCTCGTCAGGGGGGCCGTCGGCAATCTTCTTGCCGTAGTCGAGCACGACCACCCGATCGGAAATGTCCATCACGACGCTCATGTCGTGCTCGATGAGCACGATGGTGGCCCCGAACTCGTCGTTGACGTCGAGCACGAAGCGGCACATGTCCTGCTTCTCCTCGACGTTCATCCCGGCCATCGGTTCATCGAGCAGCAGCAGGCTCGGCTCCATCGCCAGCGCGCGGCCGAGGTCGACCCGCTTCTGCAAGCCGTAGGGCAACTGGCCGACCGCGGTCTTGCGGTAGGCCTGGATCTCGAGGAAGTCGATGATGTGCTCGACGTACTCGCGGTGCCTGATCTCCTCGCGCTCGGCCGGGCCCACCCGGATCATCTGCGCGATGATGCTCGACTTCATCTTGAGGTTGCGCCCGGCCATGATGTTGTCGAGCACGCTCATGCCCTTGAACAGCGCCAGGTTCTGAAAGGTCCGGGCCACGCCCATCATTGCGACCTTGTGCGGGTTCATCTTGCGGAAGTGCTCGCCGCGAAAGACGATCTCGCCGACCTGCGGCGCGTAGACGCCGTTGATGACGTTGAGCATCGAGCTCTTGCCCGCGCCGTTGGGGCCGATGATCGAGCGCACCTCGTGCTCGCGCACGTTGAACGAAATGTCGGTCAACGCCTTCACCCCGCCGAACGACAGCGAGATGTTCTCGAGTTCCAGGATTACTTCGCCGATTTCTCTGCCCATCTTCGATCCCCGCCTACGCCGCTTTCACGGCAGCGCCGGAAGCAAAAACCTTCGATTCCTCGATCTTCAGGTCGGCCGACACCGTCCCGGTGCGCCCATCCTCGAACCGGACCTGGGTCTCGATGAACTGCGACTTCTTGTCGCCGTAGAGAGCGTCGATCAGGATCTGGTACTTCTCGGCGATGAAGCCGCGGCGCACCTTGCGGGTCCGGGTCAGCTCACCGTCGTCGGCGTCGAGTTCCTTGTGCAGCACCAGGAAGCGGTGGATCTGCGAGGCCGCCATCATCTCGTCCTGCGCCAGGTCGGCGTTGACCTTCTCGACACACTCCTTGACCAGCGCGACGATTTCCTCCCGGCCGGCGAGGTCGACGTAGCCGGCATACGGAAGATTGCGCCGCTCGGCGTAGTTGCCGCAGGCCTCGAAGTCGATGTTGATCATCGCCATCGCGCGCGCGCGGCCATCGCCCAGCGCGACCGCTTCCTTGATGTAGGGGAAGAACTTGAGCTTGTTCTCGATGTACTTCGGCGCGAACAGGTGTTCGCCCGCGATCTTGCCGACGTCCTTGGCGCGATCGATGATCTTGAGGTGGCCGTCGCGATCGAGGAAGCCGGCGTCGCCGGTGTGGTACCAGCCATCGGCGTCCTTGACTTCGGCGGTGGCTTGCGGATTCTTGTAATACTCGAGCAGCAGGCCCGGGCTGCGGATCAGCACCTCACCGTTCTCGGCGGTGCGCACCTCGACCCCGCTCACTGCCGGACCGACCGTGTCGGCCTTGACCTGCCCATCGGGCTGGATGCACACGAACACCGCGGTCTCGGTCGAGCCGTAGAGCTGCTTGAGGTTGATGCCCAGCGAGCGGTAGAACACGAACAGGTCGGGGCCGATCGCCTCGCCGGCGGTGTAGGCGACGCGCACCCGGCTCATCCCGAGCGCATTGCGCAGCGGCCCATAGACCATCAGGTCGCCGAGCCGGTACTTGATCCGGTCGAGGAGCGACACCCCGGCCTCGTGCTGCAGCAGCCGCTCGCCGACCTTGCGCGCGACACCCATGAAGTACTCGAACATCCAGCGCTTGATGGCCGCCGCGTCTTCCATGCGGATGGTCACCTGGGTAAGCATCGCTTCCAGCACCCGCGGCGGCGCAAAGTAATAGGTCGGGCCGATCTCGCGCATGTCGTGGCCGACGGTCTCGGCCGACTCCGGGCAATTGACCGTGAAGCCGGTCGCCAGCCACTGGGCGTAGGAAAAGATGTTCTGGCCGATCCAGGCGATCGGCAGGTAGGCCAGTACGTCCTCGTCGGGAGTCAGGTGCTCGAGTTCGGAAGCCACGCTGGCCATCGTGATCAGGTTGCGATGGCCGTGGAGCACGCCCTTGGGGTTGCCGGTGGTGCCCGAGGTGTAGAACATCGCCGCCACGTCGTCGGGCGCGCCCTTGGCGATCTCGGCTTCGAAGAATCCCGGATTGGCGGCGAGATGCGCGCGCCCGAGTTCGAGCAGCGCCTCGTAGCTGGTGAGCACCGGGTCGTCATAGCCGCGCAGTCCGCGCGGGTCGTCGTAATAGATGTGGGCGATCTGCGGTGCGCTTTCGCGCACCTCGAGCAGCTTGTCGACCTGCTCCTGGTCCTCGACGATCGCGAACGCGACCTCGGCGTTCTGGAAAACGTAGACCATCTCGGCCGCGACCGCGTCCTGGTAGAGCGGCACCGGGATTCCGCCCAGCACCTGGGTCGCCAGCATCCCCGCATACATCCGGGGGCGGTTCTCGCCGATCAGGGTCAGGTTCTCGCCGCGCCGGAAACCGTGTGCCGCCAGCCCGCCGGCGAGCAGCGCCACCTCGTCGCGCAATTCGGCCCAGGTGACGGTCTGCCAGATCCCGTACTCCTTCTCGCGCAGCGCGGCAGCGTCCGGCCGCGCGACGGCGTGACGCTGCAACAACTGCGGGAAGGTAGCGTTACCCCGCGTCGTCAGTAAGGCTTCCGGGGATGCGCCCCGGGGGGCGCCGTTCTCCGCCATTCTTGCTGTCTCCTGTATCGGCACGGTTATTGTGTGCTCTGGCCGCAGTCTACCCATGCGAAACCGGTATAGTTGTCACTTACGTGACAATTCACTTTAGCGCTAATCGCCGACCTTTGGAACTGCCGCGATGAATTCCCTCGAAGCGCTACTGGCGCAATCGAGTTGGAGTGAAAGCCTGGATCCCGCCCAGGCGGCCCAGCTGCGCGCCGAAATCGTCGAGCGCTCGGTGCCTGCCGACGGCTTCGTCTGCCAGAAGGGCGAGCCGGTAGAGGCCTGGATCGGGGTGATCTCGGGGCTGGTCAAGATCAGCAGCGTTTCGTTCGAGGGCAAGGCGGTGACCTTCGCCGGCGTGCCCTCGGGCGGCTGGTTTGGCGAGGGTTCGCTCTTGAAGCCCGAACCGCGGCGCTACGACGCCATCGCGCTGCGCGACAGCCGGATCGCGTACATGCCGCGGCGCACCTTCCAGCGGCTGCTCGACACCAGCATCGAGTTCAACCGCTTCCTGCTGCTCCAGATCAACGAGCGCCTGGGCCAGTTCATCGGCGCCCTTGAACATGAGCGCCTGCTCGGTCCGGAGGCGCGCGTGGCGCGCTGCCTGGCGCAACTCTTCAACCGGCTGCTCTATCCGCGCGCCGACAATCGCCTCGAGATCTCGCAGCGCGAAGTCGGCTTCCTCACCGGTCTGTCGCGCCAACGGGTCAACCAGGCGCTCCAGTTGCTGCAGGAGCGCGGCCTGCTGCGCGTCGAGTACGGACGCATCGTCGTGCTCGCGCTCGAGGAACTCGAAACCCTCGAGTAGTGCCCGGGCCCGGCACAGCCGGGCCCGCTGCGCAACCTCCCGATCAGCGCTCGTAGCTGTAGAACCCGCGGCCGGTCTTCCTGCCGAGCATGCCGGCGTCGACCATGTCGCGCAGCAGCGGCGCCGGGCGGTACTTGGGATCGTTGAAGTTGCCGTAGAGCACTTCCATGACCGCCAGCTCGACGTCGAGCCCGATCAGGTCGCACAGCGCCAGCGGGCCGATCGGGTGGTTGCAGCCGAGCTTCATGCCGGCATCGATTTCCTCGGCGCTGGCCAGCCCCTCCTGCAGCGCGAAGATGGCCTCGTTGATCATCGGACAGAGGATGCGGTTGACCACGAAGCCGGCGCTGTTCTTGACGCCGATCGGGGTCTTGCCGAGCTGCTCGGCGAAGGCAGTAACCGCCGCAACCGTTTCCTTCGAGGTGCGCAAGCCGCTGATGATCTCCACCAGCGCCATCATCGGCACCGGGTTGAAGAAGTGCATGCCCACGAAGCGTTCGGGACGCCCGCTGGCCTCGGCCAGCCGGGTGATCGAGATCGACGAGGTGTTGGTCGCAATGATGGTCTCGGGCGGCACCAGCGCGGCAACCTGGCCGAGGATCTTGATCTTGAGCTGTTCGTTCTCGGTGGCCGCCTCGAGCACGAGGTCGGCGCCGGCGACGCCCGCGAGCTCGGTGGTGGTGCTGATGCGCGCCAGCACCGCGGCCTTGTCGGCGTCGGTCATCGTGCCCTTCTTGATCAACCGGTCGAGCGACTTGCCGACCGTGGCCACGCCGCGCTCGAGTGCGGCCGGGGCGATGTCGTACATCACCGCGTCGAGGCCCGAGACCGCACAGGCCTGCGCGATGCCGTTGCCCATCGTGCCGGCACCGATGATTCCGATAGTCTTGATTGCCATGTCCCGCCCCGCGTTCCCTGGTTAATGATCCCGTAATTCTAGCGGCTGGCTGGCAGCCGGGCGCAGCATGGCCGACAAGTTTCAGCCGAGCTCCAATCCCGAACTGGAAATGAGGTTATTTATAAGATAAAGTTAATTTTAGTTAACATTAGTTCAATCATCGGCAGAACGCCGGATGAGTACGTCGTCAACTAGAGGAAATCATGAAGAGAACTGGATTGCTTCTTGCCTGTGCCGCAATGCTGGCCGGCCCGGCGATTGCCGCCGACCAGGCCACGATCGATTGGTCGAAAGTGCCGGCTACCACCGTCCCGCTGTTCTACCCCGGGCAGTCTTCCTATCAGTGGCTGCTCTCCGGCCACAAGGGCGCCAAGGCCGTCGCCGCCGGCAAGGCCTGCATCAGCTGCCACGAGGGCGAAGAGCGGGCCATGGGCACTAATCTCGTCAAGGGCGGCCCCCTCGAGCCCATGCCGGTCAAGGGCAAGGACGGGTTCAAGGAACTGAAGGTGCAGGTGGCCTACGACGCCAGGAACGCCTACCTGCGCTTCCAGTGGAAGACGCTCAATGACTTCCCCGGCATTGCTCATCCCTACCTGCGCTTCGACGGCAAGGAATGGCATGTATACGGCGAACCCAAGCTCAACAAGTCGGTTCAGGACGGCAAGCAGGCCGGGATCTATGAAGACCGGATGTCGGTGATGATCGACGATGGCAAGGTGCCGTTGTTCGCCAAGCAGGGCTGCTGGCTGACCTGCCACGAAGGCGAACGCGACATGCCCAAGCTGGCGTCCAAGGAGCAGGTCGCGGCCAACGCCATGCTCAAGGAAGCCAAGAAGAGCGACGTGCGCAAGTATCTGCCTGCCACCCGCTCGGCAGCGGATGCCGAATGGTCGAGCGGCAAGCCGATGGCCGAAATAGCCAAGCTCAAGGCCGCCGGCGGGTTCCTCGACCTGATCCAGTGGCGCGCGCATCGCAGCAATCCGGTCGGGATGACTGACGACGGCTACGTGCTCGAATGGCGCAACTCCGACGCCGGCAAGAACCCGTTCAGCGGCAACGTCGACAAGGCCACCCACACGCCCAAATTCATGTGGGATGCGAGCAAGGTTGGCTACAAGTCGATCCGTGATGACCAGTATCGCAAAGGCGAGTACTTCCTGATCGCCGAGAAAAATGCCATTGCCTTTGACCCCAATGCCGGCTGGAAGGAAGGCGACATGATCCCGGAATACGTGGTCACGGGCACCGGCGCCAGCGGTTCGGCGGCCGACAACGGTGGCATGGGCACCTGGAAGGATGGCATGTGGACGGTCGTGATGACCCGCCCCCTGGGACTCACCAACGACGACGACAAGACCCTCCAGGCAGGCAAGGTCTACAACGTCGGGTTCGCGGTTCATGACGACAACATCACCACCCGCGGCCACCAGATCTCGTTCGCCAAGACCATCGGCTTCGGTGCCAAGGCCGATATCGAGGCGGTGAAACTGCCGTAATCAGCCGAGATCGGCGCGTGACGCCGAGACGCTGGACAACGGCCCTTAGGGGCCGTTGTCATTTATGCTGTCGCCATGCCTGAATTTCCGCGAAAACCTAGGTTGAGCCTGCTGCTCGTCGGCGCCACCGGCGCTGTCGGCTCGCGGGTGCTGGCCGCGGCGCTCGCCGACCCGCGCATCTGGCACGTGGTCGCGCCGACCCGCCGGCCGCTGCCCGAGCAGCCCGGGCTCGAAGCCCCGCTGGTAGATTTCGCGGCCCTGC
>JAHEMI010000012.1:0-1907 GCA_024643785.1 Burkholderiaceae bacterium
TCGCCGGCCCGGGTGGCATAGAGAACCTTTCCTTGGGCCGACAGTATTGCCACCGCCGGGATGCCCTTGCGCAGCGGGACTCCGTAGGACTCGGCCAGTTCGACGTTGCGATCGAAGCGGCCGACGTCGACCTTCACGACCCTGAAGTCCTTGCTGATCAGCGCCGCGCTGCGGCCGGTCTTGAACGACAGGTCGAGCACCCGGCAATCGGGGCACCAGTTCGCCCCGAACACCACGATCAGCGGCACTTGCGCCTGCGCCGCCGCGGCGAGTCCGGCCCTGACGTCCTGCCGAGCGTCGGCATTCTCGTCGTAAGGCTGATCCGCAGCCTGGGAGCTGGCGGCGGCCAGGAAAATTACCGCGGCAAGCGGGAATCCCTTCATGGCTGTCCGAGCCCGGCAAGGTCGCTCGCGAGCACCTCGCGCTCGTCCTTGTTGTCGATGACCTGCACCAATGACAGCGCCTGAGAGAGATGCTCGGCGCCCCCGGTGGCATCGCCCGCCAACAGCAACGCGCGGGCCATCGCTTCATGGGCGTAGCCGAGATAGAACGGCGCCAGTGCCGCGCTGTAGGAAAGGCACGTTTCGGCGTGGCGGCGCGCCTCGCCGGCATTGCCCAGCAGCGCCTGGATCCGCGACGCCTGCCAGTAGCCCACCGACAGGCGCTGGTGGTCACAATCAGGGCGGTTCAGCCAGTGATAGATCGACGCCTGGTTGAGCGCCACCATCAGCCGCTCTTCCTCGGGGCTGCGATCACCTTTATCGATCAGGTTCCAGGCGCTGTTGAAGCAGTGCGCCGCAAAGTACCGGTGGGCTGCTGCCAGATCGAAATCAGGTGCCTTGGCCATGTCTGCTCCGATTGGTAACCAGGATCAGGGTTGATAGGTTAAGTGCCGCCCGATCCTAGAAGGAGATTTCGGCCGCCATGAAGGTGACCGCCTCACCCGAGAGGATCACCCGATCCCCCTTCAGTTCGCAACTCAGCTGACCGCCACGTCGCGACACCTGCCGCGCCCTCAGGATGTTCCTGCCTAGCCTGGCGGCCCAGTACGGGGCGAGCTCGCAGTGCGCCGAACCGGTGACCGGATCCTCGGGAACGCCGAACCGGGGAGCGAAAAACCGGCTCACGAAATCGACATCGGTGCCGGGCGCGGTAACGATGACGCCACGCAGGTCAAGCTCGCCCAACAACCCGTGGTCGGGCTTGAGCGCACGAACCGTTGCTTCGCTGTCGAAGACCGCGAGGTAGTCGTCGGCCGCCAACAGCGCGATCGGTCGTTGCCCCAGGCCCCGGGCCAGGGCCTGTGGAACATCGCAGGGCACCGGCACTCGGGCCGGGAAATCCATCTCGAGGAGCTTGCCCTTCCTGGCGACGAACAGACCGCCGCTGCGGGTTTCGAAGGTAATGACGTCGCGCGAGTAACCAAGAGTCTCGAAGATGATGTGGGCCGATGCCAGGGTGGCGTGACCGCACAGGTCGACCTCCCTGGCGGGGGTGAACCAGCGCAGCCTGAAACCCCGCCCGGAGGGCACGAAGAAGGCCGTCTCCGAAAGGTTGTTCTCCTCGGCTATGGCTTGCAGGACGCTGTCGTCGAGCCAGCTTTCCAGCGGGCACACGGCAGCCGGGTTGCCTTCAAAGGCGCGGCTCGCGAAGGCATCGACCTGATACTGTTTGATCTTCATGGTGGGCCTTCAGTAGGAGCGCAGGGCGATTCCCCAGCGGCCCGCGATCCGCGTTACAAACCAGACGTTCTCGTGCTCCGAGAGCTTGCGGCCGTCGGCAGCCTCGCGAGTGTACTTGAGGAGGAAATGGACCTTGTCCGGACCTGCCAGAACCGGTTGCTTGGCCTGGTAGACCGTCCGCTCCCATCCCTCGGCGATCAGCCTGTCGAAGAAATCATCCGGGAG
>JAHEMI010000012.1:2007-40694 GCA_024643785.1 Burkholderiaceae bacterium
GCGCGGCGAATGATGCAGCGCAATCGCCGCCTCCACGAAAGCGATGGTGGGCTCGACCGCCAGCACGGCGTGCCCCCGCTCGGCAAACCAGGCAGCGTCGGCCCCGGTGCCGGCACCGATGTCGAGGATTCGGCTAGGCTGTTCCGGAATCAGGTGGAGAATCTCCCGGTGCTTCGCGACAAACGGGACGCTCTCGTAGCGTCTGATCAAGGCATCAGCGTCTTGCGCGTAGCCCTCCGTTCCGGGGGCAGCACCGGCGAGATTGGCAGCGCTCATCGCGAATTCGGAACCTTGGCCGAAGCGCCGGGCGGCGGCACGCGCCAGAACAGCAGCACCGCGAGCGCCACCATCTCGACCCCGACCCAGATCAGCCACGCGGCCCGGAACGCTTGCGGCTCGCTGCTGACGAACTGGCGCACGGTGTCGACGATCCAGCCAAAAATGGACTGCGATGCGAAGATGCCGGTGAAGGTCAGCAGGTTGTAGGCGGTAAAGGCCCGACCGGTCAGGTGCTCCGGAAAACTCAGGCTGACGTGCGTCTGGATCAGCGTGTAGTGGGTGACCAGCACCGCCAACGCCAACCAGAGCGCCACGGCGATCGCACCTCCCGAAACCCCGATGCCGACCTGGACCGCCAGCACCAGAGCGCTTCCGATCGACACCACCTGCAACACCGACCAGCCGCGCCGTTCGATGCGCGGCACCACCCAGCCGAGAGCGAGGAAGGCGAACATCAGCACCAGGTTGAAGATGAACAGCGTCTCGGCAGCCTGGACCGGCGACATTTCCAGCACGGTTACGAACCACGGGCCGGCCCAGAGGCTCTGCAGCGAAATGAAGCTGGCGTGGATCACGATCCCGACCACGGCGAAACGCCACAGGTAGCGGCTGGTGAACACCTCGCGGTAGCCGCGCCATAGTGCGCCGCCGCCGGGATCCGCCTGCCCGGCGCGTTCGCCGCGCGGCAGCAGGTTCCAGATCGCCGCACTGGCAAGGACCAGCAGGACGGCGGCCAGCCAGAACACCCCGCGCCAGCCGATTGCCGGCATCGCCAGCCGGACCGGGACCGTAGTCGACAGCGCCCCCAGGGTGCCTGCGACCAGCATCCAGGCGACCAGTTGTTGCTGGCGTGCCGGGGCGTACCAGAAGCGGAACGCGCGCAGTGGCGCCATCAGCCCCCCGGCAACGCCGGCACCGATCAGCGCCCGCCCCAGCCACAGCGACGTCGCCCCCTGGGCGGTGGCAAACAGCACGCAGCCCAGCGCGGCGAAGAGCAGCAGCCCGGAGTCGGTGCGCCGCGACCCGAACCGGTCCAGTGCCACCCCCAGCGGCAGCTGTAGCGCCGCGAACGCCAGGAAGTAGGCACTCGAGAGCGACCCCAGTTGGGCATTGCTCAGGGCGAACTCGCGCACCAGTTCGGGGGCGATCACTGCATTGACCGAGCGCAGCGCATAGGACATGAAATACCCCGCCGCGAAGCACAGGAAAACGCGCACTGCCGCTCCCCTTGATAGCGGCGCATTCATTGGCTTGCACCCTTGCCTGCAGCACCTGCCGGGGCCCGCCGGGGCGCAGCCTCCGGCCGAAACCGCGCCGGGGCGGCAGTTGGTAGTAGACTGAACATGCTGGCTGAAGGGCGGTTAAGATTGCGTATTGAAGTCAAAGGGCCGGAAACCTTCGCAAGAGGAGGAAAAATAAATGCTCTACCAATTCAAGTCGCGCGCCACTGGCAGCGTGTTCATGATTCAATCGGTGGCCGAGCACGTGCTCTCCATTATCGGCAAGGAACCGGGAAAGACCGGCATCATTACCGTGGAACAGATCCCGGCGGCAGTGACGGCATTGCACAAGGCGGTGGAGGAATCCGAGGCTAACCCGCAAGATACGCGAGAAAGCGGGCCTGGGGGTGAGGCGAACGGCGAGGATCAGGATGGCGTGGCGATTTCGCTGGCCCAGCGAGCCTACCCGTTCATCGAGATGCTCGAGGAAGCCCACCGCGCCGACAAGGACGTCACCTGGGGCGTCTGAGCTGTGCCAGGTACCAGGACAAGTGATCGACTGAGGAAGATATGAGCGTAGAAGTCACCGTACGGTTCGCACCGAACCTCAAGTTCCAGTATGTATTGCGTGATGAGCAGGTTGCGGACCGCATGGTCTCCGGGCAATGGCTCGACAAGCAATTTGTCGAGCTGGGGGCGGAGCCGTTGCGCCCGTCCGGCAAGGTGCTGATCGCCGACAAGGTGCTGGCAGTTGCCCATGCGGCCGGACAGGCCCGTTTCCGCGACGACGCCGACTGGGGGAATGACTTCGCCCGACACGCCATCGGTGCGCTTGGCCGGGGTGCGATCAGCGTCGACGTCGACGCCATGGCCATAACCTACTGATCCGGCAGTGCCGATTCGCCCGCCCGAGCGGGTCACGGCCGCGCAAGCCGCGGCATTGATTGACAACGGCTGGACGGTGGCCAGCGCCGGATTTGTCGGCGTCGGGCACGCCGAAGCCGTTACCGCCGCACTCGAGCAGCGCTTCCTGGAAGGCGGGCAGCCGCGCGACCTGACCCTGGTCTATTCTGCCGGACAGGGCGATCGCGGCGCACGCGGCGTCAACCACTTTGGTCACGCCGGCCTGACGCGGCGCATCATCGGCGGACACTGGCGCTCCGCGCCGCGACTTTCACGACTGGCGCTGGACAACGCCGCTGAAGCCTACAACCTGCCCCAGGGCGTGATCACTCACCTCTACCGCGCGATCGCCGGCCGCAAGCCGGGAGTGGTCACGCCGATCGGCCTGCACACCTTCGTCGACCCGCGCCACGGCGGCGGCCGCCTCAACGAGCGGACCACCGCAGAGCTGGTCGAACTGGTGGAGGTCGGCGGCCAGGAAATGCTGCGCTACCTGCCCTTCCCGATCGACTGCGCCCTGGTGCGTGGCACCAGCGCCGACGCTGCCGGCAACATCACCGCCGAGCAGGAACCCTTCCACCACGAGCTGCTGGCGATCGCCCAGGCGGCGCACAACAGCGGCGGGATCGTCATCGCCCAGGTCAAGCGCATCAACCCCGGCCGGGCGCGCGCCGCCGATGTCAGGATCCCCGGCATCCTGGTCGACTACCTGGTCGAGGTCGGTGATGATCCAGCGGTGCACGGCATGACCTTCGGCGAGCACTTCAACGCCGCCTATCTCGGCGAGGGTCCGATGCCGCCGCGATCGGGCAGCGCCGGAGCACTCGATGCGCGCCGGATCATCCAGCGCCGTGCCCTGCTCGAGCTGGTGCAGCAGCAGCCCCGCGTGGTCAGCCTCGGCGTCGGCATGCCGGCGGGCGTCGGCGCAGTTGCCCACGAGGAGGGAATCGACAATTTCGTCCTGACGGTCGAGGCCGGGCCGATCGGCGGGGTTCCCGCCGACGGGCTGTCATTCGGGGCCAGCGCCTATCCCGACGCGGTCATCGACCAGCCGGCCCAGTTCGATTTCTACGACGGCGGCGGACTGGACATGGCCTTTCTGGGACTAGCCCAGTTCGATCCGGCCGGCGACGTCAACGTCAGCCTGTTCGGCACCGGGGAGAAACGGATGGTGGCCGGCATCGGCGGCTTCATCAACATCACCCAGTCGACCCGCTCGCTGGTGTTCATGGGTACCCTGACGGCCGGCGGACTCACGGTCGCGGTTGAGGATGGGCGGTTGCGCATCGTCAGCGAGGGCCGCAGCCGCAAGCTGGTCGGGCAGGTCGAACACCTGTCGTTCAACGGGCCCTACGCCTCGCAACTGGGAACCCGGGTGATCTACGTCACCGAACGGGCAGTATTCAGGCTCGAGCAGGGGCGGCTCCAGCTGGTGGAGGTCGCGCCGGGCATTGACGTCGAACGCGATGTCCTCGCCCACTGCGCCGGCCCGATCGAGGTCGCCGGCGATCTGCGCGAGATGGATCACCGCATCTTCGCGGCGGCCCCGATGGGCCTGGCTGACGGGCCCTCGTCGTAACCGCCAGGACGAACCCGGCGCCACGGTTTCAGGGGTGCCGGGTGCTCGTCAATACCACGGCGCGCCCAGCCCTTCGGCTTCGAACGTGCGCTGAACCGCCGGTCGCGCGAGCACCCGGGCGAGGTAGGGGGCGATGTTCGGATAATCCCGCGCCGGCCGGGAACTGAAGCCGCGCGTCCAGCGGCAGAGCATCAGCAGGTAGGGGTCGACCACGCTGAACTGCTCGCCCAGGAACCAGTCGCCGCCGCCGCGCGCGAGTTCCCGGTCAATCTGCGCGAGCAGTTCGCCGACGCGCCCTTCGGCGTGGGCCTTGACCTGCAATGCGCCCTCGTCATTGCCGTCGTCGACCATGCGCTCGGGGTAGAAATAGTGCATCAGCGTGGCTTGCAGCGTATTGGTTGCCCAAATCAGCCATTTGTAGGCTTGCGCCCGCGCCGGCGTACCCAGGGCCGGCATCAGCTTCGAACCGGGGTGGCGATCGGCCAGATGCAGGCAAATCGCGGCCGTCTCATAAAGGACCAGATCGCCGTCGACCAGCACCGGAATCGCGCCGTTGGGATTGAGCGCCAGGTAGGGCGCCTGCTTGTGTTCACCGCCACCGCGGTCGACCAGCCGGAGCTCGAACGGGATGTCGAGCTCGCGCAGCAGGACATGCGGGGTGAAGCTGGCGTTACCGGGGAAATAGTAGAGTTCGATCATGTTCTCGTCGCCGTATCGGTCTGCTGTTGCGAATCATCGGCGGCCGCCCTGGCGCAGTTCCTGCAGACGCACGCGCGGCCCTGGTGCTCGGTCGGCACGAGCGCCAGCAACTCTGCGCTGAACTGCTCGTCCCGGCACCAGCAGGTCACTGCGGTAGTGCCCGCGGCGGCCGCAGCACATGAATTGGGACCACCGCAGAGCGGGCAGACATGGTGGGGGAGCGCTGCGGCGAGCGTATGCATGGGACTGGGGCGATGTCGCCTAGGCGCCCGCCGGCGCATCGGCTGAGTCAGCGGCGCGCCGCTCGAGGTCGCGCTCCTGGTCGGCGCCGATCGGGCCGACGTTGAAGTAATCGGCCTGGGGGTGCGCCAGGTAGAAACCGGAGACGCTCGCTGCCGGCGCCATCGCGTAGCTCTCGGTCAGCGCAATGCCGATCTCGCCGCAGCGCAGCGTCTCGAACAGCGCTCGCTTCACGCTATGGTCGGGACACGCCGGGTAGCCCGGGGCCGGACGAATGCCCCGGTACTTCTCGGCAATCAGGGCATCGTTGGACAGCGCCTCGTCGGGCACGTAGCCCCACAGGTCGCGCCGCACCCGCTGGTGCAGGCACTCGGCGAAGGCCTCGGCCAGCCGATCGGCGAGCGCCTTGAGCATGATCGCCGAGTAGTCGTCATGCGCGGCGATGAATTCCGCCTCCTTGCGCTCGATGCCCAGGCCGGCGGTGACCGCGAACATGCCGATGTAGTCCTCGATGCCCGCAGGCTCGCCGGCGATCAGCCGGGGAGCGATGAAGTCGGCCAGGCACTTGTTGGCGACACCGGCGCGCTTGCGCGTCTGCTGGCGCTGGTTGCGCCAGACGAATGCCACCTCGCTGCGCGAATCGTCGGTGTAGATCTCGATGTCGTCGTCGTTGACGGTGTTGGCGGGCAGGAAGCCGACCACCGCATTGGCCGTCAGCCAGCGACCGGCGATCACTTTGCGCAGCATCTCCTGGGCATCACCGAGAACGCGGCGCGCGGCTTCGCCCACCAGTTCATCGTCGAGGAGCGCCGGGTAGCTGCCGTGCAGGTCCCAGGTCTGGAAAAATGGCTGCCAGTCGATGAATGACGCGATCTCGGCAAGGTCGTAGTTGCGGAACTCGCGCCGGCCGATGAACTTGGGACGCGGCGGTCGGTAGGCGGCGGCGCGGTCGCAGCCCGGGCCAGGCGCGGCGAGCGCCCAGTCGATCGGGCTGCGGTTGGCGCGCGCCGTGGCCAGCGGCACCAGCTCGGGGCCCTTCTTGCCGGCATGCTGGGTGCGCACCCGGTCGTACTCCGCCGCCACCTCGGCGAGGTAGGGCGCGCGATTATCGGGCGAGATCAGGTTCTGCGCGACCTGCACCGAACGCGAGGCATCGACGACCTGGATCACCGGACCCGAATAGTTCGGCGCGATCTTGACCGCGGTATGGACCCGCGAGGTGGTGGCGCCACCAATCAGCAGCGGAATGCGGCGCGCGCGGAAATATTCATCGCGCTCCATCTCGCGCGCCACGTGGGCCATCTCCTCGAGCGACGGCGTGATCAGGCCCGAGAGCCCGACCATGTCAGCCCCTTCCGCCTTGGCCAGCGCCAGGATCTCGCTGGCGGGGACCATCACGCCCATGTTGCGCACTTCGAAGTTGTTGCACTGGAGCACCACCGCGACGATGTTCTTGCCGATGTCGTGGACGTCGCCCTTGACGGTGGCGATCACTATCTTGCCCTGCGCGGTGACGCTGCCGCCGGCGGCCGCGATGCGCTCCTTGTCGAGTTCGATGTAGGGCAGCAGGTGTGCGACCGCCTGCTTCATCACCCGCGCCGACTTGACCACCTGCGGCAGGAACATCTTGCCGGCCCCGAAACGGTCGCCGACGATATTCATCCCGTCCATCAGCGGACCTTCGATGACCTCGATCGGACGGCCGCCACGCGCCTCGATCTCGCGCCACGCCTCCTCGGTATCGGGCACGATCCACTGGGTGAGGCCGTGGGTGAGCGCGTGGGCCAGGCGCTCGGCCACCGGCCGGGTGCGCCACTCGAGGTTCTCCTCGCGCCGCGCACCACCGGCCTTGAGCCCGGCGGCGGCTTCGATCATCCGCTCGGTGGCGCTCTTGTCGCGCTCCGGCGAGTCCGCCGGCAGGTCCGCGGGCAGCGTCGGCGCGCGGTCCAGCACGATGTCCTCGGCACGCTCGCGCAGTTCGGGATCGAGGTCATCGTAGACCCCGATCATGCCGGCGTTGACGATGCCCATCGTCAGCCCGGCGCGGATCGCATGAAAGAGGAAGACGGTATGGATTGCCTCGCGCGCCGCGTCGTTGCCGCGGAACGAGAACGAGACATTGGAAATTCCGCCCGAGACGTTGGCGTGGGGCAGGTTCTCGCGGATCCAGCGCGTAGCGGCGATGAAATCAAGCGCGTAGCGGTCGTGCTCCTCGATGCCGGTGGCGATCGCGAAGACGTTGGGGTCGAAGATGATGTCCTCGGCCGGGAAGCCGACTTCCTCGGTGAGCAGGCGGTAGGCGCGGGCGCAGATCTCGGTCTTGCGCGCGAGGGTGTCGGCCTGCCCCTGCTCGTCGAATGCCATCACGATCACCGCCGCGCCGTAGCGCCGGCACAGCCGCGCCTGGCGCAAGAACTCGGCCTCGCCCTCCTTCATCGAGATCGAATTCACCACCGCCTTGCCCTGCACGCACTTCAGGCCGGCCTCGATCACGCTCCACTTGGAGCTGTCGATCATGATCGGCACCCGCGCGATGTCGGGCTCCGATGCGATGAGGTTGAGAAAGCGCGTCATCGCCGCGGCCGAGTCGAGCATCGCCTCGTCCATGTTGACGTCGATCACCTGGGCGCCGTTCTCGACCTGCTGGCGCGCGACCGCCAGCGCCTCCTCGTACTGGGCATTGAGGATCAGCCGCGCAAAGGCCTTGGAACCGGTGACGTTGGTGCGTTCGCCGACATTGACGAAGAGCGACCCGGCGTCGATGTTGCAGGCCTCGAGCCCCGCGAGCCGCAATGCCGGCGCGGCCGCCGGCACGACCCGCGGCGCGACGCCGGTGAGCGCCGCCGCGATCGCCGCGATGTGCTCCGGGGTGGTGCCGCAGCAGCCGCCGGCGACGTTGACGAAACCGGAGCGGGCGAATTCGGCCAGCAGCCCTGCCGTCACCTCGGGACCCTCGTCGAAGCCGGTCTCGGCCATCGGATTGGGCAGCCCGGCATTGGGGTAGACCGAAACAAAGGTATCGGCCCGGGCGGCGAGCTCCTCGATGTAGGGCCGCATCAGCGCCGCACCGAGAGCGCAGTTCAGCCCGATCGTCAGGGGCCGGGCGTGGCGCACCGAATTCCAGAACGCCTCGACGGTCTGCCCCGAGAGGATTCGTCCCGAGGCGTCGGTCACCGTCCCCGAGATCATGATCGGCAGGCGCACGCCGCGCTCCTCGAAGACCTCGTCGATCGCAAACAGCGCCGCCTTGGCGTTGAGGGTGTCGAAGATGGTCTCGACCAGCAACAGGTCGACGCCGCCGTCGAGCAGTCCGCGGACCTGCTCGTGGTAGGCGGCCCGCAGCTCGTCGAAAGTGACCGAGCGCGCCGCCGGATCGTTGACGTCGGGCGACAGCGATGCGGTTTTGGGTTGCGGGCCGAGCGCGCCGGCGACGAAGCGCGGCCGCTCGCCGCTGGTGTAGCGCTCGCAGGCCGCGCGCGCGATCCGCGCCGAGGCGACGTTCATCTCGTAGGCCAGGCTGGACAGGCCGTAGTCGGCCTGGGCGATCGCGGTGGCGCCGAAGGTATTGGTCTCGACCAGGTCGGCACCGGCAGCGAAGTAGGACTCGTGGATTTCGCGGATCACCGCTGGCTGGGTCAGCGAGAGCAGCTCATTGTTGCCCTTGAGGTCATGACCGTGGCCGGCGAAGCGCTCGCCGCGAAATGACGCCTCGTCCAGCGCGTAACGCTGGACCATGGTTCCCATCGCACCGTCGAGAATCAGGATGCGTTGGGCAAGCATTTCGCGCAGGCGCGCTTCGGTCTGGTTCATGGTTCATCCGGGTCGTCACCGGGTCGCGCCTGGCGCTGACCGCGGTCCCGCTCTGATTGCGGGCAGCGCCAGTGTAACAATCCCTTGACCGGCGCGCCCTGAGGCACAATATCGCCCACTATCAAGATGTTGCCCCAGGGAGATGGAATGAACCACGTTTTTGCAGCGCCACCCACGGTTTCGGTCCCGGTAGCCGGCACCGAGCGGACATTCCCGGTCCACCGCATCTACTGCGTCGGTCGCAACTATGTCGAGCACAAGAAGGAGATGGGATTCACCGACCGTGATCCGCCGTTCTTCTTCACGAAACCGGCCGACGCGGTGGTGGCGATCTCCCATGGCGCGGTCGGCGAGATTCCCTACCCGTCGGCCACCCAGAACCTGCACCACGAGATCGAGCTGGTGGTCGCGATCGGCACGCGCGGCCGCAACATACCGGTCGAGGACGCGCCCGGCTACATCTTCGGCTACGCCGTCGGCCTCGACATGACCCGGCGCGACCTGCAGTTCGCCATGCGTGACAAGGGCCGGCCTTGGGACGTCAGCAAGGGGTTCGATCACTCGGCGCCGATTGCGCCCATCCACCCGGTCGCTGATGCCGGCGACATCGCGAACGCGACCATCGCGCTCGACGTCAATGGCGCTGCCCGCCAATCGAGCAGCATCTCCAAGCTGATCTGGAACGTCGCCGAAACCATTGCGCACCTCTCGACCTATTTCGAGCTCGCCCCCGGCGACCTGATCTTCACCGGCACGCCGGAAGGTGTCGGCGCCGTGGTCTCCGGCGACCTGCTCGAGGGCCGGATCGACGGACTGGGAGACCTGCGCGTACGGATCGCCTGAGGGCGCGGCGGGAGGCATCACGAGTGCAAGACATACTGATCCCGACGCCGGCGCTCCACGGCTGGATCGAGCGCCTGTTCGCGGCCGCCGGCTCGGATCCTTCCGAGGCGCGCCTGACCGCCGATCATCTGGTCGGCGCCAACCTCTCGGGCCACGATTCCCACGGCGCCGGGATGGTGCCGCGCTACGTCAGCTCGCTGCTGAACGGCGAACTGCAGCTCAACCGCGCGGTCGAGGTGGTCTCCGACACCGGCTCGATCGTGGTGCTCGACGGCCAGCGCGGCATGGGCCAGTCGATCGCCCACCAGGCAATGGCCATCGCGATCGAAAGGGTCAGGCTCCACGGCGTGGCAGTGCTGGCGCTCCGGAACAGCCACCACATCGGTCGCGTCGGTCACTGGGCGGAGCAGGCGGCAGCGGCGGGCTTCGTGTCGGTGCACTTCGTCAATGCAGTCTCCAGCAAGCCGATCGTGGCGCCCCACGGCGGCATCGAGCCGCGCTTCAACACCAACCCTTTCACGGTGGCCATCCCGCGCGAAGACCAGCAGCCGATCCTGCTCGACTTCGCCACCAGCGCCATCGCCCAGGGCAAGGTCCGGGTGGCCTACAACAAGGGAGCAAAGGTGCCTGCCGGGGCGCTGATCGATGCCGACGGCCGGCCCAGCGACGACCCGGGCGTGATGTTCGAACCGCCGCTGGGTGCGCTGCTGACTTTCGGGGCCCACAAGGGGTTCGGAATGGCGGTGGTCTGCGAGCTGCTGGGCGCAGCGCTCACCGGTGGCGGCAGTTCTCATCCGGCCAACTTCGCCCGGAACTACGGGGTCTGGAACAACATGCTCGCGCTGCTGTTCGACCCGGCGCGGCTCGGCACCGGCGCGCTCTTCGAGAGCGAAAGCGCCAGCTTCATCGACTACGTGCGCAGCGCCAGGAAGAGCGAACTCGGCGAGATCCTGATGCCTGGAGAGGCGGAACAGCGCTACCGGCGCGAGCGTGCCGAGCGCATCGCGATCGACCACGGCACCATGGCCGAACTCGACGCCGCAGCTGCGGCCATCGCTGCCGCCCGGGGGGTCGAGCTCACCCCGCTCTCGGCGCTGGCGCTCCCATGAACGCGCGCGCCGACTGCCGGCGGCGCGACTGAGAGCGGCGTTCCGGAGCCCCGCGGATGCCCCTTGAGGCACTCGCCCTGGTGCTGGTTGCGGCTTGCATCCACGCCACCTGGAACTACTGGGTAAAGCGCGCCCAGGTTTCCGGTGCCTCGCTGGTCTGGGCCTCGTCGGCCACGACCGCAGTGCTCTACGCGCCGATCGCGTTGTGGCTGTTCGGCTCTCAATTGCTGCAGTTCGGTGCTGCGCAGTGGGTCGCGGTGGCGGCGAGCGGCATCCTGCACACCGGCTACTTCCTGTCGCTGCAACGCGGCTACGCCGCCGCCGACCTGTCGGTGGTCTATCCGGTGGCCCGCGGCACCGGCCCACTGCTGGCATCGATCGCCGCGATGATCTGGTTTGCCGAGACCCCGACGCCGGGGTCGATCACGGGCCTGGCCCTGATCGTCAGCGGGACGTTCACGATCGCCGGCGGCTGGGCGCTGTTCCGGCGCATCGGCACCGAAAAGGCGCGGCGCGGACTGGCCTGGGGCGCGCTGACCGGGTTGTTCATCGCCACCTATACCATCAATGACGGCCGTGCCGTCAAGCTGTTGGCGATCGCGCCGCTGCTGTTCGACTGGCTCTCCGGGGTGCTGCGCGCGATCTTCCTGGTCCCGCTGGTGATGCGCCAGAGGGTGGCGCTGCGGCGCGACCTCGCGACCAGCTGGCGCTACATGCTGGGGGTCGGCTTGCTGGCGCCGCTGGGCTACATCCTGGTACTCACCGCAATGCAGATTGCGCCGGTGAGCCGGGTCGCGCCGGCCCGCGAGGTATCGATGCTGCTGGCCGCCTTCCTCGGCGCCCGGCTGCTCGGCGAAGGCAACTTGCGCCGCCGGCTGATCGGGGCGGCGCTGATTGCCGGCGGGGTGGTCAGTCTGACCGTTTGGTGAACAGTTCGCGCGGCGAGGCGGGCATGATCGGCCCGATCGCGTCGAGCGTGTTCTTGAGCAGCAGACCGAACTCGGTATCGCCTTCCATCACCAGCGAGCGGTCGAAGAACAGCGTATCCGGGTCGTCGGTGCCCTGGAGCAGGCGCCAGAAGATCGCCGCCGCCGCGCTGATGCGCAACGCCACCGGCGCAGCCGACGGCGCGACCCGGAAGCCCTTGCCATCGAGCAGCATCAGGCAGCGCAGCCCGACGTCGCTCACCTCGAGCTCGACCGCGCGTCCCGCCAGCTCGGCGCGGGTGCTGTCGTCGAGGCGCGGCAGCAGCAACCGGTTGAGCGCCAGCGCCAGCATGTAAGAGGGCGGGGCAACCGGCAGCCGCCGGATCACCGAGCGCAACGCCGCCGGAAACGCGGGCAGGAAACGCCCGGGCTGAGTCGCCTGAATCATGCCGATACCCTCCCGTTTCCAGGCGCCGCGACCGGCGCCCAATCCTTGCCCGGCAGGCCCGCCGCATAGCCGTTGACCAGTCCCCCGGGCAGGCAGAGCTGCTCGAGCATTGCCGCCCCCTCGCTGGCCGACTCGCCGCGATTGAAGACGCCATCGAAGCAGCGCACGATCGCGGCGAAATTCTGCGATTGCGGCGCCAGCCTCAGGCGCCTGATCCCTGCCGCGCAGAGCGCTTCACGTTCGCCGATCAGGCAGTGGCTCCCAGCCGATTGGGTCTGGATTCCATTCATGGCGAGGAATGGCTCGCCTTCGCGGCTGGCCAGCAACAGCCCGTCGGGATGCTCGATGCAGCGGAAGGCGCAGTCGTCCTTCTGCAGGTGATAGTGGCGCGCCGTGAAACAGCGCGCCGAGAATGCCAGCGGCATGCGGCCGAAAGCGAAGATCTCGGTCTCGATTGCGTCGCCGCCTTCGTCGCCCGCGGGCACCGGATCGGTGGCCGGGTTGATCGCGGCGACCGCGGCAATCGACAGTTCGAGCGGTGCGACCCAGCGCGACGGCCCCAGTTGCGCGTACTCGCGCAGCGCCGCGCGGCTATAGACGTTGACGTGCGGCCCGAGCACGAACGGTCCGCGGCCGGCGAGCAGGCGCACCGCCGCCGCGTCGTTGGCTTCGACCCGGTACTCGCCGTTCTCGGCCAGGCGCCGCAACACCCGCAGATCGGACTCCGACTCGACCAGCACCTGCGCACTGAGGACGACGTCCTTGCCGGCGGCGCTCAGGTCGCGGGCGAGATCCAGCCAGTCCTCGGTCTTCATCTCCCGGCGCCGTGAACACACGGTCTCGCCGAGATAAACGGTCTGCGCGGCCGACTCCGCGACCTCGGCGTAGAACTCGGTCAGCGTGGCGCGGGTCCAGTAGTAGCTGACCGGCCCGACCGCCAGGGTGAACCCGGACCCCGCCGCCGCTTGCTGTGCAGTCGTCGTCACCGCTACCTCCACGGCCGGTTGTAGGCGCCCAGCGTATGCTGCTGGCCCTCTGCAACCCTGCCCAATGCCGTGGTCCAGGCTGGCTGGACAAAAAAGCGGCCCGGGTCGAGCGCACAGGCATCGATGGCTGCGCGCCAGACCTTGGTCACCTGCTCGACGTAGGCGGGGCTGCGCTGGCGGCCCTCGATCTTGATCGCCGCCACGCCCATGTTCATCAGTTCGGGCAGCACCGAGAGCGTGTTGAGGCTGGTCGGTTCCTCGAGCGCGTAGTCGGTGACGCCTTCAACCTCGAAGCGCCCCTTGCACAGCGTCGGGTAGCCGCGGGCCTCGTCGGCGCCGAAACAGTCGATCAGGACATCGTTCAGCCGGGCCTCGACCACCGGCCCCTTCTCTACCCAGCGCACCGAAGCCGCTGGCGAGCAGACCCCGGCGTTGTTGGGCGAGCGCCCCGTCGCGTAGGAAGACAGGGCGCAACGCCCCTCGACCATCACGCACAGGCTGCCGAAGCCAAAGACTTCGATCTCGACCCCGGTGTTCTTGATCAGGTGCCCGACCTGGGAAATAGTCAGCACCCGCGGCAGTACTGCCCGCTGGATGCCGTAGCGTTCGCGATAGAACTCGATCGCCTCGTAGTTGGTCGCCGAAGCCTGGACCGAGAGGTGCAGACGCAGTTCGGGGTGATGGTCGCGGGCGTAGGCCATTACCGCCGGGTCGGCGAGGATCAGGGCGTCGGCACCGAAGGCGGCGGCGGCATCGACCGCGCGATACCAGGGACTCTGGTCACGGGCCTCGCCGTAGGTATTGAGTGCCATCAGCACCTTGGCACCGCGGCGGTGGGCGTAATCGACGCCCTCGCGCGCCTGGGCCGCATCGAAGTTAAGTCCAGCAAAATTGCGCGCGTTGGTGGCGTCCTTCATGCCCATGTAAACCGTGTCGGCACCCGCGTCGACCGCGAGTTTGAGGGCGCGCAAGGAGCCAGCCGGACAGACGAGTTCCGGTTTCCGGGGTTTTTGGTCGGTCATTTCCAAGGCTTGGGTGAAGCTGAACCGCTCACTTTACCACCGAGGCCGACCGGGCCGTTCCACTCAGCGGACAACGCTAGTCAGGTATCTGCGCGCTTCGTTGATGTAGGCGCGCCGCGCCATGATCGCGGCAACCCGCTCGCGGACTTCAGCGTATGCCGGGACCTCGCCGGGCGCCCGTTCGAGCACTTCCACGATGTGGAAGCCGTGACGGCTGAGCACCAGCTGCGGCAACACGCCCAGGGTGTCCCGGCCAAAGATCGCCTGGGCGAACTCAGGAGCACATTCGGCCGCGTCCAGCCAGCCGAGGGCGCCGCCGGCACCGCCGCTGGGGCAGTTGGACAGTTCCCGGGCCTGGCCGGCAAACCCCGACGAATCGCCGCGCAACCGGAGCAGGACCTGCTCGGCCTTGGTGCGCAGGGCATCGACCGGCACGCCGGGGGTTACCGCGAACAGGATGTGGCGTGCCAGCAGCCGCTCGCCGACCACAAATTCCTGGCGATGCGCCTCGTAGTAGCGGCGGCACTCGTCCTCGCCGGCTACCGCCGGCTGCAGCTCGGCGGCGAGCAGGCTCTCGAGAGCCGCGTGCACGGCCTCGGGATCGTCATCGGCGCCCAGCCCGGCGGGGAGCAGCCCCCGCGCCACTGCCTGCTGGCGCAACGCCGCCACCAGTTCGGCCTCGGATTCGTCCGCCCGGTCCTGCGCTGACGGGCCAGAATCGCGCCGGGCTTCCCGTCCCATGGCGTTCACCGCCCGGCCGAGATGCGCCGGCTGCGCACCACCTGGTACGAGCGGCTCACGTAGCCGACCAGCGCGAAACCGCTCCAGACGTGCGCCAGGCGGGTAAACGGCAGCACCAGGAAGATCGTCATGCCGAGGAACAGGTGCAGCTTGAACACGAAACCAGCGCCGACCAGCATCTCGACCGCGCCCGCGCGGAAGGTGACGATGCGCTGCGCCCACTCGCCCAGCGCCATCATCAGGCTGCCGTCGGCGTGCTGCGCCGAGATTGGTACCGTGACCAGTCCGATCAGCAGTTGCAGCCACAGCAGTGCCCCGACCAGGACGTCACTGCGCCTGGTGACCGCCCAGATCCGCGGTTCGGTGAAGCGCCGGTGCAGCAGCAGCGACATGCCGATGAAAGCGGCCAGCCCCGCCATGCCGCCGGTGATCATCGCCATCTGCTGCTTGTCGGCGGCGGCAACGAAGTGCTCGTAGACCGAATGCGGCGTGAGCAGGCCGAAGAAGTGGCCGGCGAAGAGGAACAGCACCCCGACGTGAAACAGGTTGCTGCCCCAGCGCAACTGGCCGACCCGTAGCAGTTGCGACGAGTCCGTCTTCCAGGTGTATTGCTCGCGGTCGAAGCGGACCAGGCTGCCGAGCAGGAATACGCTCAGGGCAACGTAGGGGTAGTAGCCGAAGAGCAGGGTGTCGAGGTACGTCATGACGACGCTCCTTGGTGATGAAAGTGGATCGGTTGCACCCCGTCGCGCGGCCGCGCGGCCGCCGGGCAACCGTCGAAGGCCACCGGCTCCTCCCAGAGCACGTCGAGCGGTTGCTCGGGTTCGGCAGCGGCCGCGTCGAGCTCTTCGCCGGCAATCTCGATGGTGGCGGCCAGGACTGCCGCATACGGGCTGCCACGACGGGCCAGGGACGAGTGGATCAGATTGAGGATGTGGGCGAATTCGGCGACGAAGGCGTCGCCGGTTGCCTCCGGCTGGGTCGAGGCGAACTCGAGCGCGATCGGCAGGAAGTCCGGCAGTTCACCCGCCTTGAGTTCCATGCCGGCCTGCGCGTAGGTCGCCGCCAGGTCGACCATCGCCTGGCCCCGGTCGCGCGAGTCGCCGTGGACATGCTCGAAGAGGTGCAGCGATTGTGCCCGGCCGCGATCGAAGGTCTGCACGTAGCTGGCCTCGAGCTCGAGCTCGTCGCCGCCGCTCAGCCGCTCGACCAGCGAGTCGATCGCCGCGCGGTTCCTGGCGCCGAGCCGCGGCTCGGCGTGGAGCGCCGCGCCAATCTCCGGCAGCGCGGCCCGGAGCCCCGCGTCGGGGTAGCACAGCAGCCTGGCAAGTGCCCGATAGCTGATTCTCATCGCGCTTCTCCTCAGGCGGCCTTGATCGGGATCGTGCGCTTCTTGCGCGACCCGAACAGGCTGGCATCGGTTGCGCCGTCGGAACAGCCGTTGCCGAAAGTGAAGCCGCACCCGCCCCGGAGGTCGTAGGCGTTCTCGGCGTACTCCCGATGAGTGGTCGGGATGACGAAGCGTTCCTCGTAGTCGGCGATCGCCATCACCCGGTACATCTCGCCGACCTGGGCCGCGCTCAGGCCGACCTGGTCGAGCACCGCGGCGTTGGCCTGCCCTTCGACGTGCACGCCGCGCATGTAGGAGCGCATCGCCAGCATCCGTTCGAGCGCGCGCACCACCGGCACGGTGTCGCCGGCGGTCAGCAGGTTGGCAAGATAGCGCACCGGGATGCGCAGCTGGCTCACGTCGGGAATCTCGCCATTGACGCCGATGTCGCCGGCATTGGCTGCCGACTGGATCGGCGAGAGCGGCGGCACGTACCAGACCATCGGCAGCGTCCGGTACTCGGGGTGCAGCGGCAATGCCACCTGCCATTCCACCGCCATCCGGTAGACCGGGCTGCGGGCCGCGGCGTCGAGCCAGGCCTGCGGGATGCCGTCGGCAAGAGCCTGCTCGATCACCTTGGGATCATGCGGATCGAGGAAGATGTCGAGCTGCGACTGGTACAGGTCCTGCTCGCCGGCAACGCTCGCGGCCTCCTCGATGCGGTCGGCATCGTAGAGCAGCACGCCAAGGTAGCGAATCCGGCCGACGCAGGTCTCGGAGCACACCGTCGGCTGGCCCGCCTCGATGCGCGGATAGCAGAAGATGCACTTCTCGGCCTTGCCGCTCTGCCAGTTGTAGTAGATCTTCTTGTAGGGACAGCCCGAGACGCACATCCGCCAGCCGCGGCACTTGTCCTGGTCGATCAGTACGATGCCGTCCTCCTCGCGCTTGTAGATCGAGCCCGACGGACACGATGCCACGCAGGCGGGGTTGAGGCAGTGCTCGCACAAGCGCGGCAGGTACATCATGAAGGTGTTCTCGAACTGCCCGTAGATGTCCTTCTGCACCGCCTCGAAGTTGACGTCCTGCGAGCGCTTGGAGAATTCGCCGCCGAGGATTTCCTCCCAGTTCGGCCCCCACTCGATCTTCTCCATGCGCTTGCCGGTGATCAGGCTGCGCGGCCGCGCGGTCGGCGGCGCCTTCATCTCGGGCGCGCTCTGGAGGTGGTCGTAGTCGTAGTCGAAGGGCTCGTAGTAGTCGTCGATCTCAGGCAGGTTGGGATTGGCGAAAATCTTGGCGAGCAGCTTCAGCTTGCCGCCCTGGCGCGGCTCGATCTTGCCGTTGGCCTTGCGCTTCCAGCCCCCTTGCCAGCGCTGCTGGTTCTCCCATTCCTTGGGGTAACCGATCCCCGGCTTGGTCTCGACGTTGTTGAACCAGGCGTATTCGACGCCCTTGCGGTTGGTCCAGACGTTCTTGCAGGTCACCGAGCAGGTGTGGCAACCGATACATTTGTCCAGATTGAGGACCATCCCGATCTGTGCACGTACTTTCATTGGATGCTCCCTCGCTTCAGGCGGCAGTGACGGCCGGGGTGGCGGCCTGGGCCGGCTCATCGAGCCAGTCGACCTTGGCCATCTTGCGCACCACCACGAACTCGTCGCGGTTGGTGCCGATCGTGCCGTAGTAGTTGAAGCCGTAGCTCAGCTGGGCGTAGCCGCCAATCATGTGGGTCGGCTTGAGCACCGCCCTGGTGACCGAGTTGTGGATGCCGCCGCGGGTGCCGGTGATTTCCGAGCCCGGGGTGTTGATGATCTTTTCCTGGGCGTGGTACATCATCAGCATTCCCGGCTTGACCCGCTGAGAAACCACCGCGCGGGCAGCGATCGCGCCGTTGGTGTTGAACACCTCGATCCAGTCGTTGTCGACGATCCCGCCGCGGCGCGCATCGTCCTCCGAGAGCCAGATCACCGGCCCGCCGCGCGAGAGGGTCAGCATCATCTGGTTGTCGGTATAGGTGGAGTGGATCCCCCACTTCTGGTGCGGCGTGATGAAGTTGAGCACCAGTTCGGTGTTGCCGTTGGGTTTCTTGTCCTTGACGTCGTCGACGGTCTTGAGATCGACCGGCGGCCGGTAGACCACCAGGGTCTCGCCGAAGGCACGCATCCAGGGGTGGTCCTGGTAGAACTGCTGGCGTCCCGACAGGGTGCGCCAGGGGATCAGCTCGTGGACGTTGGTGTAGCCGGCGGTATAGGACACCTTCTCGCTCTCGAGCCCGGACCAGGTCGGCGAGCTGATGATCTTGCGCGGCTGCGCCTGGATGTCGCGGAAGCGGATCTTCTCGTCCTCGCGGTGCAGCGCCAGGTGCGCATGTTCGCGGCCGGTCACCTTGGAGAGCGCCTCCCAGGCCTTGACCGCGACGTGGCCATTGGTTTCGGGGGCAAGCATCAGCACCACCTCGGCGGCGTCGATGTCGCTCTCGATCCGCGGCATGCCCTGGGTGACCCCGTCAGCGGCCACCGTGCCGTTCAACTGGCCGAGCGCGGCGATCTCGTCGTCGGTATTCCAGCCGATGCCCTTGCCGCCGTTGCCGAGCTTGCCCAGCAGCGGGCCGAGCGCGGTGAAGCGCTTGAAGGTGTTCGGATAGTCGCGTTCGACCACGGCAATCTGCGGTGCGGTCTTGCCGGGAATCAGCTCGACCTCGCCGCGCTTCCAGTCCTTGACGTCGAGCGGCTGTGCCAGCTCGGCCGGCGTGTCGTGCATCAGCGGCGTGAGCACCACCTCTTTCTCCACGCCCAGGTGCCCGACGCAGACCTCGGAGAACTTCTTCGCGAAGCCCTTGTAGATCTCCCAGTCGGAGCGCGCTTCCCACGCCGGGTCGACCGCGGTCGAGAGCGGGTGAATGAACGGGTGCATGTCCGAAGTGTTGAGGTCGTTCTTCTCGTACCAGGTCGCGGTCGGCAGCACGATGTCCGAATACAGGCAGGTCGTGCTCATCCGGAAGTCGATCGTCACCAGCAGGTCGAGCTTGCCCTCGGGCGCTTTCTCGTGCCACTCGACTTCCTGCGGCTTGGCGTCGTCGACGCCGAGGTCCTTGCCCTGGATGCCGTTGGTGGTGCCGAGCAGGTGCTTGAGGAAGTACTCGTGGCCCTTGCCCGAGGATCCGAGCAGGTTGGAGCGCCACACGAAGAGGTTGCGCGGCCAGTTGTTCGGATGGTCGGGGTCCTCGCACGACATCCGCAACGAGCCGTCCTTGAGGCCGCTGACCACGTGTTCCCTGGGATCGACGCCGGCAGCCTGCGCGTCGCGCACCACCTGCAGCGGATTGGTCTGCAGCTGCGGCGCCGAGGGCAGCCATCCCATGCGCTCGGCGCGCACGTTGTAGTCGATCATGCTGCCCTGGTAGGCGTCGCGGTCGGCGAGCGGGGAGAGCACTTCGCCCATCGTCAGCCGCTCGTAGCGCCACTGATCGGTATGGGCGTAGAAGAACGAGGTCGAGTTCTGCTGGCGCGGCGGGCGGATCCAGTCGAGCGCGAACGCCAGCACGGTCCAGCCGGTCTGCGGCCGCAGCTTCTCCTGGCCGACGTAGTGCGCCCAGCCGCCGCCGGACTTGCCGATGCAGCCGCACAGCATCAGCATGTTGATGATGCCGCGGTAATTCATGTCGCTGTGGTACCAGTGGTTCATCGCCGCGCCGATGATGATCATCGACTTGCCTTCGGTCTTGGCAGCGTTGTCGGCGAACTGGCGCGCGACCGCGATCACCTGTTCGCGCGGGACGCCGGTGATCGGTTCCTGCCAGGCGGGCGTGTAGGGGCTGTCGTCGTCATAGCTGGCGGCGGTGTCGTCGCCGCCCAGGCCGCGATCGATGCCATAGTTGGCCGCCAGCAGGTCGAAGACGGTCGCGACCAGGACTTGGCCGGCGCCCTCGCCAAGCGCCAGGCGCCGCACCGGCACCGAGCGCAGCAGCACGTCGGTCTTCAGGTTGTTCGGGAAATGCTCGTTGACGATCCCGCCGAAGTACGGGAATGCCACCGTTGAGACCTCATGCTCGCCCCCCAGCAGCGTCAGCTGCATGCTGGCGTCGGCGCCGTTGCGGGCGTCGCGCGCCTCGAGGTTCCACTTGCCGGCATCGCCCCGGCCCGCGGCGCCCCAGCGGAACCCGATCGAACCGTTGGGCAGCGTGATCCGGCCCTGCTCGTCGAAGCCGACCGTCTTCCAGTCGGGGTTGTTGTCCTGGCCCAGTGCATCGCCGAAGTCCGAAGCGCGCAGGTAGCGGTCCGGGACCAGTGCCTTGCCGGCCGGGGTGTCCTGCTCGCGCAGCGTCACCAGCATCGGCAGGTCAGTGTAGCGGCGGGCGTAGTCGTCGAAATAGGCGCTCGGCTGCGCGCCGAAATAGAACTCCTTGAGGATCACGTGGCCCATCGCCATCGCGACCGCGGCATCGGTGCCCTGCTTGGGATGGAGCCAGAGATCAGCGAGCTTGGCGACTTCCGAGTAGTCGGGGGTCACGGCCACCGTCTTGGCGCCCTTGTAGCGGACCTCGGTGAAGAAGTGCGCATCCGGGGTCCGGGTCTGGGGCACGTTCGAGCCCCAGGCAATCAGGAAGGTCGAGTTGTACCAGTCGGCCGACTCGGGAACGTCGGTCTGCTCGCCCCAGGTCTGCGGCGAGGACGGTGGCAGGTCGCAGTACCAGTCGTAGAAGCTCATCGACACGCCGCCCAGCAGGCTCAGGTAGCGGCTGCCGGCGGCATACGAGACCATCGACATCGCGGGGATCGGCGAGAAACCGATCAGCCGATCAGGGCCGTACTTCTTGATGGTGTAGGCGTTGGCCGCGGCGACGATCGTGTTCACCTCATCCCAGCTCGCGCGCACGAAGCCGCCCAGGCCGCGCCGGCTCTGGTAATCGCGGCGCTTGGCGTCGTCGCCGACCACCGCTGCCCAGGCGTCGACCGGATCGAGGCTCTGGCGGGCCTCGCGCCAGTGCTTGAGCAGGCGCGCCCGGACCATCGGATACTTGACCCGGTTGGCGCTGTAGAGATACCAGCTGTAGCTCGCGCCGCGCGAGCAGCCGCGCGGCTCGTGGTTGGGAAGGTCGGGGCGGGTGCGGGGATAGTCGGTCTGCTGCGTCTCCCAGGTGACGATCCCGCCCTTGACATAGACCTTCCACGAGCACGAACCGGTGCAGTTCACGCCGTGGGTCGAGCGCACGATCTTGTCATGCTGCCAGCGCGCCCGGTAGGAGTCCTCCCAGGTGCGGTCTTCGCCGGTGGTCACGCCGTGGCCGCCGGAGAATTTCTCCTTGGGCTGGGCAAAGAACGTCAGGCGGTCGAGGAAATGGCTCATGACAAGTCTCCAGCTTGGATTGCTTGGTGCTCAGCAGGGCATCGGGGCGTTGCGGCGGCTGTAGTACCACCAGGTCATGACGACGCAGGTCACGTAGAAGACGATGAAACCGTAAAGCGCCGCCTCCGGCCCGCCGGTCAGCGAGATCGAGGTGCCGTAGCTCTTGGGAATGAAGAACCCGCCGTAGGCGCCGATCGCGGAGGTGAAGCCGAGCACTGCGGCGGCCTCCTTGTTGGCCTCGCGCACGACCCGCTCCTGGACCTCGGGGCCCTTGCCCGCGGCTTCAGCCTGGCGGCCGGCGAGAAAGATCACCGGGATCATCCTGAAGGTCGAGCCGTTACCCACGCCGGTGGCGGCAAAGAGCGCCATGAAACAGACCAGGAAGCCGTAGAAGTTGCCGCCGACACCGCCCTTGGGCAGGAAGAACAACACCCCCGCGACCCCGACGATCATCACCAGGAACGTCCAGAAGGTCACCCGGGCGCCGCCGAGCTTGTCGGAGAGCCAGCCACCGGCCGGCCGGATAGCCGCGCCAACCAGTGGTCCGAGCCAGGCGTACTGGAGCGCATTGACGCCAACGAACTGGCTCTTGATCAGCAGCGGGAAACCGGCGGAATAGCCGATGAACGAACCGAAGGTGCCGAGGTAGAGCCAGCACATCAGCCAGTTGTGCTTGCGTCGGAAGATCACCGCCTGGTCGGCAAATGACGCCTTGGCCTCGGCCAGGTCGTTCATCCCGAACCACGCCGCAATCGACGAGACGATAATGAACGGCACCCAGATGAAGCCGGCGTTCTGCAGCCACAACGGCACCTGCTGGCCCGCCTTGGTGATCATCTGGGGCTCGCCGCCCAGCGCGCCGAAGATCCCGGCCGTGATGGTCAGCGGAACCGCCAGCTGCACGATCGACACCCCGAGGTTGCCCAGGCCGGCGTTCAGGCCGAGCGCGGTGCCCTTCTGGGCCTTGGGATAGAAGAAGTTGATGTTGGCCATCGACGAGGCGAAGTTGCCGCCGCCGAAGCCGCAGAGCAGCGCCAGGATCACGAACACCTCGTAGGAGGTGCTGGTGTCCTGCACCGCAAAACCGATCCCCAGCGCCGGCAGCACCAGCGAGGCGGTCGAGATTGCGGTCCAGCGCCGGCCGCCGAAGATCGGCACGGCAAAGGAATAGAAGATCCGCAGCGTCGCCCCGCACAGCGCAGGCAGGGCCGCCAGCCAGAAGAGCTGGTTGGTGGAGAACTTGAACCCCACCGCCGGCAAGTTGACCACCACCACCGACCAGACCATCCAGACGACGAAGGCCAGTGTCAGCGCCGGAATCGAGATCCAGAGGTTGCGCCGGGCGATCGCACTGCCCTCCTGCGCCCAGAACTTCTCGTCCTCTGGATTCCAGTGTTCAATCAGATGGTTTGCCATGGCGGATTACCTCGTTGCAGGTGTCTTGGTGAGGCCCTTGGGGGCAGTGGGTGCCAGCAGGTCGGCAGTGCGGTATTCGGTGCGATACATCCAGATCAGCGAGACCCAGACCACGCCGTACATCAGCATGAAGGCGCTCGAGCGAATGCCGGTCACGTCCATCAGCGCGCCGAACAGGATCGGCAGCAGGAACCCGCCCATGCCGCCAGCCAGTCCGACGACGCCCGAGACGACGCCGATGTTGCCGGGGTACTCGTCGGCGATGTACTTGAAGGTGCTGGCCTTGCCGAACGCCCAGGCAATGCCCAGGATGAACATCAGCGCGGTGAACAGGTAGACGTTCAGGCCGAGGTGAAAACTCACCGGACCATTGACGGTGTTGATGGTCAGGTCGGTCTGGGGATAGGAGAGCAGGAACAGGCAGATCCAGCTCACCCACATCACCCACCAGGTGACCGAGTGTGCGCCGAAGCGGTCCGACAGCCAGCCACCGACCGCACGCAGCACGCCGCCGGGAAGCGAGAAGGCGGCGGCCAGCAGCGCTGCAGTCTGGATACTGAGCCCGAACTCGCCGACGTAGTACTGGACCATCCACAGCGACAGTGCGACGTAGCCGCCGAAGACGATCGAGTAGTACTGGCAGTACTTGAGCACGGTCGGGTCCTTGAGTACCCTCAGTTGCTGGCGCCAGGTCACCGACTTGGCCTCCTCGACGTGGGCCGGATCGTGGTGGCTGAAGAGCCAGAACAGGATCGCGGTGCCGAGCATCACGCCGGCGTAGACGCGGGGAACCATCGTCCAGCCGAAGCCGAGCATGATCGCCGGGGCCACGAACTTGTTGAGCGCGGCACCAGCGTTGCCGGCGCCGAAGATGCCCATCGCGAAGCCCTGGTTCTTGGCGCTGAACCAGCGGGCAACATAGGGGGTTCCGACCGAGAACGATGCTCCGGCCACGCCGACGAACAGCCCGACGGTCAGGAACTGCCAATACTGGTCGGCGTAGGTGATCAGCCAGATCGGGATGATCGTTACCACCATCGTGCCCATCAGCACGATGCGGCCGCCGAAGCGGTCGGTCCACATCCCCAGCGGCACCCGCAGCAGCGAGCCGCTGAGCACCGGCATCGAGGTGAGCAGGCCGAACTGGGTGGCGTTCAGGTCGAGGTGGGCCTTGATGGGAATGCCGATCACGGCAAACATCATCCAGACCATGAAGCAGGTCGTGAACGATAAGGTGCTTACTATCAGTACCGAGATGGCATCGCGCTGCCTTGTCATGAACCGCTCTCCAGATTGGAATCACGCCCATACGGGCGATAGGCCAATGTACGGTGGCGCGAGCCGGCGCAACATTCACCAGAGGTAGCGCTAGGAGCGATGCAGAAGAACTATGTGGCTGGCGCCACATAGTTCGAAAGGAGTAGTCCGGGGGCAGCGACGGCGGCGGCCGCGCCGCCCGGTCAGGTGATGCCCTGCTCGACGGCGTAGACCGCGGCCTGCACCCTGGAGTTGAGGTTGAGCTTGCGCAGGATATGCTGGACGTGGACCTTGACGGTGGTTTCGGCGATCCCCAGGGAACGGGCGATTTCCTTGTTGCTGGCCCCGGCTGCGATCTCACGCAGGATCTCGCGCTCGCGCGGCGAGAGGATCTCTTCGGTCTGTCCGTTTGTCGCCGCAGGCGAACTGGCGGCACGCAGCGCCCTGACCAGCTTGTGGGTCAGCTCCGGAGATACCACTGCTTCGCCGGCCAGGGCGCGCCTGATCGCGGCCGCCAGGAACTCGCTCTCGACGGTCTTCAGCAGGTAGCCCGCCGCGCCCGCGGTCAGCGCCCGGGAGAGGTCATCCTCGTCCTCGCTGACCGTCAGCAGGATCACGCGCACGCCCGGGACCGCCTCCCTGATCGCGGCGATTGCGTCGACGCCATTGACGCCCGGCATGTGGTTGTCGAGCAGCACCACGTCGGGCCGCAGCTCGACGACGCGGCGCAGCGCCTCCCCGGCATCACCGGCCTCGCCGACCACGGCAAACGACGGCTCGCCCGCGAGCAGCGCCTTCAGACCCCGCCGAAACAGCGTGTGGTCATCGACCAACATGATCCTGATCACGATCCCGTCGCTCCTGTGCCTTCCTTGTCTACCCCGGCTGCGGTTGCCGGCGCCGTTGCGCCGAGCGTCAGCGTGACCTCGGTGCCCTGGCCGGGCGCCGACCTGACCTCGAGCTGCGCGCCGATGCGCTCCGAGCGCTCGCGCATTATGCGCAGCCCGACGTGGGTCTCGCGCGCCAGCTCATTGTCGAACTCGAAACCCGAACCGTCGTCGCGCACCCGAAAACGCCAGCGCGGCTCCTGCTCGACGTCGACCATCACCCCCGAGGCGCCGGAGTGCTTGCGCACGTTGGACAAGGCCTCCTGGATCACGTGCAGCACCTGGATCTGCACCTCGGGCGCCAGCGGCATGCCATTGCCGCTGATCGTGAGGCTGCTTTGCAACGAAGTCTGGTGCTCGAATTTGGTCAATGTCGAGCGGATCGCCCGCTCGATGTCCTCGGTATGGGTCTTGGTGCGGAAGTGGATCAGCAACTCGCGCACGTCGTTGTTGCTCTCGCGCACGCCGGCGTCGATCTCGTCGACGACCGCGCCGATCGCCTCCTCGTCGCCCGTCACCAGCGCATCGCGCAGCAGCTTGACCTGGATCTTGAGGAATGCCAGCGACTGCGCGATCGAGTCATGCAGCTCCTGCGCCAGCATCGAGCGCTCCTCGAACACCGCGGCGTGCCGCTCATCCTCGCCGAGGCGCAGGCTCTCGATCGCCGCCGCCAGGTGGCTCGCCATCGCCTGCAGCAGGCTGCGCTCCTCGTCGCCCAGGGCGCGCTGCGCGCGATAGAAGAGGTCGATTTCGCCGACCAGCCGCTGATGCGAGCGCACCGGCACCGAAACCACGGTGGCAAATCCCGCCCGCGCGCAGTTGTTGCGTTGCAGGCGCGGTTCGCCATGGACCGGGATCACGCGCAGCCCCGCGTCGGGCTCCGCGACGCCGCACTGGCACTCGCCGACGTGCAGGCAACGCTCTTCCTCGACCATGGCGGGCGGCAGGCCTTGGCTGGCCAGCAGCATCAGGCGCTCATTGGAAGCGTCAGACCAGCGCACCGCGGCGGCGTCGGCGCCGGCGATCCGCCGGATTCGCGCCGCGAAACCGCTTGCCAGCGCCTCGAGCGTGGACGCTTCCGCCACCAGCGAACTGATCTCGTAGAGCGCTTCCAGGCGGCTCTTCTGCTGGGCCAGGCTGGCGGTCTTCTGGGCGACGCGGCCCTCGAGGTCCTGGTAGAGCTCGCCCAGGGACGCGGCCATCTCGTTGAAGCCCGCGGCCAGCGTGCCCAGCTCATCGCCAGAATCGATCGCGACCCGGGCATCGAACTCGCTGCGCCGGACCCGTCCGGTTGCAGCCGTCAGCCGGCTGAGCGGCTCCAGCAGGAACAGGTGCAGGGCGTAGGCGGTGGTGACGGTGGTGACCACGACCAGCCCCAGCATGAACATCTGCACGCCATGCAGGATCGCCGTCCAGCGCGAGAGGTGGGCCTCGATCGAGGCCACGAAGCGATCGATCAGCGCGACGAAGCTGTCGGCTTCCCCCAGCCCGACCTTGCCGATGCCGCCATCAGCCGGCAGCCAGCGCGGCTCCAGTTCCTGCCAGCGGCCCTTCACCCGGGTAAAGGCTTCCCTGACCTGCGGATCCCAGGGGACTATCAGCGGCCGCGAGGCATCACCGGATTCGAGGGTGGCCAGATTGCTCCTGAAGCGCGCGACCTGAATCGCCAGCGCCTCATCCTCGCCATGCGACGAGAGCAGTGCGATCCGGTAGGTGGCCATCCGCATCCGGCCGGCCTCGTTGATTGCGGCGGCGCCGCCCTCGAGCTGCCAGGTCACCCACAGGGTCAGTCCGATCGACCCCATGGCTGCCACCAGCAGCGCGGCGCCGATCAATGCGAGCTTCGCCGCAATCGAGCGGAAATGCGGTTTCATGGGCGACATTCTATGCGCCGCCGGCTACTCTGGCACCGGCGATTGCTAAGTCGGGCGTGGGGCGCGGGCGCGGCCGCCCGGCGCCAATCAGTGCATCGTCAGGGGATGCTGCATCAGACCGTCGAAGCGGCCCAGGAAGGCGTCGAGTTCGTCGGTACTGGTTTCGCGAGCGATCATTTCCTCGACCTCGTGGCGAAAGCGCGCTGCCATGGTGCCGCCAAGGTACATCTCGCGGCGCTGCGACTTGTCCATGATCTCGAAGCCGCCGAACTCGCCAGCGGCGTCCTGGAACTCGACGACACAATAGTGGGGGCTGTTGTAGATCATGTTCATGACGGGCGTCCTGACGCTGGTTCGACACCAGTGTCGGAGAAGGACAGACCCATGTCGCGCGCGAGCCGACGGCCGCCGCGCTGCAACCGACGAACGCGCCGCCGCGGTGGCGAGCGGTTACGGGCGCGCCATCAGCGGCGCCAGAAGGCCGCCGTGAAGATGACCGCGAAAGTCAGCAGCTCGAGCCGGCCGGCGATCATCGCGATTGCCAGGACCCAGGTCTGGAAATCGCTGAGGTGCGCGTAGTTGCCGCTCGGCCCGAGCATTCCGAGCGCCGGACCGATGTTGTTGACGATCGAAACCACGCCAGTGAGCGCCGAGGTGAAATCCAGCCCGGTGGCCAGCATCACGAAGGTCAGCACCGTGATCGTCACCCCGTAGAGCAGCATGAAGCCGAGCACCGCCATGATCACCTTGGTGGGGATCGGCTGGCCGCTGATCGCCAGGGGCTTGACCTGCTTGGGGTGGACGATGCGCGCCAGTTCGCGTCTGGTCTGCTTGAGCAGGATCAGCGCCCGGATCATCTTGATGCCGCCGCCGGTCGAACCGGCCGATGACGCCACGCAGCCCAGCAGCAGAATCCACATGCCGCCGAAGATCGGCCAGATCGCGTAGTCGGTGCTGGCATAGCCGGTCGAGGTCCCGAGCGCGACCGCATTGAAGAGCGCATGGCGCAGCGCCAGCCAGAAGTCCGGATACAGGTGCTCGTGGCTGTAGAGGTAGAACGCGAGGATCAGCCCGCTGGCGATGATCAGCGACCAGCTGGCATAGGCCTCGTTGTCATCGAAATAGGGCTTGAGCGAACGTTGCCGCAGCGCACTGAAGTGGGTTGCGAAGTTGGTGACGGCGATCATCATGAAGATCCCGAGCACCACCTCGACGCCCACCGAATTGAAACTCTCGATACTGGCGTCGCGGGTCGAGAATCCGCCCAGCGCTAGCGCCGAGAACGCGTGCGCCACCGATTCGAACCAGTTCATCCCGACCAGGTGCAGGGCGATGATGCAGGCGGCGGTCAGGGCGGCGTAGATCAGCCACAGGTAGCGGGCGGTTTGCGCGACCCGCGGCGTGAGTTTGCCTTCCTTCATCGGCCCCGGGGTCTCGGCCTTGAAGAGCTGCATGCCGCCGACCCCGAGCAGCGGCAGGATCGCGACCGCCAGCACGATGATGCCCATGCCGCCGAACCATTGCAGCGCGTGGCGCCAGATGTTCAGCGACTGGGGCAGGTATTCCAGCCCGGTGATTACCGTCGCCCCGGTGGTGGTCAGTCCCGAGCTCGCCTCGAAGAACGCATCGGTGAAGCTCATTGCGGGCAGGGCGATCAGGAACGGTATCGCCGCCAGCGCGGTCATCGAGAACCAGCCCAGGACCACCAGCAGCGAGCCTTCGCGAGGATGGAGTTCGCGCTTGCTGCCCCGGGTCAGCAGGCGCAGCGCAAGCCCGCCCACGAGGGATCCGGCGGCCGCGAGGATGAAGCTCATGTGGATCCCGTCTTCGACCGCCAGCGACCAGGCGAGCGGCAGCGCGAAGGTGCCGGCGAACATCATCCAGAGGCCGGCGAGGTCGTGGGCAATCGCTGGAAAGCGGTTCATCGTCTTTCTATCGCGTGGTGCAGGAGCTAACCAGCGGCGTCAGAAGAACCCGACGCCGACCTGGAACAGCTTCTCGAGCTTGGGCAGCGTGCGCTTGTTGGTCACGAACACGATCACATGGTCCTCGGACTCGATCACCGTGTCGTGATGCGCGATGACGACTTCCGATGGCCGTTCGCCACCGCCACGCACGATCGCGCCGATCATCGCGTCCTTGGGCAGGTCGATCTCGTCGATCCGGCGCCCGACCACCTTGGATGACTTGGTGTCGCCATGGGCGATCGCCTCGAGTGCTTCGGCCGCGCCGCGGCGCAACGAGTGCACCGCCACGACGTCGCCCCGACGGACGTGCTTGAGCAGTCCGCCGATGGTGGTCTGCGCCGGCACCACCGCGATGTCGATCTGGCTGCCCTGCATCAGGTCGGCGTAGGCCTGGCGGTTGATCAGCGCGATCACCCGGCGCGCGCCCATGCGCTTGGCGAGCATGCACGACATGATGTTGGTTTCGTCGTCGTTGGTCAGCGCCACGAACAGGTCGGTTTCGGCCACGCCCTCGTCGAGCAGCAGGTCCTCGTCGGTCGAGTCGCCGTTGAGCACCACCGCTGACGACGGCAATTCGCCGGCGAGATACTCGCAGCGGCGACGCTCGGCTTCGATCACCTTGATGTTGTAGTTCGAGCCCAGTGCGCGCGCCAGCCGTAGCCCGATGTTGCCGCCGCCGGCGATGATCACCCGGCGCACCGGCTTCTCGACGCGGCGCAGGTCGGCCAGCGCGGTGCGGATGTGTTCCGAAGCCGCCAGCATGAAGACCTCGTCGCCGGGCTCGATCATCGTTTCGCCGTCCGGGCGCACCGGGCGGTCGCCGCGGAATATCGCCACCACCCTCATGTCGACTTTGGGGTGGTGCTTGCGCAGGTCGCTCACCGGGTGCGACACCAGCGGCCCGCCGGCGTAGGCGCGCACCGCGATCAGGCAGACCCGTCCGTCCGCGAACTCGAGCACCTGCAGGGCTTCCGGGAACTGGATCAGCTTGCTGACGTAGTCGGTGACCGTCTGCTCCGGGCAGATCAGGTGGTCGACCTGGAAGCCGTCGACACCGACGATCTCGGGGTGGTCGAGGAACTCGGGCGCCCGGATCCGCGCGATGCGGGTCGGAATGTTGAAAACCTTGGCGGCAAGCTGGCAGGCCACCAGGTTGGTTTCGTCGCGCGCTGCGGTCGCGATCAGCATGTCGGCGTCTTCCGCCCCGGCGGCCTGCAGCACCGGGACATGGGTGCCGTTGCCCGCGACCGTGCGCAAATCGAGCCGGTCCTGCAGCTCATTGAGTTGCTGCAGGTTGGTGTCGATGACGGTGATGTCGTTGCGCTCGGATACCAGGTTTTCGGCGACCGAAACGCCTACCCTTCCTGCGCCAAGGATGATGATTTTCAAGAATTGTTCTTGCGGTATGCGCCGCCGGCAAGGTCGATGCCGAGCTGCTTGAGCTTGCGATAAAGGTGGGTGCGCTCCAGACCGGTGCGCTCCGCCACGCGGGTCATGCTGCCGTTCTCACGGGTCAGGTGATGTTCGAAGTAGGCGCGCTCGAACGCGTCGCGGGCCTCGCGCAGCGGCAGTTCGAGCGGCAGATCGGCGACCGCCACCACGGCCGGCGCATCCGCGCCATTGCCGTCGAACAGCGCGGCATCGCCGCGGCCGGCCAGCGCCCCGGCGCCGCTCACAGCCCCCGCCGAATCGCCCTGATGGCGCTGCGCAGCCGGTGGCAGGCCATCGCGGAACAGCCGTCCGGTGACTTGCTGTTCGCGCCGGTGCAGGCCCTTCTCCACCGCCCGCAGCAGCTTCTGCATGGTGATCGGCTTTTCGAGGAAATCGATCGCGCCGATCTTGGTCGCCTCCACGGCGGTGTCGATCGTCGCGTGCCCCGACATCATGATCACCGGCATGGTCAGCTTGCCGCTGGCGGACCATTCCTTGAGTAGCGAAACGCCATCGGTGTCAGGCATCCAGATGTCGAGCAGCACCAGGTCGAGATGATTTTCGTCGCGCAAGGTGCGCGCGTCGCGGGCACTTTCGGCGAGCAATACCGTATGCCCCTCGTCACCGAGGATTTCGGAAAGCAGCTCGCGAATGCCGATTTCGTCGTCGACTACGAGGATGTCGGCCATAAGCGCGTCTCAATTGCCAAGTGCTTCATGTGCTAACTATTCTCCCCGCTTTTCGCGAGTTTCGTAAAGTGCAGGGACACTTGTGCTCCCCGACCAGGCTCGCCACCAACGTTTGAAGCGTCGATGCGTGCGCCGTGTTCCTCGACGATCTTGCGCACGATCGCCAGTCCGAGACCGGTTCCCCGGGGCTTGGTGGTTACGTAGGGCTCGAAGATGCGGCCCAGCACCGCCGGAGCAAATCCCGGACCGTTGTCGCGCACCTGCAGGCGCGCGGTTCGCGCCCCGGACGCGGAGACGACCGTCGCGGTCGACAGCACCACCTCTGCATCTTCCGACTTGCTGATCGCCTCGAGCGAATTCTTGACCAGATTGTGCACCACCTGGCGCAACTGCCCGCTGTCGGCCATCACCAGCGGCAGCTCGGGGTCGAGTTCGAGGCGTAACTGCGCGCCGACTTCCGGACCGGCGTAGAGCCGTGCCACCTCCTCGACGAGCTCGTTGAGGTCGAGTTGCACCAACACCGCCGAAGGCAGCCGGGCATAGTCGCGGAACTCGTCGACCATCTGCTTGAGCGAACTGACCTGCTGGATGATCGTCCGGGCGCTGCTCTCGAGCAGCTTGTCCTCGGCGGGCGGCAGCCGGCCGGCGAGCTTGGCACGCAGCCGCTCGGTGGCCAGCTGGATCGGCGTGAGCGGATTCATGATCTCATGGGCCAGGCGCCGGGCGACGTCGGCCCAGGCCAGCGCGCGTTGCGCGGAGACCATCTCGGTGATGTCGTCGAAGACGATGACGTGGCCGGCCCGGCGCTCCGGCAGTATCGATCCGCGCGCGAGGATCGTTTGCTCCGGGCTCAGCCCGGGGCCGAGCCGGACGCTGCCGCCGCCCGAACCGGCATCGGCCGAGCCGCTGTGGGGGGCGTGCTTCAGGGCGAACTGGCGCTGCCAGCTGGCATCGCCGGCCAATGCCAGCTCCTGGAATGCCAGCTCGACCTGTTCGGCGATCTGTCCCAGGCCGGGAATCTCGGTAATCGCCTTGCCCAGATGCTGGCCCAGCCCGGCGCCCAGGATGCGCTCAGCGCCGGCGTTGCCGAGCGTCAGGCGAAATTCCGAATCGAGCACCAGCACGCCGGCGGTCAGGTTGGCGAGCACGCTCTCGAGCCGGGCGTTGGCGCGCTTGAGTTCGCGCTGGTTGCGGTCGACCTGCTGGCGGGCGTCGGCGAGCTGACGCATCATCGCGTTGAACGATTCGGTCAGGACCCCCAGCTCGTCGCGGCCACTGTAGGTCTTGACCGGGCGGAAGTCTCCGCCGGCGACCGCGCGGGTCCCGGCCGCGAGCATCGACAGCGGGCCGGTCAGCCACCCCGAGAGCAGGAACGCCGCCGCGATCGAGGCGAAGGCCGTCAGGAAGAAGATCAGCGTCAGCGTGACGTAGAACAGGCGCTTGAGACCGACCCGCGACTCGAGCAGCTGCTGGTAGTCGCTGCGGCCCTGCGAGATCGCCTCGGCGCTCTCGGCCAGCGCCCTTGAGACCGGTTGCAGCAGGTGCAGGTAGCGGCCGTCATCGGGGCGCTGGGCGGGCGCGCCAATGCCCACGATGACGCGCAGTCGCAACCCCACCGCAGTTCCCAGGCCCGGTTCGCGGCCATCGGTGTGCACTGGCGGCGCCATCCCGGCGCCTGTTTCCCCGGTGCTCGCGCGCGGCGCGTCGGATTCGAACTCCGCCACCATCCTGGTAAAGCGGGCGCGACGCATCATCTCGACGCCCGGCAGATCGGGGACGATGCTGGCAAAACGCCCCCCGCTCGCGGTGATGATCCGGTTGGCGCCGGTGAGGATCAGCACGTCCTGGAGCCCGTATTGTTCGCGCATGCGCTGCAGCGCGAACGACCAGTTGTCACGCGGGGTGTCAGCCAGTTCGGTGGCCATGGCGCGGGCGGTCGCGGAAACGTCGGAGCGCATCGCGTCGAGCGTTGCGCGGCCGAGGTTGAGTCCGGAATCCAGCGCTCGTTCCAGCGGCACATCGAACCAGGACTCGATCGAACGGCCGACGAACTGCACCGCCACGATGTAGATCAGCAGCAGCGGGACGATGGTCATCACCGTGAACGACACCGCCATGCGCGTCATCAGCCGCGCGCCGAAGACCCCGCGGCGGTAGCGCGACAGCAGCCGGCGGGTCATTTCGAGTACCAGCACGACCAGGCAGGTCCCGACCGCGGCCGTCAGCCAGAACAGCAGCTGGTAGCTGCCCTGGAACAGCTCGGTGTTCGAGGTCGCGGTCGCCAATAGCACCAGCAGCACCATGGCCAACAGCACCGCGGTGAACAGCGACCAGCGCAACAGCCGCCCTACGGCGCTGTTTTCGGCGTCTCGGCTATGAACGGGAATCTCTTCCATTCGGTCTGCAGGTTCCAGTCGCGATTGGTCAGCGCGTCAATCTGGAAGGGTTTGGGAAGTTGCGAAGTATCGAGTCGCAGGCGCAGTTGCGCCTCGTAGGTTGCGCCCGGTTTCAGCGCTTCGACCTCCATGACCCGCCAGCCGCGAATCAGCGCCATCGCACGCACCGCCTCGTTGAGGGTCGGGAACTGGATCTGATAGGCGCCGATGGCCAGGCGGTACTGGGAGGTCAGCGGATGGTAGGAGAGCCGATAGCTCCGGCTGGCGGTGACCGTGCGTTCATCCCACCAGTACCAGCGCGGCTTGACCAGTTCGAACTCGGCCACGAAATACAGCGCGACGCCGCGCTGGACCGCATCCTCGAGACGGACCGAGAGCGGGACCGCGAAGTCGGCCGACAACTGCCAAGCGTCGCCCTCGACGGTCGGCTCGATGCGTACGCTGGTGACCTCGATGACCTCTGAACCGCGGGCCGCCGGCATCCCGCCCAACAGCACCGCCACCAGGGCCAGTGCCTGGGCGAGACGAAAAATCAAGCGCTCTTCTCTAACATCGCGTAGAAAAACCCGTCGTGATCCCGATTGGGATCCGAGCGGGGCAGCAACTGGTCGACCGGCTCGGGCGCCTCGCTTCCCTCAAACCGCCAGACCAAGTCGCGTCTAATGGCATCACGGTGCGTGCGCCGGAAACTGTCAACCACCCCCTCGCCCTCGGCACGAAACACCGAGCACGTGGCATAGAGCAATTTACCACCCACGCGCAGCAGCGGCCAAAGCTGCGCCAGGATTTCTCCCTGGCGCGCCGAAAGTGTCGCGAGATCGCTACGGCGGCGCAGCCAGCGCGCATCGGGGTGGCGGCGCACTATTCCCGAGGCAGTGCAGGGGGCATCGACCAGGATGCGGTCGAACTGGACCCCGTCCCACCAGGCGCGCGGCTCGAGCGCCGAGCCCTCCTGCAGCCGGGCGCTCAGGCCCAGGCGGGCGAGGTTCTCGGCGACGCGCGCCAGCCGCTCCGGGGCGACGTCGAGCGCGGTCACAGCGCAGTCGGCGAGCTCGAGGATGTGGGTCGTCTTGCCCCCGGGCGCGGCACAGGCGTCGAGCACCCTCATGCCGTCGGCGACATCGAGCAACGGAGCCGCCAGTTGCGCGCCGGCGTCCTGGACCGACACCGCCCCGGCGGCAAACTCCGGCAACGCCGCCACCGGACTGGCGCTGTCGAGGACCAGCGCCTGGGGTCCTACCGGGCGCGCGTTCACCCCGGTAGCAGTGAGCAGCGCCAGGTATTCGTCGCGTGCGAGTCGGCGCCGGTTGACGCGCAGGGTCAGTGGCGGCGTCTGGTTCGACGCCGTCAGGATGCTCTCCCAGTGTCCGGGATGGTCGCGCCGCAGCTGTTCAATCCACCAGCGCGGGAAATTCCAGCGCGCCTCGTCCTTGCGCTGCGCCCGCGCCAGCAAGTCGTCGCTCTCGCGCACGAAACGACGCAGCGTCGCGTTGAGAAAACCGGCCGCGGGCTCGGTCACACGCTGCAGCCGCGCGCCGGCAACCGCCTGGTCGACCGTGATGGCCGCGGCCCGCAGCGGGTCGATCAGTTGCGCCAGGGCCACGATCTGGAGCGCCGCGACCCGCGCCGCCGGGGCGTGGGCGTTGAGAATCGCGGCGACCTCACGACACAGCCCGAGCTGACGGGTGCTGCGGTAGGCGATGTCCTGCACCGCCGGCAGCGAATCGCTGGGCAGCGCCGGAGTGGCGGCGGCAATCGCCTTGCCGAGGGCCGCCGGCAGCGCGGTGCCGGCAAGCATCGCCTCGAGCGCTGCGGCCGCGACCGCAAACTCCTGCGCGAGCGCGGCGCGCGCGCTCATCGCAACTGCGTCCCGCCGCCCGCTCGGCGCACTAGCGCACCCCGCTGGCCATGGCGAGCAGGCGGCGCACCCGCTCCTCGGGGTCGGGATGGGTCGAGAAGAGGTTCTTGATGCCATTGCCCGAGAGCGGATTCATGATCATCATCTGGGCGGTCTCCGGGTGGGCTTCGGCCGGAGCCAGCCGGATTTCCTGGGCATAGGCGTGGATCTTCTGCAGCGCCGCAGCCAGCGATTGCGGATCGCCGCTGATCTCGGCGCCGCCGCGGTCGGCCTCGAATTCCCGTGCCCGCGAAATCGCCATCTGGATCAGCATTGCGGCGATCGGCGCCAGCAGCGCCACCGCGATGGTTGCGATCGGGTTCGAGCGTTCGTTGGAGCCGCGCCCGCCAAAGAAGAACGCGAATTGCGCCAGGGCCGAGATCGCGCCCGCCATCGTCGCCGAGATCGTCGAGATCAGGATGTCGCGGTGCTTGATGTGCGCCAGCTCGTGGGCCATCACGCCGCGCAACTCGCGCTCGCTGAGCGCGCGCAGGATGCCGGTGGTGGCCGCGACCGCGGCGTGCTCGGGGTTGCGGCCGGTGGCAAAGGCGTTGGGGGCAGGCTCGTCGATCAGGTAGACGCGCGGCATCGGCAGTTCGGCCCGCTGTGCCAGCTCCCTGACCATCCGATAGAACTGCGGTGCGCTGGTTTCATCGACCTCGCGGGCCTTGTACATCCGCAGCACCATCTTGTCCGAGAACCAGTAGGCGAAGAAGTTGGTCAGCACGGCGAACCCCAGGGCCATGAGCATGCCCCGCTCTCCGCCCAGGATCCCGCCGATCACGCCAAAGAGGGCGACGATCGCCGCCATCAGCAATGCCGTCTTGAACCAGTTGAACATTTTCGCTGCGCTCCATTTCAGGGAACCGCTGCCGCCAGCGGCGGCCATCAGCCCAATATGTGGGGCCCGGACCCCCAGAGTACAAGTCCGGCCTCAACCCGGGGGCAAGACCAGGCGCTCGCCAGGCTCAATCGGGAAACCCTTGAGAAAGTCGGCCACTGCCATCCGGCGCGAACCGGCGCGCTGCAACTCGAGAATCTCGAGCGCCGTGCCGCCGCCGCAGGCCACGCGCAGTGACCCCGGGGGGGCGGCAAGCACGGTCGCGGGTTGCGGAGCCGGTTGGCCAGCGGCGGCCGCGAGCGGCCGCGCCCGCCAGATCTTCAGCGCGACCCCGCTGCCGCGCGCCAGCACCGCCGTAACGCCAGGCTGCGGGTCGAAAGCCCTGATCCGGTTGGCCAGCTGACCGGCGGGCTGGTTCCAGTCGAGCGCCGTTTCAGGCTTGAGAATTCGCGCCGCATAGCTCACCCCCTGTTCCGGCTGCCCGGTTGCAACCAGCGCACCGGACTCCAGTTCAGCCAGCGCCTTGACGATCAGGCGGGCGCCGAGCGCCGCGAGCCGCTCGCGCAAGGCGCCGCCAGTCTCTTCGGGGTGAATCGCGACGGTTTCGGCCAGCAGCATCGGGCCGGTGTCCAGTCCGGCGTCCATCTGCATGATGGTGACTCCGGTGCGCACATCACCGGCCTCGATGGCGCGCTCGATCGGGGCGGCGCCGCGCCAGCGCGGCAGCAGCGAGGCGTGGATGTTCAGGCAACCCAGCCGCGGAATGGCCAGCACCTCGGCCGGCAGGATCAGTCCGTAGGCGGCCACCACCATGACATCGGCGGCTACGGCCTGCAGCACAGGCCAGGTCTCGCGGTCGCGGAGCGTGCGCGGCTGGGCGATCGGATAGCCCTGCTGCAGCGCCAGTTCCTTGACCGGGCTGGCAACGAGCACCTGGCCGCGGCCGGCGGGCTTGTCCGCGCGGGTCAGGACCAACGCAATCTCATGGCCGGCGGCGGCGAGCGCGCGCAATGCCGTCGCGGCGAACTCAGGGGTACCGGCAAAGATCAGCCGCATCGGGTGCGATCCCGCAACCGCAATGGCGGCGATGGTATCGATCTGGTCGGCGGCGGCATCAGCATGGCATTCGCCGCCGGGTTCAGCCTTCGACCCGCTCGGCCTTGGCGAGCCGCGACCGGAGCCGGCTCTGCTTGAGCCGCGAGAGATACTCGACGAACACCCTGCCGTTGAGGTGGTCGATCTCGTGCTGGATGCAGACCGACAGCAGGCCATCGGCGTCGATCGTGAAGGCCTCGCCGTGCTCGTCGAGGGCCTTGATCCGCACCCGGTCGGGGCGCTCGACCTCGGCGTAGAAGCCTGGCACCGACAGGCAGCCCTCCTCGAACACCTTGGAGTCGTCGCTGCTGGAGATGATTTGCGGGTTGATGAACACCCGCAACTCGTTGCGCTCTTCGCTCACATCGATGACGATCACCCGCTCGTGGACGTCGACCTGGGTGGCGGCCAACCCGATCCCGGGAGCCGAATACATGGTCTCGGCCATGTCGGCCACCAACTGGCGAATCCGGTCGTCAACTACTGCAACCGGCTTGGCCACCTGGTGGAGGCGGCGGTCAGGGAAATGGAGAATGTCACGTACGGTCATCGGGGATAATCTACCGCCGGTTAGTTCGATCTACCAGGAAACCTTGCGGCATCAATGCATTGGCGGCAGAATCTGACACGAATACTAGGATTGGTTCCGGGCATTTTCCCGGTCCTGCCAGGCGTTCGCGGCTATCACCAGGCACCCAAATGCGCACACCAAAAAAGTTTATCACGCAGCTATTTACCTTTGTGCTGGCAGGATTTATCCCGCTGGCGGCCAGTGCCCAGTTGGTGGAGCTCGCCAAGGACGCGCCAGACAGCTACATCGTGGTCAAGGGCGATACCCTCTGGGATATCTCCGGCAAGTTCCTGGCCAAGCCCTGGCGCTGGCCCGAGATCTGGGACCTCAACCGCGCCCAGATCAAGGACCCGCACTGGATCTATCCCGGTGACGTGATCTACCTCGACCGCAGCGGCAGCTCGCCGCGCCTGCGGCTGGGCAAGTCATTTGGCGAAGGCGACCTTCCGAGCGTCAAGCTCACTCCCAAGGTCCGCTCCGAGGCGATCGCGCGTGACGCGATCCCGACCGTCAAGGCCAGCGCCATCGCCCAGTTCCTCAACCGGCCGCTGGTCGTTGACGACAAGGGTTTGGCCGAGAACCCGCGGATCATCGCCACCCAGGAAGGACGTGTCTACCTCAGCACCGGCGACATTGCCTACGTCCGCGGCATCGACGGCGACAAGGTGAGCGACTGGCATGTCTATCGGCCCGCCAGGCCGCTGCTCGACCCCGACACCCGCAAACCGATTGCCTACGAAGCGCTGTTCGTCGGCTCCGCCCACCTGACCCGCCCCGGTGACCCGGCAACGCTGCAGATCGACGCCGCCAACGAGGAAATCGGCGTTGGCGACCGGTTGATGCCGGCCGCGCGCTCCGAGGCCACGAACTACGTCCCGCATCCGC
>JAHEMI010000168.1 GCA_024643785.1 Burkholderiaceae bacterium
GGTCGTTGGCGATGGCGATCTCGGGTGGGCGCTCGGCGCGGCACTGCTCGACCGCCAGCGTGCAGCGCTCGGCGAAGGGGCAGCCCCGCGGCAGGTCGGCGAGCTCGGGCACGGTGCCGGGAATGGTCGCGAGCCGCTGGCCGCGTACCGCGCCCAAGCGCGGGCGAGCCGCGAACAGCGCCTGCGTGTAGGGGTGCGCCATGCGCTCGAAGACGGCCTCGGTGGCACCGCTCTCGACCACGCTGCCACCGTACATGACGAGCATCCGGTCGACGTTCTCGGCGATCACGCCCAGGTCGTGCGAGATCAGGATCAGGCCCATTCCGCGCTCGGCCACCAGGTCGGCGATCAGGTCCAGGATCTGGCCCTGGATGGTTACGTCGAGCGCCGTGGTGGGTTCGTCGGCGATCAGCAGGTCCGGGTCGCAGGCGAGCGCCATTGCCACGCCCACCCGCTGGCGCTGGCCGCCCGAGAGCTGGTGCGGATAGGCGTCGACGCGACGGCGCGCATCGGGCAGACCGACCCGGTCGAGCAGCGCGATCGCCTGCGCGCGCGCCTGCGCCGTGCCCAGCCCGCGATGCAGGACGAGCGGCTCGGCCACCTGGTGCCCAACCGTGTGCACCGGGTTGAGCGCGGTCATCGGCTCCTGGAAGATCATCGCGATGCGGTCGCCGCGAATCATGCACAGCTCGTCTTCGGCCAGGCCGACTATCTCGCGCCCGCAAAACCGTATGCTGCCCTCGACCTGCGCGCCCTCGGGCAGCAGCCCGATCAGTGCCAGCGCCGTGATCGACTTGCCACAACCCGATTCGCCGATCAGCCCCAGCGTCTCGCCGCGCGCCAGCGTGAAGCTCGCCTCGCTCACCGCCGCGGCGGGACCGCGCGCGGTGTTCAGGCGCACGGTGAGGCCGCGCACCGCGAGCAACGGCTCGGTGCTCGCCTCGACGCGCGCGGCGCCGCCCGCCTGCGTGGACGAGTTCGCGCGTCTCTGGCTGCCCGGCTCGGTCAACGTTTCCTCGCCAGGCGCGGGTCGATCAGGTCGCGCAGACCGTCGCCCATCAGGTTCAGCCCCAGCACCGAGATCGCGATCGCCACGCCCGGGAAGATCGCCAGCCGCGGATCGGTGAACATCAGCGTCTGGGCCTCGTTCAGCATGCGCCCCCACGAGGGTTGCGGCGGCTGGGTGCCCAGGCCCAGGTACGACAGCGCCGCCTCGGCCAGGATCGCGAGCGCGAACTGGATCGTCGCCTGCACGATCAGCACCGACAGGATGTTGGGCAGCACGTGTTCGAAGGTAATGCGCGTGGCGCCCTTGCCGGCCGCACGCGACGCGAGCACGAACTCGCGCGCCCAGATCGCCTTGGCCGACGCGCGCGTGATGCGCGCGAACACCGGGATGTTGAAGATGCCGATCGCAATGATCGAGTTGACGATACCGGGACCGAGCACGGCCGTCATCATGATCGCGGAGAGAATCGCCGGAAACGCGAAAGTGAAGTCCGACAGCCGCATGATCGCTTCCTCGACCCAGCCGCGACGCGCGGCCGCGAGCAGGCCGAGCAGCGCGCCCACGGTCAGCCCGATGCCCACCGCGATCACGCCGACCAGGATCGAGTTGCGCGCCCCCACCAGCAGCAGCGAGGCCACGTCGCGCCCGAGCGGGTCGGTGCCCAGCCAGTGCGCCGACGTGGGCGGCTTGAGCTTCAGGGCCATGTCGATCTCGTAGGGAGACCACGGCGTCCACACCAGCGAGACGAGCGCGGCGGCGATCAGCGCGAGCGTGAGCACGCCGCCCAGCACGAAGCTGCGGTGGCGCAGCGCGCGGCGCATGAACGCCTCCGTCCCCCGTCGTGGCGCACCGGCAATCGCGCTCATGGCCCCGCCATCCGATCGCCGCGCGCGTTGCCACTCATACGTCGGCCGCCTTCACGCGCGGATCGACCACCGCGTAGAGCAGGTCGACGATGAAGTTCACGAGCACCACCATGGTCGCGAGCAGCATCACGCAGTTGCGCACCACGATCAGGTCGCGATTGGAGATCGACTGGAAGATCAGCCTGCCGAGTCCGGGCAGGTAGAACACGCTCTCGACCACGATCGTGCCGGCGAGCAGGTTGGCGAACTGCAGGCCCATCACGGTGAGCACCGGGATCATCGCGTTGCGCAGCACGTGGCGCCACAGCGCCGCGCGCTGCGTGAGCCCCTTGGCGCGCGCGGTGCGCACGTAGTCTTCGCGCAGCACTTCGAGCACCGCCGAGCGGGTGATGCGCGCCAGGATCGCCGCCTGCACGACCGCCAGCGACACGGCCGGCAGCACGAGCGACTTCAGCGCCGGCCAGAGCCCCTCGCCCCACCCGGGAAACCCGCCCGCGCCGAACCAGCGCAGGTTGACCGCGAACAGCAGGATGAGAAGGATCGCGAACCAGAAGTTCGGGATCGCGATACCGATCTGGGTGAGGCCCATCACGCCGACGTCGCCCAGCCGGTTGTGGCGCGACGCCGCGTACACGCCCACCACCAGCGCCATCACCGCGGTGAGCAGCATCGAGATCACCGCGAGCGGCACGGTGAGCGCGAGGCGCTCGGCGATCAGCGGCGCGACCGGCGTCTGGTAGGCGTAGCTGTTGCCCAGCTCGCCCACCAGCATTCCGCCCACCCAGCCCAGGTAGCGCTCGCTCGCAGGGCGGTCCAGGCCAAGCTTGCGCGCGAGCGCCTCGACCGCCTCGGGCGAGGCGTCGGCGCCCATCAGCATGTCGGCGGCGTTGCCCGGCAGGACCTCGAGCACGACGAAGATGACCAGCGACGCACCGATCAGCG
>JAHEMI010000082.1 GCA_024643785.1 Burkholderiaceae bacterium
GCGTCGAACAAGGGGTAGAGCAACTGCGGCGCGAAGGTCCAGGCAACTTTCTCGAACAGGCCGGAGAGCTGGCTGCTCGCCGTGCCGAGACTTCCGGTCAGGGTGATGCGCGGGAAGAACGCCGCCCGCGCCGCACCAATGTTGGCATTGGCCGCGAGCAGCTGCTGTTCGGCCTGGGCGATGTCGGGGCGCTTGAGCAACACCTCCGAGGGCAGGCCCGCCGGCAGCTCCACGAACGCCACCTGCTCGAGCGGTGTCGCGGCGGGCAGATCCGCCGGCAACCCTTCACCAAGCAGCAGGACCAGCGCATTGCGGTCAAGACTGCGCTGGCGTTGCAGTCCTGCGAGACTGGCTCGCGCCGCCGCGAGCAGCGATTCGGCGCCGCGCAGTTCGGTCTCGGCGGCAACGCCGCCATCGAAACGTACGCGCACCAGCCGCAGGCTTTCTTCGCGCGATTGCAACGCGCGCTGCGTTACCTCCAGCAACTCGTCATCGGCGCGAACTGCCAGCTCGGTGCTGGCCACCGCCGCGACCAATGCCACCTGGGCGGCGCGCCGCCCTTCCTCGCTGGCGAGGTAGCGCGCCAGTGCCGCCTGGCTGAGACTGCGAACCCGCCCGAAGAGGTCGAGCTCGTAGGAACTGACGGCGACCCCGAACGTGAAGAGATTGGTCTCGACACCGCTGGTGTTGGGCGCACGGGTGAAGGTGGCGCCCAGGCCCACCGTTGGCAACAGGTCGGCACGCTGGATTCCCAGTTGCGCCCGGACCTGCTCGACGTTGAGCGCCGCCAGGCGCAGGTCACGGTTGTTGCGCAGGGCGATTTCAACCAGGGCCCGGATCCGGGCGTCGGCCAGGAATTCGGACCACGCCAGTTCGGCAGCCGCAGCACCGGCGGCTTGCTTCCCGGCCGGCGCGGCCGTGGTCCCCTCGGGCCAGGCTGCGGCGACCGGCGGCGCCGGTCGCTCATACGACGGGATCAGCGAGGTGCAGGCCGCCAGCAGCAGCACGGCCAGCATGGCCGCGCCCCGCACGATAAAGGAGGTGCTCATGTCAAAGATCCTCCTTGGGTACGTGCAGATCGAGATTCTCGGCTTCGTGGGCATACATCCGGCGCTGCCGTTCGCTGCCCTTGAAGAAGCGGCGCACGATGACGAAGAACAGCGGCACGAAGAAGACCGACAGCATTACCGCCGTGATCATTCCGCCGATCACGCCGGTGCCGATCGCCCGCTGGCTGGCCGAGCCGGCCCCGGTGGCGATCGCCAGCGGCAGGACGCCGAGGATGAACGCCATCGAGGTCATCACGATCGGCCGGAACCTCAGGTGCGCAGCCTCCAGCGCGGCCTGGATGGCAGTCTTGCCCTGGGCCTGCAAGTCCTTGGCGAACTCGATGATCAGGATCGCGTTCTTGGCCGACAAACCGATGATCGTTATCAGCCCGACCTGGAAATAGATGTCGTTGTTGTACGAGCGCAGCAAGGTGGCCATGAACACGCCGAGCACGCCCAGCGGCACGACCAGGATCACGGTGAACGGAATCGACCAGCTCTCGTAGAGCGCGGCCAGACAGAGGAACACCGCCAGGATCGCGAAACCGTAGAGGACCAGTTCCTGGGAACCCGCCAGCTTCTCCTCGCGCGACAAGGCCGTCCACTCGAAACCGAAGCCCGGCGGCAGCTGCGTTGCCAGCCGCTCCATCTCGTCCATTGCCACGCCGCTGCTGTAGCCGGGTGCAGCGGCACCGCCGATGCTCATCGCCGGATAACCGTTGTAGCGCATGGTCTGCATCGGGCCCGTGACCCAGCGCGTGGTGGCGAACGATGACAGCAACACCGGCACACCGCGATTGTTGGTCGCGCTCAACTTGAGCAGGTCGGCGGGCTGCATGCGCGCCGGCGCATCGGCCTGTACCACCACGCGTTGCAGCCGGCCGCGCGACGGGAAGTCGTTGGCGTATGCCGAGCCGAGCGCGGTCGAGATGGTCGCATTGATGCTGTCGAAACTGACCCCGAGCGCGGAGGCCTTGTCGCGGTCGATGTCGATTACCAGCTGCGGTGCGTCCTCGAGGCCATCGGGCCGCACCTGGGTCAGCAGCTTGCTTTGCGAAGCCAGGCCGAGCAGCTGGTTGCGCGCCGCGACCAGAGCATCGTGCCCCATGCCGGCGCGATCCTGCAGCCGGAAACTGAACCCGGCGGCGCGCCCCAACTCGGGAATCGGCGGCGGGCTCAGCGGAAAGATGAAGGCATCGCGGATGCCCATGAAGGCGCCAAACGCCCTGCCCGCCATGGCCTGCGCCGAGTTGGCGGGACTGGAGCGCTGTTCCCAGTCCTTGAGCGTGACGAAGGCCAGCGCGGCGTTCTGCCCCTGGCCGGAGAAACTGAACCCCAGGACCCCGACGATGCTCTGCACCTCGGGCTGCTTGAGCATGTAGCCCTCGACCTGCGACATGACTGCGCTGGTGCGCTGCTGCGTCGCCCCTGGCGGCAGGAGCACATTGACGATCACGTAGCCCTGGTCCTCGTTGGGCAGGAACGAGGTCGGCAAGCGCTGGAATGCCCAGGCGACCGCGCCGATGATCACACCGTAGATGATCAGGTAGCGGAACGCCTTGCGCAGCATCCGCGCGACCAGGCTCTCGTAGCCCTTCGCCGTGCCCTTGAAGGCGCGGTTGAACCAGCCGTAGAAGCCGCGCTTGGCCAGGTGGTGTCCGGCCTCGACCGGCTTGAGCAGCGTCGCGCACAGCGCCGGCGTCAGGGAAAGAGCCATGAAGGCCGAGAAGGCGATCGACGACACCATCACCACCGAAAACTGGCGATAGATGTTGCCCACCGATCCGGCGAAGAACGCCAGCGGCACGAAGACCGAGATCAGCACCACGGTGATGCCGATGATCGCGCCGGAAATTTGGCCCATGGCCTTGCGGGTCGCTTCGCGCGGCGGCAGGCCCTCCTCGCTCATGATGCGTTCGACGTTCTCGACCACGACGATGGCATCGTCAACCACGATGCCGATCACCAGCACCATGCCGAACATCGTCAGGACATTGATCGAGAAGCCCAGCGTCAGCAAGACCGCAAACGAGCCCATCAGCGCGATCGGCACGACCAGGGTCGGGATCAGCGTGTAGCGGATGTTCTGCAGGAACAGGAAGATCACCAGGAACACCAGACCCACGGCTTCCAGGAGGGTAATCGCCACCTGCGAAATCGAGATCTTGACGAAGCGCGAGCTGTCGTAGGGGATGCTGTAGGTCACGCCCGCGGGGAAATAGCGCTGCAGCTGCTCCATGCGCTCACGCACCGCTGCCGCGGTGGCGAGCGCGTTGCCGGTGGGCGAGAGCTGGATTCCGATGCCGGTCGAAGGTTTGCCGTTGAGCCGCGCCTGGGTCGAGTAGCCCTGCCCGCCCAGCTCGATGCGGGCGACATCCTTGAGGCGCACCGTCGAGCCGTCGCTGTTGGCACGCAGCACCACGTTGCCGAACTGCTCAACCGTGGCCAGCTGGCCATCGACGACCACCGTGGCCGAAATGCCCTGGCCGGCAATGCTCGGCAGGTCGCCAATCGATCCCGCCGAAACCTGGGCGTTCTGGGCCCGGATCGCGGCCACCACCTCGGCGCTCGACAGGTTCAGGCCGAGCAGCTTGGCCGGGTCGATCCAGATGCGCATCGCGCGTTCGGTGCCAAACAGCTGTGCCTGTCCTACCCCCGGCACACGCTGCAACTCGGGCAGCACGTTGCGGGCGGCGTAGTCGCCCAGCGCGATCGGATCGAGCGACTGGTCGGTCGAGGAGAGGATCGTGAACAGCAGGAAGTTGGAACGCGCCTTGTCGACCCGCACGCCCTGCTGGTTGACCACCGCCGGCAGGCGCGGGGTGGCCCGTCCGAGACGGTTCTGGACCTCGACCTGCGCCAGGTCGGCGTTGGTGCCGGGCGCAAAACTCAGCGTGATGCTGCCGCCCCCGGTAGCCTGGGCCACCGATTCGACGTAGATCAGGCCCGGGGCACCGTTCATTTCCCGCTCGATCACCGCCAGGACGCTGTCTTCCAGGGCCTGCGCCGTGGCGCCGGGGTAGAAGGCCGAGACCACGATCGTCGGCGGCGCAACCGGCGGATACTGCGAGACCGGCAACTGGGTGATCGACAGGCCTCCCGCCACCAGCACGAACAGCGCGATTACCCACGCGAACACCGGGCGATCGATGAAGAACTTGGCCATCTTGCGCTCCGCTCAGGAACGCGCCGGGGCGCCGGGCGCCGGGGGCGCGCCTGCCGGGGCAGCGGATCCCGCCGGCTGCCAGGGCACCGGGTTGACCGGCGCACCGGGGACGAACATCTTCTGGAAGCCGTCGACGATGACCTTGTCGCCCTCCTTCAGACCGGCAGTGATGACCCATTGGCCGTCATGCTCGAAGCCCACCGTGACCGGCCGGGGCGCTGGCTTGTTGCCCTCGCCGACCACCAGCACGCTGTCGCCCTGGCCCGAACGGGTCACCGCCTGCTGTGGCAGCAGGAACGCCGCCGGCTGTTCGGCCTGGGACAGGCGCACGCGCACGTACTGCCCCGGAAGCAGCAAGCCCTCGGGATTGGGCACCTCCGCGCGCAACATCACCTGGCCGGTGCCGGCATCGACCGACAGGTCACTGAACAGCAGTTTGCCGGCACGCGGCATCTCGCTGCCGTCCTCCAGCACCACGGTCACCGGGACGGCATTGCCGCCGATGCGGCGCAGCTTCTTGGCGGCAAGCGCCTTGCGCAACTGCAGCACGGCCACGCTCGACTGCGTGAAGTTGACGTAAACCGAGCTGGTCTGCTGGATCAGCGCCAACTGCGTGGCCTCGGCGGCGCTGACCAGCGCTCCCTCGGTAACCAGGGCTCGGCCGATCCGCCCCGCGATCGGCGCGCTCACCTGGGTGTAGCCGAGGTTGATGCCCGCGCTGCGCACCGCGGCACGGGCTGCGGCCAGGTCGGCGGTGGCCGCCTTGCGGGCCGCGGCGGCATTGATGTAGTCCTGCTGGCTGATCGCCCGCGCCTCGGCCAGCGGCCGGAAGCGCTCGGCAGTCGCGCTCGCCTGCTCCAGGTTGGCCTCGGCACGCGCCAGCTGCGCGTTGGCACTGTCGAGCGCAGCCTGGTACTGGGCCGGATCGATCAGGAACAGCGCCTGTCCGGCGCGCACTTCGCTGCCCTCAGTGAATTGGCGCTTGAGCACCACGCCGGTTACGCGCGCCCGGACCTGGGCGACGCGCTTGGCTTCGACCCGGCCCGGCAACTCGGTGCTCAGGGCGACGGCCTGCGGTGCGACGCTGATCACGCCCACCGATGGCGGTGGCGGTTTGCCGCCTCCCGGCGGCGCCCCGGCAGCCTGGTCCTTGCCGCTGCATGCGGCAAGCGCAAGGGCGGACAGGGCAATCATTACCGTTGCCGGCAGGCGTGAAAGTATTCTTGCGTGGTTTAGGATCACGGCAGTTGAACCTCTGGCAAGCTGATTATCAGGGCGCCCGTCGACAGTGCCGAACAAATGCAGGGGCGCGCGCAGAGTATACCCATGGCCGGCACCATGGCGCTGAAATCACGGTTGTGACTTGGGCCGATGTTTCCTGACCGCCAGCCAGACGACCGCGGTGAGCGCCAATGCGATCATCAGCCAGCCCTTGAGCTGCTTGATCCGGCCCCGAGCAGCGCCCCGGCGCCGCCCGTCAGCATTGTCTGCGGATATGGCGCCTGGCCGATCGAGTATAGCCGTGTTGCACGCAATTTCTGGCCACCTGAGAGCTGTCATCTGCAACAATCGAAGTTTGCTGTAGCAGCTGTAACCTGCCCCCAACGTGGCGTTGAAAGAGCCCTCTGGATGAGCATGCGAGTACGGCATCCAATAGATCGGCGCGAGTCCCGGACCATTGTCCGAGCGCCGTCAGGCGGCAACAAATTGACCGCCATCCTGACGACGACGCTCGCCGTCGCTCTCGGCGCGTGCGTGTCGGCGGCCCCGGAACCAGCCGGCAAGCCAACTCGCGGCGAACCGCCGGTCGCTCCAATCGAGCGCACCGCGCCGCAGACCCTGGCGCGCGAGGACTTCGCGTCCACAGCGCCGGTGCGGCTGATCGTGCGCTCCGCAGCCCCCGGAGAAATCGACAGCGAGACCTACCAGTCGATGCAGCGTGGCCTGGGCTGGGGAGCGGTGGTCGGCGTCGTGAGCATCACCGAGGCCCTGGCGATCCCCGGCACGATGTTCAGCGGCGGCGCCTTGCTGGGCGGGGTCGTGGTGACGATCGGCGTCGCCGCCATCATGGGTGCCGAGCGCGCAGTCCAGGAACGGATCGTGCGCGCGGTCCGGGAAAGCGATTTCGAGAACCGGCTCGCCGAACGGCTACGGGCGCGCCTGAACGTGGCATCCGATCGAGCGTCCGCGGATGCCACGCTGGAAGTAGTGATCCTCTCCTACGGCGTAGTCGAGGACAAGCCGCGCGACAGCTTCTGTGTCTTTGCCGACCTGCGGATCACACTGCATGCTGGAGCGGCCGAGCCCTTCCTTGGCCGCGTGGCGATATTGCCCAACTTGCGCAGTACCGACGCCCCGGTACCGGATTGCCGGGCGCGCGAGACCATCGCCGACAACGAGGGTGCGGTGATCCGGGCGGCGCTTGCCGACTACGCCAATGCGCTCCCGGCGCTCATGGCGCGGCGCATCCCGGGGCTGCCATGGACGCACTGAAGCGCATCGCCGCCTGCCTGCTGCTTGCGCTCCTGGCGGGCGGTTGCAGCACCAACAAGGAAAGTTGGGCGGTCGGAGGATCAGGGACGGGCGAACCTGAGACCCACAAGGTGCGCACCCTCAAGCGGCTGGTGCTGCTGCCGCCCGCCTACGAAGTCGACAGCAGCGTCGCAAAGGGCTGGTCGCAGGCTGCCGCCGAGCGCGACCTCCTGAACGAGACCATTGACTATCTGCGTGACTGGAAAGGCTATTTGGTGACTCAGGCGCTTTCCGTCGACTCCGCGCTGGCGCCACGGGAACTGCGCCTCAGGCTGCTCGCACATCTCGCCGCCAAGCCGCCGGGCACGCCACTACCAGGGAATCTGGCGGCCGAAGTACGCGGCCTTGCCGAGCGCCAGGGCGCCGATGGTATCGCGGTGCTGGGTGCGCGCTTCGAGGGCCTCACGGCCGAACGCTGGGCCCAGATCTACGCGGTCGCATTGGTCACAATCGGGGTGGGGCAATACGCGATCCTGGCCAAGGTCGGAACCTACTTCGATGCCGCGATCTTCGATGGTGCCACCGGCTCGCTTGTCTGGTGGGCACGCAACAAGAAGGACTACCCGGAACCGCTCGATCCCGCCAAGGCGGGCCAGTCAGCCTTCGACGCGCTGCCAAACGCGTTGACCGACGCCCAGCTCGACGACCACAAGGTGGCCAGGTGAAGCCGACCGTTACTGGGCTGGGGATCACCAATTGGCCGGCGCTCGCGTTGACCATGGCCTTGATGGCAGGCTGCGCCACGGACGTCATATCGCCGGAGAATCCGCTGCCGCTGATCCCCGATCGCTCAGCGCGGATCGAGCTCGGCGCCATGAGCCGGACCGAGGTTCGACAAACGCTCGGTGAGCCCCGGTTCTCGAGCAGTTACTGGGGTTTCGACCTGTTTCGTGAGCAGACCGAGCAGAGCAATGTCATGGTTGCGGTGACGCCGTGGCCAATCCCCATGGCAAAACTGACCGACCAGCTGCAGCGTTACACGCTGGTGTCTTACGATGCCCAGGATCGGGCCAGCGCGCTCGCCACCGGGGTGTTCCGGCGACCGGCGCCGTGGCGCAATGTCAGCCCGATCCGTTCGGACTTCCGGGCCCTGCACCTGCGCGCCGACAACCTGTTGTTCTTCGCCGACCCCGAGGGCGCCCGGCTCGAGAATCTGTTGGTGGCCCCGGCAGTGCGGGACGCCTATTTACGGCGGGCCCGTACCCTGCCCACCTGCACGCTGGTGCTCGGCGCCGGCGAGCGCGGCGCCGGCGACCGGCTCTCGATCGATGGCGCCCCGGTCCGGCGTCTGCCCTTGCGCAGCGCCAACATCTGGTGGCTAGGGCGCGGGAGCGGCAGCGACGGTTGGCTGCGCGACCTCGATCACCCTGCGAACGCCGGCGTGGAGCAATGGCTCCCGGTGCTGGTGGCAGTCGTGCTGCCCGCCGGCCAACATTCATTCACGGTCTCGGCCGGATTTCTTTCTGGCGAGAGCGAATTCCAGTTCTCCTGCGCGCAAGCCACGGTGACCTACCTCGAAATCAGTGCAGCGACTGGAATGGCGGGCGGCAAGCCGCCCACACCCTGGCGCTTCCAGGCGATGGACGCAATGCCGGAGCGCTTCCTGCACCGGCCGCTGGTTGTGCTCGACGATGGAAAGTGGCTGCTCGACCCTTGAGCGCCAGGATCAGCGTTCGCCGACGATCGCTCATCGCACTGGCTTGCGGTTTTCAGCGCGTAGTCAGCCATATATGATGAAAGTCGCTATCGGTCGGGAATCCCGCTCCATTGGGCTGCCCGCATCGCACAACAACCATGAGGCGGAACAGACACAATGAGCAAAGTCATGCTGGTCACCGGCGCGAGCCGCGGAATTGGAGCCGAGATCGCGAAGCTTGCGGGCCGCTCCGGGTACAAGGTCGGCGTCAACTGGCACCGCAGCGAAGACGCGGCGCGCACAGTGGTCGACGAAATCTGCGGCGCGGGCGGAGAAGCGGTGGCACTGCAGGCCGACGTCGGACGGAGCGACGAAGTGCAGCGCATGTTTGAGCAGCTCGATGAGAAATACGGTGCGCCCGACGTGCTCGTCAACAACGCCGGGGTTACGGCTAGTTTCCGGGTCGAAGAGACCGATGAGGAGCGGCTCGAAACGCTGCTGCGCGCGAATGTCTACAGCGTCTTCTTCTGCGCGCGTGAAGCGGTCCGCCGGATGTCGACCAGTCACGGCGGCCGGGGCGGCGCCATCGTCAACATCTCGTCGGTTGCCTCCCGCCTTGGCGGGCGCGTCGGGGGCGCAGCCTATGCCGCGTCAAAGGGCGCAGTCGACATCTTCACCATGGCGCTCGCCAAGGAGGTTGGCGCCGAGGGCATCCGCGTCAACGCGCTGCGGCCCGGACTGATCGCGACCGAGATGCACGATATTTACGGGGGATTGGCGGCAATGGAAAAGATGGCCCAGGCGGTCGTGCCGATGGCCCGCTCGGGCGCCCCGGCCGAGATCGCGTCAGCAGCGCTGTGGCTGGCCTCGGACGCTGCCTCCTACGTGCACGGGGCGATCCTCGACGTTTCCGGCGGACGCTAGCCCTCAGGCCAGGCGCCCGTCCCGGAAATCGTTGAGCGTCGGGATCAGGCCGGCACTTCAAGGTCGAGCAACGGCGCGTATTGCTGCGCTCCGAAGATGTCGGCATCGCCGGCGCAACCGCTCGGGCGCAGACGATAGATCGTGAACTTGATCGCGTAGCCGGGATCGTACTCGACGAAATCCGATATCCGCTCGGCGGGAATTCCAAACAGTGCGGCCATGGTCTTGCGGCTCACCACCCCGGTGCGCTTGACGCGCTCGTAGTTGGCGCGGTCGCGAAAGATGATGTCGAAGGTGATCTTGTTGACCCCGGCGTTCTTGCTGCGGATGGTCTTCGCCAGTGCATTCAGCTTTTGGGTGCTCATGTTCTTGGTTCCGGTTTCAGACGCCAGCGTCGATAAGATGGGTCGGGAACAACTCGAGGCCATCATCGACCTCGACGGTGTGATTCAGCGTCCAGCGGTAGGCCGGGCTGGCGTGCAACACCTCATCGAGCGGGAAGGCCACCGAGCCGGCCGTTCCCTTGACGTCGGGCAGTCGTGCGTAAAACATCTGGCGCAGTCCGATCATCGCAACCTCTTCGGCCATCTCGGTCGTTGGCGCGACGCCTTGCACCATCACACACAGCTCGTGCCCGGGACGGTCGCGCAGCGGGTCGAGCGCGCCCATCACGCCATCGCGGCCATAGACGTTGTAATGCAGCTCATAGCCGCTTTCGCCGAAACGGTCGCGCACCTGCTGGCGGGCCCAGCCGATGACACGGTCGATGTTGGCGATGGTGTAGGGGTCACGGATGCCGCACAGGCCAACGAAGCGCTCACCAACCTTGCCCGATCCTTCCAGTTTTACCCGCACCCTGGCATCAGGCAGGAACTTCGAACCGGTGATGCGGGTCGTTTTCTCGGAGATCTGTTCGTAGGAGCAGTGCGTCATGTCGAGCTTGCCCCCGGCGAAGAACTCCTCATATGGGTTGGAACGTTCGTACATCGCGTGGCCCGCCAC
>JAHEMI010000083.1 GCA_024643785.1 Burkholderiaceae bacterium
CGGATGGTGGAGCCAACGCAGGCCTTCGGTGACCCACACCTCGTGGCGCCGGTTGGCGGGATCCGACAAGCGCTCGAACCAGGCCGTGCGGGCGGCTGCGTCGGGGGCGAGCGCGCCACGCACGAATGCGAATCGTGCCTGGCGATCGGGGTCTGTGATCCGCGCCATTTGCCCCGCGAGGATTGCAGGCGCGTCGTCAAGGCCACGGACCGCGAGTTCATATGCCAATGCGGTTTCGTCGGCTTCCTGCAGGGGCAGGCCGGGGACCGACTCCTCGCGTGCCCACAGCCGCTGCAGCCACGTCGCCGTGGCCGGCGTCGTGGCGACGCTGCGCAGCGCGCGAAACCACGCCGCCTTGAGGCTGGGCGTGCCCGCCGCGGCGAGCCTGGAGCGCAGCAACTCCTCGAGCGCCGGCCCATTTTCCTGGCGTTGGGTGGGCGAGAGAAACAGCCACCACAGGGCGCGCAAGTCGCCAAGCACGCCGGTGACCACCTGCTCGTCCGACTCCTGGCTGAGTTCCAGCAACGCGCTCCGGAAGAGCTGATCGGGGGCAAGATTCCCGGCCAGCATCGCTTCCCACAGTCCCGACCACGCGACGGCGCGGGTCAGCGGATCGTCGATGCGCGCCAGGTTGGCGAGCAGGAACTCCCTGGAGCGTTGATTGAGCCGGAAATCGCCGTAGCCCCAGCCTTCGCCGCCGGCGAGCACATATTGCGGCACGCAGCCGGCCAACGCCGCGGTGAGGTCCACTTCAGGTCCGATCAGCTCGGCCACAATGGGCTGGCGCTGCCCGTCACAGCCAACGGTGACGCGCAATTGCTGCGGCCACAGTCGGTTGCGCTCCTGCGGGTCACTCTGGCGCAGCGTCAGGCGCACCGGGCGCTGCTCGACGAACTCAAGGTCGGTATCGATCACGGGCCGGCCGGGCTCGTCGATCCAGGCGTGGCTCCAGCGTTTCAGGTCCAGCGCGGCGCGCGGCACCAGGGCATCGATCAGCATGTCCCAGGTGGCGTTGCCAAAGGAATGACGGCGCAAGTACTCGCGCAGCCCATCGCGAAACACCTCTTCGCCGAGCAGTGCCTCGAGCTGGCGCATGACCACGGGCGATTTCTCGTAAATGATCGGCCCGTAGAGGCTGCCGGCATCGTTGAGGTTCTCGAGCGGCTGCCTAATCGGATTGGCGCCGGCGCTGCGGTCGACGTCGTAGGCATCCCCGTGGTGGTCAAGGAAGAACTGGAGCCGGTGATTGAGATCGGGGAACAGCGGGTCGGCGATCTTGGAGGCCATGAAGTTGGCGAAGACTTCCTTGGTCCAGACGTCGTTGAACCACTTCATCGTGACCAGGTCGCCGAACCACATGTGGGCGGTCTCGTGGGCAATGACGCGCGCTCGCGACAGCAACTGGCGCTGGGTTGCGGATTCGTCGAGCAGCAGGCTCTCGGCGCGGTAGTGGATGTCGCCGGCATGCTCCATGCCGCCGAACGGGAAGGCCGGGATCAGCACGAAGTCGAACTTGCCGAACTGGTACGCAATGCCGGTGTAGCGCTCCATGAAGGCCAGTGATTGCGCATGGAGCGCGAACAGGGCGTCGCGATTGCGGGCCAGCCTGGCGGCGTCGGTCTCGCGATGGAACATCCTCATCGTGCGCCCGTCGCGCCGGTCGGTCTCGACCATGAACTTGCCGGCCGCGAACGACAGCAGGTAAGTCGGCAGGGGTGGAGTCTGGGCGAAATGCACCGTTGCCCGGGAGCCAAGTTCACGCCGATCCAGTTCGGCGCCGTTGGCCACCGAACGCCACGCCGCCGGATGTTCGAGGGTAACGGTCCAGCGCCCCTTGAGATCGGGCTGGTCGAAACAGGGCAAGGTCTGGCGGGCACGGGCCGGGACGAACAGGGTGTAGAGGAGATCGTCGCTGCGGTTAAGCGCTGCGTCCCCGGCCGTGAATGCGACGCGCACCGTGTTAGTGCCGTGACGCAGCGCTTCCGGTGCAATGACGATATGACCGTTGACCAGGCGCGGGATGATCTTCTTCCCGTTGGCGCTGACCGTCAGGCGCGGGGTGCCGCCGGGGTCGAAGTCGATGACCAGCGGCCGCAGGGGCTTCGCAAGCCGGAAGCGAATGGTGTTGACGCCGCTGATGTGCTGAGTCCGGTGCTCCGGAATGGCAAGCTTCAGGTCGTAGCTGAGCTCGCTCACCTGCGCCGCCCGGAGGCTGGCCAGTTCCAGCGAGACGCCCGGGGCGGGCGCCGATGGCGAGTCCGCCGCGCCGGCCGGCGCAGCGACCCCAGCGGCAGTCAGGATTGGCAACAACAACAGACGAATCGACCGCAGCATCGCTGGCCCTCTCCAAGGGTTTCCCGGCGCCGATGGACTCGTTGCCGGTGATGCATTGGCGTCTGAAATCAGTCTCTTGTCAATTGCCTGCCGGCGCACCTCGCGCCCTGGTTACTGCAGGTCGCGCCGGGACTGGGAGGTTGGCGGTCTCAGACGAGCGCGCCGAACAGTAGCCAGCCGCCCGCGGCCAGGAGTCCGACCCCGGCAATGCGCTCGACGCGCCAGTGCTCCGGCGCAAGCTTCTCGACCAGCACGAAGGCAGCAATCGCAGCGACCCAGAGCAGGTTCATGACCCCGCCAACGAACAACAGCGCCATCAGGGCCCAGCAGCAGCCAGTACAGAACGCCCCATGGCGCAAGCCCATCACGAGCGCACCGCGGCGGCCATCGCGCCATTCGGTCAGCAGGAACCCCAACGGGGTCCGGCATTTGGCGAGGCAGACATTCTTGAGTCCGCTCCATTGAAACGCGCCAGCCGAGATCAACAGCACTCCGCCCAGAATCGGGCTGGTGCTCACCATCATCGGGGAGAGCAGCGCTGCCTGATGAAAGCCCCACTGCGCGAGCGTGGCCGCCACGCTGAAGACGCCCCAGACAATTGCGTAGCCGGCCAGGAACACCGCGGTCGGCACGAACGCGTTGCCCTGCGCCCGCCGCTTGCGGTGAATGGTGGTGAAAGTGACGATCATCGGCGAGGCCGATGGCACCATCATGGCCACCATCATGACCGCCCACATCAATACCATCAGCGCAAAATCGATCGCTCCCCACGGCTGCCATTGCGGCATGGCCATCGTGCCCATTGCAGGCATCGGCATCGCATCCATGCGCAGCGCCAGATAGGCCGTGTAGGCCCAGGCCAGCGCGGTGATGCCGCCGAGTCCGGCGAGCACCACACGGCGGTCGCGGAGATGGATCACGTTGAGGTCGATTCCGGACATTTGCGATCTCCTTGGTCGCGTCGGAGAGCCAGGTGCCGGCCCCGCCGCGTGCGGCAGCGGGGCCACCGTAGCCAGTGGCCGCGACCCCGCTAGGCGGCCTGGTAGTTGAACGGGGAGTGGAAGCCGTTCTTGTCGCTGAACTGCCAGTTCAGACCGTGGTCATTGAAGCGCACCTTCTTCGAGCGTGCGGTCACGAGGGTGTGCCCGGGTGCGATGCACAGCGGATGGTTGGCAACCGTGACCTCGGCTCCACCCTGGCCCTCGATGTTCTCGATAGTGGCTTCGGCAATGTCGCCCAGGCTCAGGCTGCGCTGCTTGCCGCTCGCCCGAAAGTCCATCGGGGCGGTCTTGACGCCCAGTACTTCCCCGATGTGCGAAGCCAGCATCGCCGGGTGGCCGCCGGCCTGTCCCGCGAAGATCTGGGTCAGGGCGCCGCGCTGGGCCTCATCGGCCTTGTCATCCAGATAGAGCGCGACCGTCCACTTCACCTTGGCCATGTGACCCGGGGAGTACACCGCCAGCGCGACGTTCAGGCCGTCGACCTTTACGTCGCCAAAATTGCCCTGGTCGATGTGCCAGGCGACGAGGGCGGTGCATTCACCGTCGGTAGGTGCGCTGAGGAACACGCAGGGGCACGCCGCTTCGCAGTTGCACGCTTCGAAATAATTGCCTTTCAGGCTCCAGTTTTCCATGGTTGACACCTCAATGGTCAGTTGCTTCATGGACCACCGTGAGAGTTCCCCGGTTTGGTTCGCGCCGGTGGCGGACGCGGATGATAGCGGGGCCGGGTTCTGGCAGAAGACAGCGGCAGGTTCTGCCCTAGAGGGCGGGCCGAGGCCTTCGAATCCTTGCCGAGATCGCGGTGGCCGCGGCCGCCCGCAAGGTCGAGCGAATGAACTAGCGAATCGTCGCCAACAGGTAATAGAAGGACTGCTCCGGGCTGGATCCCGTAATTGCCATCAACGCCAGGTAGAGCGAGGCAAAGGTCACTCCGGCGACGAGCAGTGGACCAAGCTTCATGGCCTCTCCTCACGACAAAAGCTGACCAAAACACTCTACTACCGGCGAACCCGATCTCGGGGAGTCTCCGGACGCCCGATGTGGCTACTAGGAAAGACGCCCCTCGGAAGGGGCGTCGGCGGGTCTGCGGGGAAGGTGGATTCAGATGCCGATAATCTTCCTGGCCTTTGCGAGGGCGTCGACCGAATCCTGGTGTTTGCCAGCCTTGTGCGATACCTCACCATCGGCACGCAGCTTCTTCACTTCGGCCATCTGCTCGGGAGTCAGTTTGGCATTGGGGAGCGCGGCATCGATCTCCTTCATGTCCTTGGGGCAGTGGAAAGCGAAAGCTGAAGAGGTCGCGACGGTGAGGCCAAGAGCGACGACTAGTGAATGCAGTCTCATGTTTTCTCCTCGTGGGAATAGCCCACTAAAACAGTCTACTAAAGCCGCCCTTGATCCAGCGCAGTGGCCGACATGTCGAAAAGGGCAATCGCCCGGGTCAGGCGGGCGATGGACTTGATGGCGCTGCCGCGTCTAGAGACTGGAATGCAGGTAGTTGACCATGCTGATGAAGTCGAGCACCGGCAGGCCGGAGTGCCGCCTGATCAGCGCCGAGAAGGGCGGCAGGTCAGTACATTCGAGAACAAATGCGCGGGTGGCGGGGTAGCGTTCCACAGCCTGCAGGGCGGTGCCGATGATTTCACGTTCGATCACCGCCAGATCGACATCGGCATCGGGTTGGGCAAAGATCCGGTTCCACTCCGGGCATTCTTCGAGGCCCAGAACATGCAGTCCGGCGGTGCTCCCGATTCCGACTGCCGCGAGATGTTCGGCGCGCAGCGCCCCGGCGTTGGCGGTGATGACGCAGATTTCGCTCTCCGGCCCGAGAATCCGCTGCACCAGCGGCACCTGCAGCAAGCTCGAGGTGAAGACCGGAGCATCAACCGCGGCGGCCAATTCGTGCTGAAAGATCGCATTGAAGCCGCAACTGGTCGTGATCGCCCTGATGCCATCGGCCACCATGTCCCGGGCATCGCCAATCATGGCGCGAAGAACGCCCGGATCGGGATTCTCGAGGATGGTGTGGACGTTGGCTCCGAATACCGGTTTGAAGCGCACCGGATACTGATAGGAGGCGGGATTGGTGCTGTTGCCGACCAGCGATTCGAGCTGCACCAAACCCCTGGGAACCTGGCCGGTTTCCCAGCAGAGGATGCCGATTCTTGCCGCCTGGATGTCCTGCGCCATCTGAAGCGCCGCCTCTAGAACCGGTCGATCCGGTAGGGCGCCAGATCAAACGGCGCCGCACGGCCGGCCACCAGAGCGGCGACCAGCTGCGCCGTGATCGCGGCGAGGGTCAGGCCCAGGTGGCCGTGGCCAAAGGCATAGAAGACGTTCGCGCAGCGCGGCGAACGGCCGATCACCGGCAGCGAATCGGGCGTCGAGGGGCGGTACCCCATCCATTCGCGCTGGATGGTCTGCGCCCCGGTGCCGGGCAGGACGCTGCGGACGAATGGAACCAGCGCGCGAATGCGGCGATAGTCAGGCGGCGCCTCGAGCCCGGCCAGCTCGTCGATGCTCACCACCGAAATCCCGTCATGCATCGGCGAGAGCACACAGTCCTTTTCGGGGAATCCGACCGGACGGTTGAGCAACGGTCCGGCGTCCGGGGCAAACGAGATGTGGTAACCGCGCTCGGTGTCGAGGCTGACGCGATCGCCGATCTGGGCTGCAAAGCGCCTGGACCAGGCACCAGTGGCGACCACCGCGGCATCGAAGTTGCGCGTCGCGTTTTCGGTCCGTACCGTGATCTTGCCGTCAGCAGCAGCGCGCAGTTCGAGCACATTATCCTGGACGAACTGCGCGCCTCGTGCGTGCGCCCCAGTGAAATATTTTTCGGCCAGTCCGCGGGGATGGTCGACAAACCCGCTGCCCGGCTGGAACAGGCCGCAGGTGTAAGAATCCGGATTGAGATTGGGCTCGAGCGCGGCGATCTCACGCGCGTTCAGGATCGTGAAATTGACGCCATGGCGCGTCATCAGTTCACGCTGCAGCGCCGTGCCCTCGAACCCCGCCTGCGAACCGTAGACTTTCAGCCAGCCCACGGTCCTGATCGCACCGAGTGCCGCGCTCATTTCGGCGAGCGCGAGGTGCGAGGGCATCGAGCGCGAGACCAGCTCGGCGAGCGCCGCCGCGATACTCGCGACCCGCGCCGGCCGGCCGGCAGCGATGAAGCGCAGCAGCCAGGGCAGCGCGCGCAAGGCATACGCAGGGCGCAGGACCGCGGCCCCGTGGGGATTGAACATGTACGACGGGATCGAGCGCAGCACGTCGGGCGTCGCGGTAGGAGTTACGGCGCCCTCGACGATGCCGCCGGCGTTTCCAGAACTGGTTCCCGCCCCGACTTCGCCGCGATCGATCAAGGTCACCGCGTGGCCCTCGGCGGCCAGCGCGAGGGCGGTCGATGCGCCCACGATGCCGGCGCCGAGCACCGCTATGGAGCGTCGCGGGGCATTTTCAGGTGTGGCCATGTCCTCTCGCTTGAGCTTGCTCAGTGGGTAGTTCCGGACCCGGAACGCGGTATCCGTCTAGTGCTGCAGAATCTTGCCGAGGAACTCGCGCGTGCGGCTGTTGGCCGGTTGCGTGAAGAAGACTTCCGGTTCGGCGATCTCGATGATTGCGCCCTTGTCCATGAACACCACCCGGTCGGCGACCTTGCGCGCGAAGCCCATCTCGTGGGTCACGACGATCATGGTCATGCCTTCCTTGGCCAGCGCCACCATGACGTCGAGCACCTCGTTGATCATCTCGGGGTCGAGCGCGGACGTCGGTTCGTCGAACAGCATGATCATCGGCTGCATGCACAGGCTGCGCGCAATCGCGACGCGCTGCTGCTGGCCGCCCGAGAGCTGGTGCGGATAGGAGTCGAACTTGTCGCCCAGGCCGACACGCTCCAGCTGTTGCCGGCCGCGATCCTCGGCATTCTTGCGCGTCATCTTGCGCACGTGGATCGGCGCGAGCGTCACGTTCTCCAGCGCGGTCATGTGGGGATAGAGATTGAATTGCTGGAAGACGAAACCAATCTCCATGCGCAGCTGACGCAGTCCCTTGGCGTCGGCCACCGGTATGTTGTCGACCACCAGCGATCCGTTCTGGAATCTCTCCAACCCGTTGACGCAGCGAATCAGCGTGCTCTTGCCCGAGCCGCTGGGCCCGCAAACGACCACCACCTCACCCTTGCGAACGTCCAGGTCGATGTCCTGCAGAACGTGATTGGTGCCGTACCACTTGTTCACTTTGCTGAATGTGATCATCGCAGTTCAATGCCTCTCGAGTCGGCGCGACAGGTGCAGCAACGGGTAGCAGAGCACGAAGTAGCCCAGGCCGACGATCGAAAATACCAGCAGCCCGTTGGGGATGCTCTGCACGATGACCCAGCCCGAGCGCGTCAGGTCAAGCAATCCGATTGCCGAGACCACTGACGAGTCCTTGACCAGCAGGACGAACTGCCCGACCAGGGACGGGATGATCATCCGCGTGGCTTGCGGCAGCACGATCAGGCGCAACTGCTGGTAGCTGGTCAGCCCGGCGGAGGCTGCCGCCTCGAGCTGGCCGCGTGGCACTGCGCGGATTCCGGAGGCCACGATTTCGGAGATGAAACAGGCGGCGATGTTGGTCAGGGTGATCGCCCCGGCGCTGAAGGAGTCGAGCTCGATGCCGGCTTCGGGAAGGATGAAGAACACGACGAACAACTGGACCAGGACCGGGGTGCCGCGGAAGATGTCGGTGTAGGCGCCGATCACCGCGCTCAGCACCCGGAAGCGGCTGGCCCGGCCGATGCCAAGCACGAACCCGGAGATCCCGCCCGCCACGATGCCGATCAGGGAGACGGCGAGCGTGATGCCGATCCCCTTCAGGAGCACCTGGTAGTACTGCGCGACGCCAAAAAGTTGTTCGATGAACAGGTCCATGGCAGTTGCTGTCAGTGGCTTGGCATTGGGTGGTAGACGCGGTTCCAGACCGATGCCGCCAACTTGAGACCGAAATAGATGATCAGGTAGCCCAGCGCGGTGATCGTCAGCCCTTCGACCGGCATGAATCTCTGCACCGCCAGGGTCTGCCCGGTGCGGGTCAGCTCAAGTACCGAGATCAGTGATAACAGCGACGAGTCCTTGACCAGCACGATGGCCTGGCCAATCAGCGGCGAGACCATTGGCCGCAGCGCCTGTGGCAGGATGACCAGGCGCATCTGCTGCCAGTAGGTCATCCCCGAGCTGGCGCTGGCCTCCATCTGGCCGGCCGGTATCGCGATGATTCCGGAGCGGATGATCTCGGCGACATAGGCGCCGCTGTTTACTGACAGGGCGATCACGCCGACCACCAGTTCCGGCATCCCCAGCCCGATCACCGGCAGTCCGAAGTACAGGAAATAGAGTTGCGCCAGCAGCGGCGTCGCGCGAATCAGGTCGATGTAGGCGACGGCGGGCGCGCGGATGAGGCGGGAATGCTGGATGCTCATCGCGCAGGCGATGATGCCGACCGCCAGCGCTCCCGCAAATCCGGCCAGCGAGAGCGACAGCGTCGAGAGAAACCCGGTCCAGAAGTCAGGCAGGGTTTCCGCAATAACGCGGAAGTTCAGGTCCGATAGCATTTATCAGCAAACGGCAAGGGCAAGCCGGGGCCCGGCCCCGTTGTGGCAAAGGCCGGGTCCCGCGAGCATCAACTGCTTAGTGCTCGTCCTTCCACTTCGCGGAGTAGACCCAGTAGTCCAGGTTATCTTGCAGGCGACCGTCGAGCATCGTCTGGTCGATGAACAGGTTCATCCAGGTCAGCAGGTCCATCGAGTCGTAACGGGTCGCGAAGGCCAGCGGCTCCTTGGCGAGCAGTTCGGGCATGAGCTTGAACGTGCCTTTCGGATAGCCCAGCGACTGCCCGGTGACGGCGGAGCTGTCGTTGAGCAGGCAGTCGGCCTGACCGTTCTTGACCGCGTCCAGGAGCAGCGTGCCGCCGCCCTTGTAGCTCTTGAGTTCGCCTTTCGGGAAGACCGTCTTGGCAAGCTTCTCGCCCGTGCTGCCGAAGAGCACCGCAATCTTGGTGCCCGGGGCCTTGCATGATGCGGTCGAAGTGAACTTGGTGCCGGCCTTGGTCGCGACCATGGGGCCGATGTAGATCCACGGCTTGGTGAATGCCACCTTGGTGGCGCGCGCCAGCGTCGGGGTCATGTCGGCTGCCAGCATGTCGGCCTTGCCCGAGAGCAGCGCCGGCAGCAGCCCATCCCAGTCGAGATCCAGGAATACCGCCTTGACGCCCATCTCCTTGGCCATCAGCTTGGCCAGTTCGACCGAACTGCCGGTACGCTCGCCCTTCTTGTCGACCATCGAGAACGGTGGGCCCTGGGTCTGCACCGCCACGCGCAGTTCGCCGCGCTTGAGGATGTCGTCAAGGGTGCCGGCGTGTGCTGCAGCGGCCAGGCCGATCGACGTGGCGCAGGCCAGGAGGATCGGTGGCAGGAATTTCGTCAATTTCATTCGCAGTCTCCTTGAATATTGTTCGTGGGGACGATCCGCCACGAATCGGGTCAACTCAACAGCCGTGGACAAGACAACACGGACGGGCTTAAGGGCCCGGCAAATTACCTTCATCGGAAAGAAATGATTGTAGCCGCTGCAGAACTGCAGGCGGACAGGAATTTGGCTCCCGGCGAAGCCGCCGCTCAGGACAGGTGGCGGGTCAGCTCAAGCATTGCCGGCGAGCCGATTTCCGCGGCCAGCAGGCGCGCGATCTTGGCGCTCGCGCCCTGACCCAGGGCGACGCGGTGCAGATGTGCCCGCACCGTCAGTTCGCGCATGCCGCTGCGAGCGGCGAGGGCGTGCAGCTCTTCCACCCATCGCGCTGCCTCCGCAAGACCTTGCTCTATCGCCAGTCGGCACAAGACGTCGA
>JAHEMI010000169.1 GCA_024643785.1 Burkholderiaceae bacterium
GGGCTGCATCAAGGCGGCCGAGCGCGGCCTTGTGCGTGGCGCCGAGCGCGTGGTGGTAGTGAGTACCGGCAGCGGGCTCAAGGACGTCGCCAGCGCCCGCAAGGCGGTGGCCGCTAGCGGCCCCGCGCCGCTGACCGTCGCCCCGGACATGGACGCGCTGCGCGCGGCATTCGCCGCGGCAGCCGGGACACACCAGCGCCGCGATTTCATCGGGAATAGTTGATCCGCGGAACCTCTGGGGTTCAGTAAAGCGTCAGGAGCAGATGGTGCGGGTGGTCTGACATTTGCTCGAAACCGTACCGCCGGTAGAAATCGACGGCGGAATCTTTCGCATCGACCACCATGCCAATGCCGCCAACCTCGCTCGCAATGCGCGTAACGCGGTCGATGGCGTCGAAAAGCAGGAGCTCGCCGGTCCTCTTGCCCCGGCCAATCTGGGCCACGGCCAGTCTGCCGAGACGAAACGCGGGAACGCGGCCAGGCAATCGCTTCCGGTAGAGCGCTGGCAAGTCCGCGTTGACCAGTTCTGCCAGACTGAGCGCATAGAACCCGAGCACCTCGGTGCTGGCGATTTCGCTTACAGCTACGAAGGTCGACGAGACACCCTTTTGCTGATGCTGCCTGGCGACGTCGCAAAACCAGGCGTTGAGTTGGGAGTCGCCACAATCGAAGTCCTTGCGCTCATGGCCGGCGTTCAGCGGCAGGATCAGCATCGCTCTTCATCTTTCGGTGGCGGACCTGCGCCTGCCGGAACTTCTCGTTTCGTGGCGGAGGATTCTCGATCATCTCCAACAGCCGCAGTGACTCCCGGCGCGTGAGGACAATCGTCGACTCGCTTTCTATGATCTGTTCAGCCTTTTCCAACGCTGCCTGCACGACAAACTGGTTGAGGGTCGCCCCCACAAGGTCAGCCGCGACCTGCAGTTTCTCCTGCACATGGTCGGTCACGCGCGCGGTAATGCGTTTCCCGCTTTGAGCAAGCATGGCACCCCCCTGCCAACGGTCTTCGGTTCGTACATTATAGCTGGGAGGTGTCATTTTGGCACCTCCATTTGGCTATGCCCTTCGGGCGCCACCATCGCCAGATACTTCCTGGTGCGCCGCCGCAGGCGCGTCACTGGAGTCGGGTCGCACGCAAGTTAAAATAACAATCACTATTCCTGAGCGGGGGCGCCTGATCCCTCCTCATCCATCAGCCGGAGTCTTCATGATCGACCTGAGCATCAACGAGAAGGGCCTCGCCGGGGCCGTCCGCCAGGCGCGCGCGCGCGGCATTGTGGTTCCGACCCTGCGCCAGATGCAGGACCCCTCGCTCATTCCCGCGGCAGTGGTCGCCAAGCTGGCCGACGTCGGCCTCTGGGACCTCAATCCGCTCAACCTGTTCCGGATCAGCTGGCGCAACCAGCCGGTCGCCAGGGGCGGCGGGTTCGGTGACGTCAACGTGCTGGTGCTGCCGCCCGAGTTGACCGGGGTGCAGGCGCGCATCGCGGTGCTGGTCGGCAAGTGGTTCCCGACCGGGGCCCACAAGGTCGGCGCGGCGTTCGGCTGTCTCGCGCCGCGGCTGGTCACTGGCCAATTCGACCCGACCACGCAAAAGGCGGTGTGGCCGTCAACCGGCAACTACTGCCGCGGCGGCGCCTACGACTCGCACCTGCTCGGCTGCGAGTCGATCGCGATCCTCCCCGAGGGCATGAGCCGCGAGCGCTTCGACTGGCTCTCCAAGGTGGCCGGCGAAGTGATCAAGACGCCCGGCTCCGAGAGCAACGTCAAGGAAATCTTCGACAAGTGCTGGGAGCTGCGCAAGTCGGGCCAGGACCTGGTGATCTTCAACCAGTTCGAGGAAATGGGGAACTACCTCTGGCACTACGCAGTGACCGGGCGGGCGATGGAAGATGCGCTCGGCCAGGTGATGGGCGAAGGCGACCGCTTCCGCGGCCTGGCCGTGACCACCGGGTCGGCCGGGACCATCGGCGCCGGCGACTACCTCAAGCAGCGCTTCCCAACGAGCAAGATCGTCGCCAGCGAGGCGCTGCAATGCCCGACCCTGCTCAACAACGGGTTTGGCGCCCACCGCATCGAGGGCATCGGCGACAAGCACGTGCCCTGGGTGCACAACGTCAAGAACACCGACTTCGTCACCGCCATCGACGACAACGACCCGATGGCGCTGATCCGGCTCTACAACGAACCGGTCGGGCAGGAGTACCTGCGCTCGATCGGCATTTCCGCAGATCTGATCGAACAGCTGCCGCTCCTGGGCATCTCGGGCGTGGCCAATGTGCTGTCGGCGGTGAAATTGGCCAAGTACTACGAGATGGACGCCAGCGACGTGGTACTCACGGTGGGCACCGACTCGATGGAGATGTACGGCAGCCGGATCGAGGAACTGCGCGAGACGCATGGTGCGCTGACCACGGTCGATGCCGCTGTCGCCCACCACGGAGCGATGCTCAAGCAGGGCACCGACAACATCGCCGAGCTGAGCTATCAGGACCGGCGCCGCATCCACAACCTCAAGTACTACACCTGGGTCGAGCAGCAGGGCCGCACCGTCGACGAGCTCGAGGCCCAGTGGTATGACGAGACCTACTGGACTGGAGTGCAGGGCCAGATCGACGCGGTCGACGCGGCGATCGTGGCCTTCAACGAGCTGGTCAGCAAATAGTGGACGCAGCCGACCCGCTGTTGCTGTCCCGGATCCAGTTCGGGCTCAACATCGGGTTCCACATCCTGTTCCCGACGCTGACCAT
>JAHEMI010000170.1 GCA_024643785.1 Burkholderiaceae bacterium
CGCGAGCGCGCCGAGCAGCGCACTGGCGGCGCGCTGGCGCGCCATCATGGCCGCAGCCAGGAGCGCGCCCAGTGGCAGGTAGGCGAGCAGATTGGTCACGAAGTCGAATGCCGTCCAATACCTTGGCCACGGTTCGACCAGGTAGGCGAACGCCAGCGCACTCAGCGACGACCACCCCAGCCACCCCTGCCAGGGGTGGAGGGTCACCAGCACGATGCCGCCAGCGTAGGCGAGCGTCAGGACGATCAACGCCGTGGGTGTCTTGGTTCTGGCTGGTGTGGGCTCGCTCATCGTCGCCTAGGCTACGCTGCTCGTTGGATCGGTGGGCGCGTCGACAGGATATGATTCCGGGCAGATGACCGCAATCCAAGTTTTTCCGACCATGCCAGCAATTGCCCCCGCCCAGGTGTCGATCCGCGAAGTGGCGACGATTGGCTCGACCAATGACGAACTGATGGCGGCGCCGTTGCGCCGTCCTCCGGCGCGGCCGCAGGCGCTCTGGGCCGAGGTCCAGACCAATGGCCGCGGCCGGCGGGGACGGCAGTGGGTCAGCAGTTCCGGCGATTCGGCCACTTTCTCGGTGGCCTTCGAGCGCAGTCTCGACGAGCCAGTGCGCTCGCTGGCCGGCCTCTCGCTGGCGATCGGCGTGGCGCTGGCCGAGGCGCTCGAGGAGTTCGGCGTGCGCCTGGCGCTCAAGTGGCCCAACGATCTCCTGTGCGAAGGGCGCAAGGTTGGCGGCATCCTGATCGAGACCAGGCGCGAGCGCGAACTCGAGCGGGTCGTGGTCGGTGTTGGACTGAACCTGGTCGCGCCCGGGGCCATCGCTGGCCCCGCGGCTGGCGTACCACCCGGCGCCAGCCCCGGCGGCCTGTTTTCAGCTCAGGTCGAGCGCGCAACGGCGGCGGCAATCGTGGCGGGCTGCGTCGAGGCCATCGTCGCCGCCCACGCCCTGTTCCTGGTGAGCGGTTTTGCGGCCTTCCGGGATCGCTGGATGAGCCGCGACGCTTTCCGGGGGGCGCGCATCCAGCTTCACGACGGACCCAGCCGGCTGGCGGTGGGCGTGGCCAGCGGGCTGGGCGAGTCCGGGGAGCTGCGGTTGACCGGTCCGGAAGGTGAGCGGTTGTTCACTATCGGCGAGGTTTCCTTGCGTCCCGAGCGGGATGCGGGGTGAGGGGGAGCAGATGCGCGCGCTGGTACCGGTACTGATCGTCGCCAATGGCCTGGCGCTGGCCTGGGGGCAGGGCTGGCTCGGGCCGTGGGTCGGGGCTGAGCGCCAGCCGGAGCGGATCGCGCGGCAGGTCCATCCCGAGACCATGCAGATACTGGCGCGCCCCGGGGGCCCGGGGGCGACATCGGCCACCGGCGGGGCGGTGCTGGCGGCAGAGCCCACTGCGCCGGTGGCGTCCGAGCCCGCGGCGGCGCCTGCCGCCTCCCCGCCTGCTTGCCTGCTGGTGCCGGCCCGCGACGACGCGCAGGCCGAGGCGATCGGACGGCAGCTGAGCGCTGCTGGAGTCAGCTTCGAACGCGCCCCGGCAGGGGCAACGCAGGGCTTCGTGGTCTACGAACCGGCCCGCGCCAGCTCGGCCGAGACTCAAAGCCGGGTCGAGCAGCTGCAGCGCGGCGGGGTGCGCGACGTCTACGTGCTCCAGGGCGGCCCATACCGGCTCGGAATTTCACTGGGTTACTTTCGTACCGAGGCGACGGCGCGCCAGTTGCTGGCGCAACTCGCGGCCAAGGGTTTCACCGGCGCCCGGATCGGGGAAGTCAAAGCGGAGCCGGAACCGATCGTGTTGCGCGCGAAGGGGCAGGCCGCGGTGATAGCCAAGGCGCTCGCGGCGGCAGCGGCGAGCCCTGAAGAGGCGTTGCGCCGCTGTGAGTGAGTCCGGTTTCGCGCCCCGGCACCAGTGGCGTTGGCGAGGACACTGATGAACGTCTTTACCTATGGTTCGCTGATGTTCGATCAGGTGTGGAGCCGCGTGGTCAAAGGCGGCTATCGCCGGGCCGACGCGGTGCTTCCGGGGCACGTGCGCCGCGCAGTGCGCGGCGAGACCTATCCGGGCGTTATCGCGGCCGCCGGCGAAAAGGTGGCAGGAGTGGTCTATTTCGACGTTGCCGCCCCTGACCTGGCGCGGCTCGATGACTTCGAGGGCTCGCCCTACGAGCGCCGGAGCGTGATGCTCGACCTGAAGGGGGCGCCGATTCCGGCCGAGGTCTACCTGATTCGCGACCCCGGGCGCCTGGAGCCTGGCCCCTGGGATGTGGCGCGCTTCGAGCGCGCCGGAATCTTCGAGTTCCTCGCCGGCTATTGCGCCCAGCGCGGGGTCTGAGGCCTTAGCGCGACATTCCCCACCGGGGATAGCCGCCGCCGCGAGCCTACTTCTTGGCGGCCTTGCGCCCTGACCCAGGCTGGTCCTTGGGCGGCGTCGCGCTTGCGCCCGTCCCCATGGCCCCCATGGCCACGCGCTGGAACTGTTCCTGCAGTTGTTGCCACAGCGCGGCAGGGTCGAGCGCGGGCGCGCCGCCGGTCGGCGCCGCGGCTGGCGGCGCTGACTGCCCGAGCGCCTGGAGGGCCAGCATCGTCGCGTGCTGGGTTTCGAGCGCCTGGATGGTGCCTCGCAGCATGCTCAGGTTCATGCTCAGCCACTGCTCGACCGCACGCATGTCCTTCAGGCGCCGCTCCAGCTCCGCCGGGTCGAAGGCCGGCGCGAGTCCGGCGGGAGTCGCCATGTTCATCC
>JAHEMI010000084.1:0-3886 GCA_024643785.1 Burkholderiaceae bacterium
CGGCGCCGCGGCCCCGCGGACGGGCGCCGCTGCGGGCGCGCCGGGCTTGGCGGCCAGGTTGCCCGGAATTGGTGTGGGCACGGACGCTGGCGTCGGCGCGGCCGGAGGCCGCTCTGGTGACTGGGCTGCCGGCCCGCTGATCGAGCCGGGGACCCGCGCCGGCGCGGTTACGACTTCGCGGGCCCGCTCCTGGGGAGCGACAATTTCCTGTTCGACGACCCGGTTGAGAATCGGCAGCAACTGCAGGGTCAGCCGCTCGATCGAGATCGAATAGCGGGCCGGGCTGGCGGCACCGCGCGGCACCGCGGCAATCACCGGCACCTCGCTGCGCAGCGAGCGCAGGCGGGCCACCGCGGCCAGTCCCTCGGGGGCAGTGGTGTTTGCGACCAGGATATCCATCCGTTCCGGCTCCACCGTCGCGACCAGCTGAAACTGGAAACGGTTGTACTGGCTGTGCCGGAAAACGATCTCGATCAGGCGCGCGTCGCGCGGGTCGAGCCCGGCGGCGGCCACTCGGAAGGAGGCGTGATCGTTCATGTGGCGATTCTCCCACGGCTGCATGACCCCGTGACAAGTCCTATTTTCACCGCCCGCGCCCTCAAACGGAAGCGCGTCCCGGATGCCGACCGATGGGCTCGCCTGCTGCGCCGACGAACGGAGGGAACCGCCGCCGCAGCGGGAGCTTCGCGGTGCGCGGCCGCTACCGGCCGTCGCAGTCCCAAAACCATGCCCGCGTGCTAGGATTTCCCGATGGCCAAGAGCGACCCCCTGCGTTTCGACAGTTTGTCGGTTCATGCCGGCGCCCGTCCGGATGAGGAAACCGGCGCCCGCGCGACTCCGATCTATCTCTCGACCTCGTTCGTGTTTCGCGACTCGGACCAGGCGGCGGCGCTCTTCAACATGGAGCAATCGGGCCACGTCTACTCGCGCATCAGCAACCCGACCGTAGCGGTGCTGGAGGAACGCATCGCAGCCCTCGAGGCCGCGGTCGGCGCAGTGGCCACCGCCAGCGGCCAGGCTGCGCTGCACCTTGGCGTCGCGACCATTGCCGGCGCCGGTTCGCACATCGTTGCCTCACGCTCGCTCTACGGCGGCTCGCACAACCTGTTGCATTTCACGCTGCGGCGCTTTGGCATCGAGACCACCTTCGTCGACCCGCGCGACCTCGACGCCTGGCGCGCGGCCCTGCGCCCCAACACCCGAATGCTCTTTGGTGAAACGCTGGGCAACCCCGGCCTGGACGTGCTCGATATCCCGGCAGTCGCCGATATCGCCCACGCCCACGGGGTGCCGCTGATGGTCGACTCGACCTTCACCACTCCCTGGCTGATGCGGCCCGCCGAGTTCGGCGCCGACCTGATCCAGCACTCGGCGACCAAGTTCCTCTGCGGCCACGGCACCGTGGTGGGCGGACTGCTGGTCGACACCGGCAGGTTCGACTGGGTCGCTTCGGGCAAGTTCCCGGAACTGACCGAACCCTACGACGGCTTCCACGGCATGGTCTTCGCCGAGGAATCGACGGTGGCGCCATTCCTGCTGCGGGCGCGCCGTGAGGGACTGCGCGACTTCGGCGCCTGCATGAGCCCGATGAACGCATTCCAGATCCTGCAGGGGATTGAGACGCTGCCGCTGCGCATGGCCCGTCACGTGGCCAGCGCCCGGCGCATCGCCGAACACCTCGAGGCCCACCCGATGGTCGCGCGCGTCGCGCACCCCGGGCTGTCCAGCCACCCCGACCACGCGCTGGCCCAGAGGCTGCTGCCGCGCGGTTGCGGCGCGGTGTTCAGTTTCGATCTCAAGGGCGACCGCTCGGCCGGCCAGCGCTTCGTCTCGGCACTGCGGCTGTTCTCGCACCTGGCCAACGTCGGCGATGCCCGCTCGTTGGTGATCCATCCGGCGTCGACGACCCACTTCCGGGTCGATACGCCGGCCCTCGAGGCGGCGGGAATTCGCGAAGGAACCTTGCGGCTGTCGATCGGACTCGAAGATCCCGACGACCTGATCGACGATCTCAATGCCGCGTTCAAGGCGGCGCAGCGCGGTTAAGGCCGCAGCGCCCGCACCGGCCAACCCAGGGAGGACCAGCCCAGCCATGTGGTTCGAAGTCAACGGCCACCGCGCCTACGCATACACCGGGGGGCGCAGCTTTGATCCCGCCGCTCCCGTGGTTGTATTCGTCCACGGTGCCCAGCACGACCACAGCGTCTGGATCCTGCAGTCGCGCTACCTGGCCCATCACGGCCGCTCGGTGCTGGCCGTCGACCTGCCAGGCCACGGCCGCAGCGCCGGACCGGCGCTCGAGACGGTGGAAGCGATGGCCGACTGGCTGATCGCCCTGCTCGCGGCCGCCGGGGTCAGCAAGGCAGCGGTGGTCGGGCACTCGATGGGATCGTTGATCACGCTCGAAGCTGCGGCACGGGCGCCGCAGGTCGTGAACCGCGTCGCGCTGCTGGGCGCGGCGATTCCGATGAAGGTCTCGGACGTGCTGCTCAACGCCGCGCGCGATGACGAGCCCGAAGCATTTGCGATGATCAACGCCTGGTCGCACAGTTCGCTGGTCCACCGTCCGGGAGCCCCGGCGCCGGGCTTCTCGGTCTACTGGCAGAACCGCCGACTGATGGAGCGCCAGGCGCCGGGGGTGCTGTTTACCGATTTCAACGCCTGCAACGCCTACGGCGGCGGCCTCGCGGCTGCGGATGCGCTGGTCTGCCCGGTGCTGGTGGTAAGCGGGGCCCGGGACATGATGACGCCGCCCAAGGCGGCGCGGGAATTGCTGAGCCATCTGCAGCCGACGAGCGCAAGCAGGCCCGGGGATGACGCCGCTGCTGCGGCCGTCACGCCGCCGCGCGTCGTCACGATCGCCGACTGCGGCCACGCGATGATGACCGAGCGTCCCGACGCGGTGCTGGCCGCGCTGCGCGACTTCGTCTGAGGGGAAGCGCTACTCGCGCCTGCGCCCGGCGCGCCGCTCGGGGTCCTGCCGGAACCTATGGCCCGAGCGCGCCGGCCGGGCCATTCGCCCACGAGCCGAGGGGCTGATCGAGTTCGGCCAGACCGGCAGCCCCGCTCGCAGCTCCCCAGGTCGCATCGAACAACTCCCGCACCCGCAGTTCGCTGGCAGGCCGCGCCAGCGCCCAGTGTTCATCCCAGATGCTGCCCGGCTCATCGGAATGAATCCCGTCCAGGCCGAAGACGATCATCCGCACCAGGTAGCCGTTCTCGGCCAGCAGCTGCACCGTGCGCAAGGCGCGTTGCGGGTCATCGTCGAAGGCCGCGCGCCAATGTCCCGCCGGGAAGCCGGCGCCGTTGGCGCCGGGTGCCAGCCTGGCGAGTTCGGCCAGGACCCGGGCCGCATCCAGAAACTGCACGCCCGGTGCGTCGCCCGGCTTGACATCATCATCGAGCGCGGCGAGCACGCCACGAGAGGCAACCACCGCGCCTATGAGCACTGCGGTCCAGAACAGGAACAGCCAGAGCAGGAACATCGGCAGCGCGGCGAAAGCGCCATAGACGATCGTGTAGGTCGGCAGACGCTCCAGGTACATGCCAAAGCCGCGGCGCAACAGCTCCAGCGCCAGCGCCGCGGTGATTGCGCCCCACACCGCGTCGCGCCAGCGCACCGCGGTATTGGGCACCAGGCGGTAGAGCAGGATCAGCGCCGCACCGCTGATGATCCAGCGCAGCGTCGTCAGCCACAGGGTGCGCACCTCGCGTAGCGCACCGCCGTGAAACCATTCGCTGACGATCATGCCGTTGACCGCGAGGCTCGCGCCCAGCAGGATCGGCGCGATGGTGAGCGCGGCCCAGTAGAGCACCAGGCGCTGACCGAACGAGCGCGGACGTGGCGTCGCCCAGATCCGGTTGAGGCTGCGGTCGATCGTGAACA
>JAHEMI010000084.1:3986-9940 GCA_024643785.1 Burkholderiaceae bacterium
CGCCAGTAGCGCGCCCCGGGCAGGCCATTGAACAGGCCCAGCATGTGGCGGACTATCGCGCGCAGCGGCACCCCGTTGGCCCGTTGGGCGAGCGCGTAGCCGCGCATCCGCTCGACCACCAGTTCGCGGGTCAGCCCGGGCTGCAGCGCGCGCTCCGGGAAATAGCGTGCGTCGGCTTCGGCCAGCAGCCAGGGCTCCTCGTAGGCCGCCCGCCCGATCATCACCCCGTCCACTCCCGGGCGCTCGAGTGCGATCTGTTCGTGGCTGCGCAAACCGCCATTGAGAACGATGGTCAGTTGCGGAAAGTCCTGCTTGAGGCGCCGCGCATAGTCGTAGCGCAGCGGCGGCACCTCGCGGTTCTCGCGCGGATTCAATCCTTGGAGCCAGGCGTTGCGGGCGTGGACCACGAATACCTCGCAGCCGCCGCGCGCCACCGTGCCCACGAAATCGCGCACGAAGGAGTATTCCTCGATCCGGTCGATCCCGAGACGGTGCTTGACCGTGACCGGACAATCGACCACGTCGCGCAGCGCGGCGACACATTGCGCCACCAGCTCCGGCTCCGCCATCAGGCAGGCGCCGAACGACCCGTGGCGCACGCGGTCGCTGGGGCAGCCGCAGTTCAGGTTGATTTCGTCATAGCCCCAGGAGCGCGCAACCCGGGCCACCCGCGCCAGTTCTGCCGGGTCGCTGCCGCCGAGCTGCAGGGCCAGCGGATGCTCGGCCTGGTCGAAATCGAGCAAGCGCGGCAAGTCACCGTGGACCAGCGCCCCGGTGGTGATCATCTCGGTGTAGAGCCGGGCGTGCCGGCTCAGCTGGCGATGGAAATAGCGGCAGTGCCGGTCGGTCCAATCGAGCATCGGCGCGACCGAAAAACGGTAATCGGCCGCGCCCGCGCCATCATTGCCGCCGTCGCCCTGGCCTTCGATTTGCACTTCTGCCTCGTCCATAAGTCTAGTTTACAGAGCCCCGGACTGGGACTAGTTTTGAGCCTCACGACCAGCACCCGTAAAGAGAGCCCGCCATGCACCTTGCAGCCACCGACAGCGCAACCACCAGGCACACTCCCCAGAGCGGTTTCGAGACCGCATCCGGCGCCAATTCCGGACGCCGCTTCATGGTCGTCGACGACCACCCGATCATGCGCGATGCCATCGGCCAGACACTGGCGATGCTCTCTCCCGGCTGTCACACCGAGATGACCGCCTCGCTTGCCGAAACCCGCCGGCGGCTGGCACTGGGCACGAACTACGACTGCGTGCTCTTTGACCTGGGCCTGCCCGACACCAACGGTTTCGACGGACTCTCAAGCATCCGCGACCTGCGTCCCGACCTGCCGATCGTGGTCATGTCGGGCGACATCGAGCGCGACACCATCATCCAGTGCCTCGATCTCGGCGCGGTCGGTTACATCCCCAAGACGATGCAGGCCGACGTCATCATGAATGCGCTGCGCATGATCGTCGCCGGCCACATCTATGTCCCTCATGAACTGGTGACCGGCGGTCCGCTGCGCACCAGCGACCCGATCCGGCTGCGGCGCCAGGCCTGCTCGGACCCCCGCAAGATGGGGCTGACCGAACGCCAGATCGACGTCCTGCGCCTGATCCTGCGCGGACTGCCCAACAAGCTGATTTGCCGTGAGCTCGAACTGGCCGAAGGCACGGTCAAGGTGCACGTCAGCGCCGTGCTCCGGGCCCTCGGGGTGCGCAACCGTACCCAGGCGGTGATCGCCGCGAGCCAGATGGGGTTGAAAGTCAATCATTAGGCGCGCACTTGGCGAGCGCCGTGGCGGTCAGAACTTCTCGTCCGGGCGCAGGTAACGCCAACTGCCGATCGGCAGGTGACCCAGCATCACGCTGCCGATGCGCACCCGCCGGAGACCGGTGACGTTCAGGCCGACCAGCTCGCACATCCGGCGAATCTGGCGTTTGCGGCCCTCGCGCAGCGCAAACCGCAGCTGGTGCTCGTTCTGCCACGACACCCGCGCCGGACGCAGCGCCTGCCCATCGAGCCAGAGCCCGTGCCGCAACTGGTTCAGACCCTCTTCCGAGAGTGTCCCCGTCACCCGCACCAGATACTCCTTTTCAACTTCGGAGTCGGCGCCGATCAACCGCCGCGCCACGCGGCCATCCTGGGTCAGGACCAGCAAGCCCGTGGAGTCGATGTCGAGCCGGCCAGCCGGCGCCAGTCCGCGCAACTGCCCGGGCTGGAAACGCTGCGGCCCGCGATCTTCGGCCCAGCGGTTCTCGGGGCGCACCAGCACGATTGCGGGCTCGTGGCCGTCCTCGGCCTGCCCGGAGACGTAGCCAATCGGCTTGTTCAGCAGGATGGTCACCCGCGTGGCCTGATGCTGGCGGGCCTGGGCGTCGACGGTGATCTTGGCCTGCAAGGGCACGCGCGCACCGAGCGTGTCGATCACCTCGCCGTCGACGCGCACCCAGCCGTTGGCAATCCACTCGTCGGCCTCGCGGCGCGAGCAGATTCCCAACTCACTCATCCGCTTGGACAAGCGTGGGTCACGGGCTTCGGATGTATCCATAGAAAAAAAGCCGACTGCTCAGTCGGCTCTTGAGAAGTGGCGTCCCGTAGGGGATTCGAACCCCTGTACCGACCGTGAAAGGGTCGTGTCCTAGGCCTCTAGACGAACGGGACCAAAAACCTGGTGGAGGTAAGCGGGATCGAACCGCTGACCTCTTGCATGCCATGCAAGCGCTCTCCCAGCTGAGCTATACCCCCAAGCAAGCCGGCAATTATAATCAGCTGTTTCGGCACTGTAAAGCGGACGTCAGATGATGTGGTTGCGATCACCACGGGCCTGTCTCGCCGCGGTCCACTCGTGCCAGCCGCCGACCAACCAACTATTCCAAGGTTCTCCTGATGACTGCCAAGATTCTCGATGGCGCCGCACTGGCCCGTACCATCCGCGGCGAATGCGCGCTGCGCGCTGCAGCCCTGACCAAGGCCGGAACCCAGCCCGGCCTGGCGGTGATCCTGGTCGGCGAGTCGCCGGCTTCGGCAATCTACGTCCGCAACAAGGTCAAGGCCTGCGCGGAGGCGGGAGTTCGCTCGATCCTCGACCATCTGCCCACCGAGACCACCGAGGCGGCGCTGCTCGCGCGCATCGACGAACTCAATGCTGACCCCGGGGTGCACGGCATTCTCGTGCAGTTACCCCTGCCGCCGCAGATCGACGAGCGCCGCGTCATCGAACGCGTGTCGCCCGACAAGGACGTCGACGGATTCCATGTCGGCAACGCCGGTGCGCTGATGACCGGAGCGCCGCGCTTCGTGCCCTGCACGCCCTACGGCGTGATGAAGCTTCTCGAACACGCCGGCGTCGAACTGGCGGGCGCGGAGGCGGTGGTGGTGGGACGCAGCAACATTGTCGGCAAGCCGCAGGCGATGCTGCTGCTGCAACGCCACGCCACGGTCACCATCTGCCACAGCCGGACACGCGACCTCGCCGAGCACTGCCGGCGCGCCGACGTGCTCGTGGCGGCGGTGGGCAAGGCGCGGATGATCACTGCCGACATGGTGAAGCCGGGCGCGGTGGTGATCGACGTGGGCATGAACCGGATTCCCGACGGGCCGAACGCCGGCAAGCTTTGCGGCGACGTCGACTTCGACGGCGTCTCGCAGGTCGCGGGAGCGATCACACCGGTTCCCGGCGGCGTCGGACCGATGACCATCGCGATGCTGCTCGTCAATACGCTCGAGGCAGCCGAACGCGCCAACGCGGCGCAACAAGCGGCTCCGGCCAAGGCGTAGGAAGATCACGATGAACCCACTGCTAGTCTTTCCCGAACTGCCGCAATTCGGCGATTTCTCTCCCGCCCTGGTGGCGCCGGCGCTCGACGAGTTGATCGCCCGCGCCCGCGCGGCGCTGGCAAAGGCAACCGACCCCGACACGCCGCTCGAATGGGACGAACTGGTGACGCCGCTGGAAGACGCCACCGAGAAACTGGGCCGCGCCTGGAGCATCGTTTCGCACCTCAATGCGGTGGCCGACGCGCCCGAGCTGCGCGCCGCGTACAACGCCGAATTGCCGCGCGTGGTGCAGTTCTGGACCGAACTGTCGCAGGACCAGCGGCTCTTCGCACGCTACCAGGCGCTGCGCGACTCCGCGGGGTTCGCTGCGCTGTCCAGGGAACGGCAGCGCATCGTCGAGCACGCCCTGCGCGATTTCCGGCTGGGCGGCGCCGAACTGGTGTCACCGGCACGCGAGCGCTTCGCCGCGATCCAGGAGCGCATGGCCGAGTTGTCGCAACGCTTCTCCGAGAACGTGCTCGACGCCACCAACGCCTTCGTGCTCCCGATCGAAGACGAGGCGCAGCTCGCGGGCATACCCGACGATGCGCGCGCCAGCGCCGGCGCGGAAGCGCAGCGGCGCGGTGTCCCGGGGCACCTGCTGACCCTGCAGCAACCAGCAGTGCTCGCCGTGCTGCAGTACGCCGAGCAACGCGGCCTGCGCGAAAGCATCTACCGCGCCAACGCCACCCGCGCGTCAGGCGACGCCCAGGCACCCGCGGGGCAGGACGAGCGCGCCGCACTCGACAACGCGCCGGTCATGGACGAGATCCTTGCGCTGCGCGCCGAGGAGGCCGGATTGCTCGGCTATCCCAACTACGCCGAGGTTTCGCTGGTGCCCAAGATGGCGAACTCGGCCACCGAGGTAGTGGACTTCCTGCGCGACCTGGCAACCCGCGCACGGCCGTTCGCCGAGCGCGACTTCGCCGAGCTGAAGGCGTTTGCGGCGAGCGAACTTGCCATCGACGAGCTGTGCGCGTGGGACATCCCGTTCGCAGCCGAGAAGCTGCGCGAGTCGCGCTACGCCTTCTCCGGCCAGGAGGTGCGGCGCTACTTCCAGTTGCCGCGGGTGCTCGACGGCCTCTTTGCCCTGGTCGGGAGACTCTTTGGCGTCAGCGTCAAGCCGGACCAGGCCGCGGTCTGGCACCCTGACGCGAGCTTCTACCGCATCGAACGCGATGGTGTGCTGGTGGGGCAGTTCTACCTCGACCTCTACTCCCGCGGCGACAAGCGCCCCGGCGCCTGGATGGACGATGCGCGCTCGCGGCGGCGACGGGGCACCGCTCTGCAAACGCCGGTTGCGTACCTGATCTGCAATTTCCAGGCGCCGTCCCAGGGGCGCCCGGCGCTGCTCACCCACGACGAGGTGACGACGCTGTTCCACGAGTTCGGCCATGGCCTGCATCACATGCTGACCCGGGTCGACGAGCTGGCGGTATCCGGAATTTCGGGCGTCGAGTGGGACGCAGTAGAGCTGCCCAGCCAGTTCCTCGAGAACTTCTGCTGGGAGTGGCAAATCGTCAGCGAGATGAGCGCCCACATCGAGACCGGTGAACAATTGCCGCGGCCGCTGTTCGAGCGCATGCTCGCCGCCAAGAACTTCCAGAGCGGGCTGCAGACCCTGCGCCAGGTCGAGTTCGCCCTGTTCGACATGCTGCTGCACAGCCAGTTCACGCCCGGCGCGGCGGCCAGCGTCCAGCAATTGCTCGACGAGGTAAGGCGCGAAGTGGCGGTAGTGATCCCGCCGCCGTTCAACCGTTTCCAGAACAGTTTCTCGCACATCTTCGGTGGCGGGTACGCGGCCGGCTACTACAGCTACAAGTGGGCTGAAGTGCTCTCGGCCGACGCCTACGCAGCCTTCGAGGAAGCAGCCGCGAAGAGCGAGGGCGAGCAGATGGTGGCTGAAACCGGGCAACTCTTCCTGCAGGAAATCCTCTCCGTGGGCGGAAGTCGACCGGCTATCGACTCATTCCGCGCGTTCAGAGGTCGGGATCCCGATATCGCGGCACTGCTGCGCCATAATGGGATGGTCTAAAAACCCGGCAGGAAACTGAGCCATGCCCAAGCGCGTCCATGCCATTCTTCGAGCCGCTGCCCTGCTGTTGCTGTTCGCCGGCACGGCCCAGGCCCAGTACAAGTGGATC
>JAHEMI010000171.1 GCA_024643785.1 Burkholderiaceae bacterium
AAGAACACCACGTGACCCGGGGTGTGACCGGGGCAGTGCAGCACCTCGAGCGTCTCGGCGCCAAAGGTGACGGTATCGCCATCCGCGAGCCAGCGGTCGGGTTCGAACGCTGCAATCGGCTCGAAACCGAACATCTGCGCCTGTTTGGGCAACTGCTTGATCCAGAACAGGTCGGCCTCATGCGGTCCCTCGAGCGCAACCTGGTGGCGATCGGCGAGCACCCTCGATTGCCCGCAGTGGTCGATGTGGCCGTGGGTCAGGAACACTTTCTCCAGAGTGGCATCGTGCTCGGCCAGCGCGGCTTCGACGCGCTCGAGATTGCCACCCGGGTCGATCGCCGCAGCCTTGCCGGTCTGCTCGCAAATGAGCAGCGAACAGTTCTGCTCGAAGGCAGTCACCGGGATGATCAGCACTTTCATTTTGGTCCTTGTCAACGCTCGAGCAACATGTCGAAGGTATCGCTGTCGCCTTCCCGATAACGGATCCGCACCGGCTGCATCTGCTGCTCGATGCCCAGCCAGACCTCGATGCCGCTCGGTTTCTCGCCCTTCTCCCGATACGAGAGGTAGAGGGTGCGCAGCGGCCCGCCATCGGTCGGGAGCACCTGCTCGCCGAAACTCTCGAAACGGGCGATATTGATGCTGCGAAACGACAGCAGCGGCACTTCGAAGACCTTCCCGGCCGCCACCAATTCGGGATTGGCGCGGGCCACCATCCCGAGGTACCACAGCACCGACAGCCGGTCCTGCGCGCCGGCAATCAGTCCCAGACCGTCGGGCACCGCCGCGACCTGCACCCGCCGGGCTTCGTAGTCGACGCCGATCCAGCGTTCCGGCTTGGTCCGGCGCCACTCGCTGTAGCGCAATGGCTCGGTGCCATCGCGTCCGAGCCGGCCCCGGCTCTGGTCGATCCAGACGCCCTGGTAAAAGAGCTTCAGCAGTCCGATCAACTCGGCCTGGTTGCGCAACTTGTAGGTCTTGCCGTCGGATTCGATCTGGATCCGCGCGCGGCCCAGCGCAATGCCGCGGGTGTACTCGCCCATGTAGATCTTGTACTCGAGCACGCCAGACTTCGGGAACGGCGCCGTGGTCGGCGCGGCCCGCGCCAAACCGGCCAGCGCGAGCAGCAGCAGCGCGCCGACCAGGCAACGGGGCAGCGACGGTTTGCGGTAGCCGAAAATGTTCATTGCGCAATGCTACCGTGCAACGGCCATGCTCCGCACTGCCCGGGGCTGTGCTAGCGTGCGCGGATCGTGCGCCACCAACCGACCTCACGCGAGCCCCAGTGACCAGACCTGCCGCCCAAGTCAGCCCCGCGATCGACCCGCAGCGCCTGCTGGCGGCGTACTTCGTGCTGATCTGGGGCTCGGGCTATGTCGCGACCAAGATCGCGCTGCAGGACGCCTCGCCGTTCAGTTTCCTGACCCTGCGTTTCGCTGTCGCCACGCTGGTGCTGATCCCGGTGGTGTTGTGGTTGCGCCCGCGCTGGCCGGCAACTCGGGCCGAATGGCTGCACATCATCGTGGCCGGGTTGCTGATGCACGGCTTCAACCTCGGCGGCAGCCACTACGCGCAGTTCCTTGGCCTGTCGGCGTCGATGTCGGCGCTGATCCTCGCGTTCCAGCCGCTGGTCACCGCTCTCTGGCTGACTGCCCGGGGACGCGACCGGCTCGAGCCGCTGCAGTGGTTAGGCGTGGCGGTGGGCTTGCTCGGCGTCACCGGCATCGTCTGGCGGGGGCTGGACCTGCGCACCATGACCGTCGCGGGACTCAGCTGCGCACTTTTCGCGCTGGCCTCGATCTCGACCGCGACTCTCTACCAGCGCCGCTTCTGCCCGGCGGTCGACCTGCGCTCGGCGAGCCTGATCCAGACGGCTGCGACGCTGGCCCTGTTCGCTCCGCTTGCCTGGCTGGTCGAGGGGTTCGATCTGCGCCCGAGCGCGCGCCTCTTTGGCGCCACGCTCTTCCTGGTGGTGTTCGCCACTCTGCTCGCGGTGAGCGCGCTGCACTGGCTGATGCGCCGCGGCGCCGCGACCCGGGTCACCAGTCTGCTCTACCTGACACCGGTCGTGACGCTCGGCGTCGAATGGCTGATCTTCAGGGTATCTCCCGACCGCCTGAGCCTGGCCGGGGCTGCGGCGGCCTGCCTGGGCGTTTGGCTGGTGACCCGCCAGAGCGGCGCGACTGCGCCACCGCAGCGCGCCTGAACGCCGGAGCGCCGCGCAAGCTCAGAGCACTGTTGGCCGGTTGGGCAGTTCGTCAGGATTGTCGGCCCTGGCGGGGAAGGCTGCGGCCAGGGCATAGGCCAGGCGACCGAGGGCGCGCACGGTGCCGCCTTCGTAGTCACCCGCCGCAAAGGCCGCGGTCATGGTCGCGCAAGCCTCGTTCCACACCTCGGACTCGACCCTTTCGCGGGCGCTGCGGTCAGCGACGATTTCGACCGCGCGATCGGCGAGCAACACGTAGACCAGCACCCCGTTGTTCGCCGCGGTATCCCAGACGCCGAGTTCCGAGAACAGTGCCGTGGCGCGCGTGCGCGGCGTCACCCCGGCCCAGACCGCTGCCGGTCCCAGACGGGCTTCGACCACGAAGCGCAGTTCGGCGCTGTGACGCTGCTCGCCGGCGCTGATCGCAGCCTCGACGGCGTCGAGCGTTTTGGCCGGAAAGGCGCGCCGCAGCGGCCAACCCTGA
>JAHEMI010000085.1 GCA_024643785.1 Burkholderiaceae bacterium
CCGCGCGCCAGCACCCCGACATCCGAGCCGACGGCGACGAACAGGGCGCCGGCGGCGAGCCAGCGCTGGATATCGGCGTCGACGCCCGTGAGGATTCCCGGCGCCTTGCCGGCCCGACGGATCCGGCGGATCGCGTCGTCGATGACCGGCTTGACCGCAGGGTTGGCGGTTTCGCCGGGATAGCCCAGCGACGCGTGCAGGTCCGCCGGCCCGATAAAGATGCCGTCAACCCCGTCGACCGCGCAGATCTCCTCGATATGCTCGAGTGCCTCGCCGGTTTCAACCTGCACCAGCAGGCACAGTTCCTCCTGGACCCGCCCCGCGTAGTCGCGGATCCGCCCGAACCTGGTCGCCCGGGTGGTGCCGCCCACCCCGCGTACGCCCTGGGGCGGATAACGCGTGTAGGACACCGCCAGTTCCGCCTCGCGGGCATTGCAGACGAACGGCACCAGCAGGCTCTGGGCGCCAACGTCGAGCACCCGCTTGATGGCCACCATGTCGTTCCAGGGCACGCGCACGATCGGCGTGGTCGGATAAGCCGCAGCAGCCTGCAATTGCCCCAGGACGCTCTCGAGGTCGTTGGGCGCGTGCTCGCAGTCGAGCAGGATCCAGTCGAGCCCGGCGCCGGCGATCACTTCGACCGTGTAGCTCGAGGCCAGGCTCGACCACAGCCCGATCTGGGGAACCCCGGCACGCAGGCCGTGCTTGAACGCATTTCTTGTCAGTTCCATGTTTCGTCTTTGCTCCGTCAATGTTCGCAATCTTTGGGCCTCAGGAACGGCCGGCGACCAGGCCGCGCGCCATCGCCTCGTCGAGCCACTCGAGCCAGTGCCTTACCGGCGTGCCGGTTCCCGACTGCAGGTGGGTGATGCAGCCGACGTTGGCCGACAGGATCAGCTCGGGCGCGCCGGCTTCGAGCGCCGCAAGCTTGTTGGCGCGCAACTGCTGGGAGATTTCGGCCTGGAATACCGAGTAGGTACCGGCCGAACCGCAGCAGAGGTGGGAATCGGCCACGGGCAGGACTTCCACCCCGACTCCGGCCAGCAATTTCTCCACCGCGCCGCGCACCCGCATGCCGTGCTGCAGCGAGCACGGCGCGTGGAATACGATGCGCGCGCCCGCGACCTGGAGCTTGAGCCCGGCGCGATCGAGCTCTTCGGGCAGCCACTGGGCCGGGTCGCGGGTCAGCTCGCTCACCCGCGCCGCGCGCGGGGCATAACGTTCGTCATTGCGCAGCAGATGGCCATAGTCCTGGACCATCACGCCGCAACCTGAAGCGTTGACCACGATGGCCTCGACGCCGGATTTCGCGCCGGGCTCGATCAGCGGCCACCAGGCGTCGATGTTGCGCCGCAGGTCGTCCAGCGCCCCGGCCGGATCACCGAGGTGCTGGCGGATCGCCCCGCAACACCCCGAGTCGCGATCCTGGATCACCTCGACACCGATCCGGTCGAGCACCCGCGCGGTTGCCGAGTCGATGCCTGGTTGCATCGCCGGCTGGACGCAGCCGTTGAGGATCAGCACCTTGCGGGCGTGTTTCCTGCCCGGCCACTGGCCGGGATCGCGCCGCTCGGGAACCTTGGCGCGCACCGCCGCCGGCAGCAGCGGGCGGACGAACTTGCCCGCGCCCATCGCCAGGGAGAACAGCCGCCGGCTGGTCAGGCCCTCGCGGAGCAGCCAGCGCAGTGAGCGCTCGGCGAACGGGCGCGCCAGGCGCTCGTCGACCACCTCGCGGCCGATGTCAAGCAGCCGCCCATAGCGCACGCCCGACGGGCAGGTGGACTCACAACTGCGGCAGGTCAGGCAGCGATCAAGGTGCAGCGCGGTCGCGGCGGTGAACTCCTGCCCCTCGAGTACCTGCTTGATCAGGTAAATCCGCCCGCGTGGTCCGTCGAGTTCGTCGCCGAGCAACTGGTAGGTCGGGCAGGTGGCGGTGCAGAAACCGCAGTGCACGCAGCTGCGCAGGACCTCCTCGGCCTCAATCCCGGCAGGCGTTCCGGCAATCCACTCGGCGAGGTGGGTTTCCATCGTCGCTTCCTAGAGGTCCGGGAACATCCGCCCCGGGTTGAGGATCCCAGCCGGGTCGAAACGGGCCTTGAGGCGGCGGTGGATGGCAGCCAGCGGCGCCGGCAACTGCTCGAACACGCCCGCCCCGCGCTTGCCGCCCCGAAACGCGGTGGCGTGGCCGCCGGCGGCCCGGGCCGCCGCCCGGATTTCGCTTTCCGGTGCCGGGGTGCGCAGCCAGCGCTGCGCCCCGTTCCACTCGATCAGTGTCGTGCCTGGCAAGCCCAGCGGCGCGGCGGTATCGGGCAGCGCAATCCGCCAGAGCACCGCTTCGCCGGCGAAGAACCCGGTCTGGTGCTCGCGCACTTGCTCCCAGTGGCGCAGCGCATCGGCCGCGGCAATGGTTGCGGCGCCATGATCGGCAGCGAAAGCGCTCGCGGCCTCGGCCACCGCGGCCACGGCCCCGGAGAGCCTGACCCGCAACTCGCCCTCCGACCAGCTGGTCGCCGATACCGGCAGCGGGCGCCCCGCCCAGCCGCTGGTGAGGGCCAACGCCTCGGCCTCGGTTGCCGCGATCAGCACGCTGGTCTCAGCGGCCGGAACCGGCATCACCTTGAGGGATACCTCGGCGATCAGGCCCAGCGTCCCGAGCGCGCCGCAGGCCAGTCGGGAAACGTCATACCCGGCGACGTTCTTCATCACCCGGCCACCAAACTCCAGCCACTCGCCGCGACCGTCGAGCAGCGCAACGCCGAGCACGAAGTCGCGCGCCGCGCCGGCGGCCATCCGGCGCGGTCCGGCGAGCCCGGCGGCGATGGTTCCGCCGATCGTGGCGTCGGGACCGAATGCCGGCGGTTCGAACGGCAGCATCTGGCCCTTCTCGGCGAGCACGCTGCGCAGCTCCGCGAGCGGGGTACCGCAGCGCGCCGTGATCACCAGCTCGGTTGGTTCGTAGCTGACCACGCCGCGGTAGCAGCGGGTGTCGAGCACCTCGCCGGTGAGCGCCGCGCCGTAGAAGTCCTTGGTGCCGCCGCCCTGCAGCCGCAGCGGCGTGCCCCGGGCCTGGGCCGAGCGGATGCGCTCGCGCAGCCCGGCCAGCTCGGAGGGTGCCTGGCGCAACTGGTCGTGGTTCATCGCAGCGCCCCCATCAGAATCGCGGCCCGTCCGGGAAGGCCATCTGCCCCGCCCTGAGGCTGAGCTTGCCGTATTCGACGCAGCGCACCAGTGTCGGGATCACCTTGCCCGGATTGAGCAGCCCCGGTTCGTCGAAGGCCTCCTTGACCGCTGCGAACGCGGTGCATTCCTCGCGCGTGAACTGGGCGATCATCGAGGCGACCTTCTCGACCCCGACGCCATGCTCGCCGGTGATGGTGCCGCCGAAGGCGACGCAGAGCTCGAGGATCTCGGCACCGAACGCCTCGGCGCGATGCCATTCATCGAGGTCGTTGGCGTCGAACAGGATCAGCGGATGGAGGTTGCCGTCGCCGGCGTGGAACACGTTCATGCAGTGCAGGTTGTGGCGCCCTTCCATTGCCGTGATCGCCTCGAGCATTTCGCCGATCCGGCGGCGCGGAATGGTCCCGTCCATGCAGTAGTAGTCGGGCGAAACCCGGCCGGCGGCCGGAAACGCGTTCTTGCGTCCCGACCAGAAGAGCTGGCGCTCGGCTTCGGAAGCCGAAACCCGGATCGCGGTAACGCCGCTCGCGCGCAGCACCTCCTGCATGCGCGCAATCTCCTCCTCGACCTCCTCGGGAGTGCCGTCGGATTCGGCCAGCAGGATCGCGGCCGCATCGACGTCGTAGCCGGCGTGGACGAACTGCTCGACGGCCACCACCGCCTTGCGGTCCATCATCTCGAGTCCCGCGGGAATGATGCCGGCCGCGATGATGTCAGCCACCGCGTTGCCCGCCTGGCGGACGTCGTCGAACGAGGCCATCAGCACCCGCGCCAGCACCGGTCGCGGGATCAGCTTGACCGTGACCTCGGTGATCACGCAGAGCATCCCTTCGGAGCCGATCACCAGTGCCAGCAGGTCGAGTCCCGGGGAATCGGGCGCCCCGGAACCGAATTCGACGACCTCGCCCTCGATGGTCACGGCCCTGACCCGCAGGACGTTGTGGATGGTCAGCCCGTACTTGAGGCAATGCACGCCGCCCGAGTTCTCGGCGACGTTGCCGCCGATCGTGCAGGCGATCTGCGAGGAAGGATCGGGCGCGTAGTACAGCCCGTAGGGCGCCGCCGCGTCCGAGATCGCGGCGTTGCGCACCCCCGGCTCGACCCGCGCAGTGCGCGACTTGCGGTCGAGCGCGATGATGCGCTTGAAACGCGCCAACGACAGGACCACCCCCAGGCCGTGGGGCATGGCGCCGCCAGAAAGGCTGGTGCCGGCGCCACGCGCCACCACCGGCACGTCGAGTTCGCGGCAGGTACGCAGGATCGCGCAGACCTGCTCCTCGGTCTCCGGGATGACGACCACCATTGGCAGCTGGCGGTAGGCGCTGAGCGCATCGCACTCATAGGGCCTGGTGTCCTCGACCCGCGAGAGGATCGCGCTTTGGGGCACAATCTTGGCGAGCGCCGCGACCACCTGGGCCTGGCGCCCGGCGGCGGGCGCCGCGGCGGAGTCTGCGAAACGGAATGCCGATGCGTCGTTCATCGTGCCATCTCGAAAAAGGGAAAGCATGCCCCCAGTGGCAGAGCACAGCCAGATGATACCGATAAACCCGCTGAGCCCGCTCGCGGCGCGGTGATGAGCGACCACGGACGCTGGACCGGGTACCTGCTGCTGGCAGCTGGAATGTCGCTGGTGGGCACCTATGTCGCGCTGGCCAAGCCGCTGACCGCGGCGTTCCCGGTCTTCCTGCTGGCCTGGCTGCGCTTTGCGATCGCCTCGGTGGTGATGATTCCCTGGGCCCGGCGCGGCCCCGGCGACGTCACGCTCGACCGGCGCAGCCGGCGCGCGCTGCTGGTGCAGTCGTTCTTCGGCAACTTCCTGTTCTCGATCTGCATGCTCATCGGCGTCTCGCTCACCTCGGCCACGGCCTCGGGCGTAATCCTCAGTTCGCTGCCCGCAGCCGTCGCGGCGCTGTCGTGGCTGTTCCTGCGCGAGCGCGTCGGGTGGCGGGTCGCGGCCTCGGTGGCACTGGCGGTAGCGGGACTGGGGATCCTGACGCTGGGCCGCGCCGGCAGTCCCGGCGCGACTTCAAGCGCGCTCGGCAACCTGCTGGTCGCCGGCGCGGTGCTCTGCGAGGCGGTCTACGTGATCCTTGGCAAGCAACTGACCGCCACGCTCTCGCCGCGGCGGATCTCGGCGCTGATCAATCTGATCGGCCTGGCCCTGATGACGCCGCTCGGCCTGTGGCAGGCGCGCGACTTCGCCTTCGGCTCGGTCAGCGTCGGGCTCTGGGGCCTGCTGGTCTTCTACGCACTCTCGGCGAGCATGTTCTCGACCTGGCTCTGGTTGAGCGGCCTGCGCCACGTGCCGGCAAGCCACAGCGGGGTATTCACGATCGCCATGCCGATTGCCGCCAGCGTGGTCGGCGTCTCCTTCCTCGGCGAACACCTCGGTCCCGCCCACCTGCTGGCCTTCGGCTGCGCTGCCGCCGGAATCGCGCTGGTGACCTGGCCGGGGCGCCGCGCCGGCACGATCCCGGACTAAGGGCACAGGGACATTTGACAGGACGACCGGGTATTGGCAAGCTGCTGGTTGGTCGCAATGACGTGCCGGGAGAGACCTGCAACCAGCATTACCGGGGGCAGGCGCCGAAGGTGTATCGCCCCGAAAACTCTCAGGCAAAAGGACTGGCACCGATGCGACCCTCTGGAGAGTAGGCACGCGCCTGGCGCGATGCCTCGCCGAAGGAAGCAGGTGTTCGCACGGTACAGCACCGTCCGGCACCGAATCTCTCAGGCAAATGGACAGAGGGGGTTCCCTGAAACCGTAACCGGCTCCGGCCGGGACATGTGGAGCCTGGCCTTGGAAAATCCTGCCGATCTCAAGTACACCGAAACCCACGAATGGGTCCGCGCCAACCCTGACGGCACCGTCACCGTCGGCATCACCGACCACGCGCAAGCGGCGCTCGGCGAGATGGTCTATGTCGAGCTGCCCGACGTCGGCCGCAAGGTCGCGCGCGGCGAATCGCTGATCGTGGTTGAGTCGACCAAGGCGGCCTCCGACGCCTACGCGCCGCTCGGCGGCGAGATCGTGGCGGTCAACGAGGCACTTGCCGATGCTCCGCAACAGGTCAACGAGGATCCCTACGGCACCGGCTGGCTGATCCAGATTCGACCGTCCGACGCCGCCGAACTGGGCACCCTGCTCTCGGCGGGGGACTACACCGCCGGTCCCGGCAGCGACTGACCGGACGATCCCGTGATTCGGGCCACCGCCGTGGCCCGCCGCGCCCATTGCGCGCCTACCACCAAACGCGAGTTGCAGATGAGTCAAGCTGAGCAAGTCACCAACGGCGTCGCCGCGCTTTTTGGCGCCGACGAGTTTCACTCCCGGCACCTGGGATCAGGCCCCGCCGAGGAGGCGCGCATGCTCGCCGTCCTGGGCGTGGAATCGCGCGAGGAACTGATCGCGCAGACCGTTCCGGCGAGCATCCGGCGCGAGGGCCAGCTCGCGCTGCCAGATCCGGTGCCCGAGGCGGCCGCGCTCGCGCAGCTGCGCGAAATCGCCAGCCATAACCAGGTCTGGCGCTCGTACATCGGCGCCGGCTACTACGGCACCATCACGCCCGAGCCGATCCGGCGCAACGTGCTCGAGAACCCGGGCTGGTACACCGCCTACACCCCCTACCAGGCCGAGGTCTCCCAGGGGCGGCTCGAAGCGATGCTGACTTTCCAGCAGATGGTGATCGACCTCACCGGACTGCCGATCGCCAACGCCTCGCTGCTCGACGAAGCCACCGCGGCCGCCGAGGCGATGGCAGTCTGCCGCCGCGCTTCCAAGCAGGCCAGCAACCGCTACTTCGTGGAAGCGGCCACGCACCCGCAAGTCATCGCCGTGCTGCACACCCGCGCGCGCTGGATGGAGATCGAGCTGGTAGTCGGCGAAGTAGACGCCCTTGACCCGGCGAGCGTGTTCGGTGCCCATCTCCAGTCGCCCGACACGCTCGGCCGCGTGCGCGACTACCGCGCCGTGATTGCGGCGCTGCACGACGCCGGAGCCCGCGTCTGCGTCGGCTCCGACCTGCTGGCGCTGATGATCATCGAGTCGCCCGGCGCGATCGGCGCCGACATCGCCATTGGCTCGTCGCAGCGCTTCGGCGTGCCGATGGGCTTCGGCGGCCCGCACGCCGCGTTCATGGCCGGGCGCGCCGATCTGGTGCGGATGCTGCCGGGACGGATCATCGGGGTCTCGAAGGACGCCTCCGGTGCCAGCGCGCTGCGCATGGCGCTGCAGACCCGCGAGCAGCATATCCGGCGCGACAAGGCGACCAGCAATATCTGCACGGCCCAGGCGCTGCTCGCCAACATGGCCGCCCTCTATGCCGTCTACCACGGTCCCGACGGCCTGCGCCGGATCGCGCTGCGGGTCAATGCCCTGGCCCGCGCACTGGTGCAACTGGTCGGCGACGCGCTGCGCCCGGCGTACGGACAGTTCTTCGACACGCTGGTCTTCGATGCCGGCAGTGCCGCGGCGGAAATCCGCGAACGGGCCGCGCTCTCGCGCATCAACCTGCGCGAATTCCAGGGTCTCGACGCCCCCGCGCGCTTCGCGATCAGTCTCGACGAAACGGTCACCCTCGCCGACCTCGGCGACCTGGTGTTCGTGCTGACCGGCGAGCGGCTCCACCCCGGCGTGATCCAGGGCGCCATCGCGACCCTGTCGGCGGCGCCGGAATCGATCGTGCCGGAGCAACTGCGCAGCGATCGCGTGCTCACGCACCAGGTGTTCAGCCGCTACCGCAGCGAAACCGAGTTCATGCGCTATCTCAAGAAACTCGAGAACCGCGACATCTCGCTGGTCCACTCGATGATCGCGCTGGGCTCGTGCACCATGAAGCTCAATGCCGCGGCCGAGATGGCGCCGGTCACCTGGCCCGAGATGGCCGCGCTGCATCCCTTCGTCCCGCTGTCGCAGGCGCGCGGCTACCAGCGCATGCTCGAGGATCTCGGGGCCTGGCTCGCCGAGATCACCGGCTTTGCCGCGGTCTCGTTCCAGCCCAACTCCGGAGCGCAGGGCGAGTACGCCGGGCTGCAGTCGATCCTGCACTATCTCGAATCGATCGGCCAGGCAGAGCGCGACGTCTGCCTGATCCCGGCCTCGGCGCACGGCACCAACCCGGCCAGCGCCCAGATGCTCGGGATGAACATCGTCACCGTCGCCTGCGACGCCAACGGCAACATCGATGTCGCGGACCTGCGCGCCAAGGCCGGGGAGCACGCCGGGCGCCTCGCCGCGCTGATGGTCACCTATCCGTCGACCCACGGGGTGTTCGAGGGCTCGATCCGCGAGATCTGCGCAGTCATCCATGACGCCGGCGGACAGGTGTACATGGACGGCGCCAATCTCAATGCCCAGGCCGGCCTGACGGCGCCGGGGCTGATCGGGGCCGACGTCTGCCACATGAACCTGCACAAGACCTTCGCGATTCCGCACGGCGGCGGCGGACCCGGCGCCGGTCCGATCGCGGTCGCTGCCCACCTCGCCCCGTTCCTGCCGGCCGACCCCTTCGGCGAAGGGCGCGCCCGCGGCGAAAATCTGCCCGCCGGCAATTCCCCCGGCAACCCGGTCGCCGGTCACGGCGCACCGGTGTCGTCGGCGACCTTCGGCAGCGCCCTGATTACCGTGGTGTCGTGGATGTATGTGCGCATGCTCGGCGCCAGCGGCGTTCGCAAGGCCACCGAGCTGGCGATCATCAACGCGAACTACGTCGCGGCGCGGTTGCAGCATGCTTTCCCGGTGCTCTATCGCGGCGAGAACGGCCGCGTCGCCCACGAGTGCATCCTCGACCTGCGCCACCTCAAGGCAAGCTACGGAATCAGCGCCGAGGACGTCGCCAAGCGACTGATCGACTACGGCTTCCACGCGCCGACGCTGTCGTTCCCGGTCGCCGATACCCTGATGGTCGAGCCGACCGAGTCGGAATCGCTGGCCGAACTCGACCGTTTCTGCGACGCGATGCTGTCGATCCACGGGGAACTGCTCGCGATCGAACGGGGCGATTTCGACCCCGTCGACAATCCGCTCAAGTGGGCGCCGCACACCGCGGCCGAAATTGCCGGCGAGTGGCGCCACTCGTACTCGCGGGAAGTCGCCGCCTACCCGCTGCCGTACCTGCGGGAAGCCAAGTTCTGGCCCTACGTCAAGCGCGTCGACAACGTCGCGGGTGACCGCCAGCTGGTGTGCACGCTGCCGCCAGCGTCCGCCGATCAATCAACCGGAGCCGCGCAATGAGCGATCTCAAACACATCCCGCTCGACGCCGTGCATCGCGCCCTCGGTGCGCGCTTCGGCGGTTTTGCCGGCTACGACATGCCGATCCAGTATCCCGCGGGCCTGCGCAGCGAACACCTGCACACCCGCGAGCAGGCCGGGCTGTTCGACGTTTCCCACATGGGCCAGGTGAGCGCCCGGGCGCGCGACGGCCAGATGTCGACCCTATATGCGGCGCTGGAGCGCGCCCTGCCACTGGACTTCGACAATTGGGCTGTCGGCATCCAGAAGTATTCGCTGCTGCTCAACGACGCCGGCGGGGTCGAGGATGACCTGATGCTGGTGCGCCTGGCCGACGAAATCCGGCTGATCGTCAATGCCGGCAACCGCGATCACGACTTCGCGCTGCTCGAGCAGCGCTGTCCCGAGGTCGAATTCAAGTGGATCGACGCGGCGCTGATCGCGCTGCAAGGGCCGGAGGCCGAGCGGGTGCT
>JAHEMI010000172.1 GCA_024643785.1 Burkholderiaceae bacterium
GCCGATAATCCAGCCATGACCCGAAACCCACAATCCACATGAAAACCCTCTACCTCGTCGCCGGTGCCCGCCCCAACTTCATGAAGATCGCGCCGATCGTGCGTGCGCTCCAGGCCCACGGTGGTTTGGCCTTCAAGATCATCCATACCGGCCAGCACTACGACCGCGACATGAACGAGGTGTTCTTCGAGGAGCTCGGCATTCCGGCGCCGGACGTGTTCATGGGCGCCGGTGGCGGCAGTCACGCCGAGCAGACCGCGCGCATCATGGTGGCCTTCGAGGAACTGTGCCTGCGCGAACACCCCGACGCGGTGCTGGTGGTGGGCGATCCGACTGGTTCTTCGTCACCGAGCCGAGCGGCGTCGAGCACCCCAGGCGCGAAGGGCATCCTGACTCCAGCATTCACTACGTCGGCCATGTGATGGTCGATAACGTCCTCTACCAGGCTGAAAAGCCGGCGGCGCGCTGGGAGTGCCGTGCATCACCATCCGCGCGAACACCGAGCGCCCGATCACCGTCGACGAAGGCACCAACGTGCTCGCCGGCACCGATCCCGCGGTGATCGTCGCCGCGGCCCGCAAGGTCTTGCGCGGCGAAGCCAAGGTCGGGCGCCGGCCCAGGCTCTGGGACGGTAAGGCGGTGGAGCGGATTGTGGCGGTGCTGGCGCGCGAGTTGGGGTGAGCGGCAGCTTGGCGCCGCTCCAATCGCTATCCATCAAGCCTAATCGGTCCGGACGAAATATCGCCGCTGGCCAGCAGTAGGCTTACCGCATGGATTGCGGAAGCCTCTCGACCTCTATACGCCTTAGGCGTATACTTATATTTTGCGTACGGTAATCGAAACGCTGCTGTTCCAGCGACAGTGGCCGCTGTACTGGAGCGAGGAAGAACGCGGTGCATTTGCCGCGTTCATCGCCGAACATCCGGCCGCCGGGGTTGTCGTGCCAAACTCCGGCGGCATCCGCAAAGTGCGCTGGGGAAAAGCAGGTTCCGGCAAGTCCGGCGGAGTGAGGGTGATCTACTTCACGCGTGATTCCGAAGGAGAGGTTGTCTTGCTGACGCTGTACTCGAAGTCGAAGACCGATAATTTGACTGGCCAGAAATTGAAGGAGATCCGCCGTGCCCTCGAAGAGTAGGCAACTTTCCAGATCGGAGCTGGATGCCTTTGAAGCCGACCGCGACCTGGCGGCCGAGCTTCTGCAATCAGTGCGCGAGATGAAGGCTGGTCAGGTCAGTGTCGTCACCTCGCCCGCAATTGAGGCACGCAAGAAGACCGGGCTGTCGCAGGCGCAGTTCGCCAAGCTTATCGGGGTCTCCGTGCGAACATTGCAAGGATGGGAGCAGGGTCGCAAGCAGCCCAGTGGCGCCGCTCGCACCTTGCTCGCGATCGCCAGCACGAATCCGCAAGCGGTGCTTGAAGTGGCGGGGAAATAGCCACTGCCATGCAAGATCAGATCGGTAGGTCAGCATGAAGCGCAAAGGAATCATCCTCGCCGGCGGCTCGGGCACGCGCCTGCACCGATCCGGCTGTGATCGTCTCCGCGGCCCGCAAGGTTTTGCGCGGCGAAGCCAGGGTCGGGCGGCGGCCGCAGTTGATTAGGCCAGCGAGCTGGGGTGAGAGCCTCGCGCAGCCCTACGTCATTCTGGAATGCCGGGCCACTTAGTCGCGCAGGATGGGGTCCATGCGCGCAAGACGGACTCGAGTTCGATGATGGGTGGCAGGCTGGACAAGAAACCATGCCACATGTACAGTAACGCGTACATATCTGGAATCCGATCATGGATGCGATTACCTACACCACTGTTCGTGCCAACCTCGCCAGCGCAATGGACCGCGTCTGCGATGACCACGAAGCTTTGATCATCACGCGCAACGGCGAGCAATCCGTGGTGATGCTCTCGCTCGAGGACTACAAGGCGCTCGAGGAGACCGCCTATCTGTTGCGCACGCCTGCCAACGCCAGGCGCCTACTTTCGGCCGCTGCGCAACTGAACGCCGGCAAAGGCGTGGAGCGGAAGCTTGCCAGGTGAAGCTGGTCTTTGCTGACGAAGCCTGGGAAGACTATCTGTATTGGCAGAAGCAAGATCGGCGCGTGGTCGAGCGAATCAACCAGCTGATCCGTGAAACACAGCGCGCGCCCTTTGCAGGAATCGGTAAACCTGAGCCGTTGAAGCATGCGCTCTCCGGGTTCTGGTCGCGCCGAATAACAGACGAACACCGCATGGTCTATTGCGTCGACAATGGCGCGCTGATGATTGCCCAGTTGCGATTCCATTACTGAGCCCCCCATGAAAACCCTCTACCTCGTCGCCGGCGCCCGCCCCAACTTCATGAAGATCGCGCCGATCGTGCGCGCGTTGCAGTCTCATGGCGGCTTGAAATTCAAGATCATCCATACCGGCCAGCACTACGACCGTGACATGAACGAGGTGTTCTTCGAGGAACTCGGCATTCCGGCGCCGGACGTGTTCATGGGCGCCGGTGGCGGCAGTCACGCCGAGCAGACGGCGCGCATCATGGTGGCCTTCGAGGAACTGTGCCTGCGCGAGCACCCCGACGCGGTGCTGGTGGTGGGCGATCCGACTGGTTCTTCGTCACCGAGCCGAGCGGCGTCGAGCACCTCAGGCGCGAAGGGCATCCTGACTCCAGCATTCACTACGTCGGCCATGTGATG
>JAHEMI010000173.1 GCA_024643785.1 Burkholderiaceae bacterium
TGTCCATCATGGTTGCCGGTGTTCCCGTCATCGTTGCCGGTGTTCCCATCATGGTCGCTGGCGTTCCCGTCATCGTTGCCGGTGTTCCCATCATGGTCCCTGGCGTTCCGTTCATGGTCGCCGGTGCCGCTGCCATTGCCTGTGGTCCGGTCATGCCTGGCGTTGCCGCGTCAGCCGGAGCGCTCATGCCCATCCCGACAGCTCCGCCGCCCATTCCGGCCGCCGCGCCGGCATCACCGCCGCCCATGCCACCGCCGATTCCTCCCCCCATGCCACCACCGCCCATGCCGCCACCACCGGCGCCGCCGGCAAAGCTCGTGGACGCCAGAACAGCACCAACGAAGATGGCCGCTAGTGCTGCCGCCATCGGCAAACGTTTCGATTTCATTTCTACCCCACTAGGTTCGAACAGCCCGCTGGAAAAACGAACTTAGTTCGTGTGCGAACAATATTACGCTCGCTTCTGACCCTACGATTGCCGCTATCGTTTTACCCCGAGTAGTTCAGTGGGATACTCCCAGGGGCATGAGCAACCGGCCACGATCGGTATGACCAGCGGGCCCCAGGCGTTGCCATACGGGCACCGCCCGTCTTTACCCACCAGCCCATCTCCCTTAACCTCGCCCTATGCAAAGAACCAGGGGCCCGACGATCACCACTGCCCGCGCCATTGCGCGCGCGCTCGCCGTTGTCTTATGGTGCGGCCTGCCGCTCGCCGGCCGCGCCGGCGAGGCTTCGGAATTGACCTACTCGCAGCCTGACGTCGCCGGCGAGATCGTGCTGCGGGCACTGGGAATGCTGGGGGTGCCGTACCTCTATGGCGGCGACTCGCCAGAGACCGGCTTTGACTGCAGCGGCCTGGTGCGGCATGTATTCAGCGGCGCAGCCGGGACCACGCTCCCGCGGCGCGCGCAGGAGATCGGTTCCGAAGGCCAGGAGATCGATCGCGAGCAGATGCAGCCCGGCGACCTGGTGTTCTTCAATACCCAGCGGGCACCCTTCTCGCACGTCGGCATCTACATCGGCGAGCAGCGCTTCGTCCACGCCCCGACCGCGGGCGGCGTCGTGCGCATCGAGAGCCTCGAAGTCGCCTACTGGAACCGCCGCTTCGACGGCGCGCGCCGCCTGCTCACCACCGCCGGCGACAACGCCCCGTTGCTGGCCTCGCGACCGGCGGCTTCGGAAGCCGAAGCGCTGGCGTTGCTCGCGATCCAGGGCGAGATCTGGCGCGACGCCTTCCTGCGCTAGCCGTTATCGGTCAGCGCTTGCGGCTCGGCGGCAGGTCGGTACAGACCCCTTCGAAGAGCTCAGCAGCCATTCCGATCGATTCGCCCAGCGTCGGATGGGGATGGATCGTCTTGCCGATGTCGGTCGGATCCGCGCCCATTTCGATGGCCAGCGCCAGTTCACCGATCATGTCGCCCGCGTGGGTGCCAACGATCGCACCGCCGATCAGGCGATGGGTCTCGTCGTCGAAGATCAGCTTGGTGAAGCCCTCGTCGCGGCCATTGGCGATCGCACGCCCCGAGGCTGCCCATGGGAAAACCGCCTTGCCGATCTTGATCCCCTTGGCCTTGGCCTCCTCCTCGGTAATGCCGACCCAGGCCACTTCCGGATCGGTATAGGCCACCGAAGGAATGACGCGGGCGTCGAAGAAGCTCTTCTGCCCGGCGGCCGCTTCAGCGGCGACATGGGCCTCGTGGACCGCCTTGTGGGCCAGCATCGGCTGACCGACGATGTCGCCGATCGCGAAGATGTGCGCGACGTTGGTGCGCAACTGCCTGTCGACCGCGATGAAGCCGCGGTCACTGACCGCCACCCCCGCCTTCTCGGCGGCGATCTTGTGCCCGTTGGGACTGCGTCCGACTGCCGAGAGCACCAGGTCGTAGAGCTGCGGCTCGGCGGGTGCGTTCTCGCCCTCGAACCAGACCTTGATGCCCTTCTTGGTGGCTTCGGCCTTGGCAGTCCTGGTGCGCACCATGACCTTGTCGAAACGTTTGTCATTGAAACGCCGCCAGACCTTCACCGCGTCGCGATCCGGTCCCATCATCAGGTCGTCGAGCATCTCGACCACGTCGACCCGAGCGCCCAGGGTCGAATACACGGTGGCCATCTCGAGCCCGATGATTCCGCCGCCGATCACCAGCATCCGCTGGGGCTTGAACGCCAGTTCCAAAGCGCCGGTCGAGGTGACGATCCGCGGGTCGTCGGGCAGGAACGGCAGCCGCACCGCCTGGCTGCCAGCGGCGATGATCGCCTGCTCGAAGCGCACGACCTGTTTCTCGCCCGATTTCTCCTGCCCGGTTCCGGTCGTCAGCTCGACTTCGACGTGGTGATCGTCGAGGAAGGCACCGTAGCCGCGCACCACTGTGACCTTGCGCGCCTTGGCCATGCCGGCCAGTCCGCCGGTGAGTTTGCCGACCACCTTGTCCTTCCAGCCCCGCAACTGATCGAGATCGACCTTGGGCTCGCCAAAGGTGATTCCGTGAGCCGCGAGAGCGCGGGTTTCATCGATCACCGCCGCGGTGTGCAGCAGCGCCTTGGAAGGGATGCAGCCGACGTTGAGGCACACCCCGCCCAGGCTCGCGTAGCGCTCGATCAGCACCGTGTTCAGGCCCAGGTCGGCGGCCCGGAACGCCGCCGAATAGCCGCCGGGACCGGCGCCGA
>JAHEMI010000086.1 GCA_024643785.1 Burkholderiaceae bacterium
GGCGAGCCGGTTCGCGAACTTCGCCTGGACCGCGTCGCGAAAGAGGAAGCGCGAAAAGAGAAAGGCCAGCGTGGCGCCGATGCTGGAGGCGAACGAGACCACCACCACGCCCCAGAAGACCCCGAGAAATGCCCCGGCGACCACCGTCATCAGCGCCGCGCCCGGCAATGACAACGCTGCCATCACGACGTACGCGGCAAAGAACGACAGCCCCACCGCAACCGGACGCTGCGCAAACAACTCGGCCAACTCGCCCTGGCGCGCCTTGGCTTCGGCCAGCGTCAGGTAGCGGTCGAGATCGAGCAGGAAGAAAGCTGCAATTGCCGCTGCGACCAGCGCCAGCAGGAAGATCCGGTTGCGGCTCATCGCGCCTCCAGCGCTCGCCCGCGCCTTCTGGCGTTCCTCAAAGCACTACCGCAGCCGCGACCGGCGCGGACTGAGCCAGCGCACCGCCGCAAGAGCTGCCTTGCCCCGCGGTGCAGCCGAAGCAATGGCCATCGACCACGATCGGATTTCCGGCCAGCGACTCTCCGGCCACTTCACTCACGTGCCTTCTGGGCTCGCCATCGCGGCGCAGCGCCAGCCCCAGCATCTGGTTGAAGTCGCAGTCGTAGAGGTAGCCACGCCAGTCGACGCTCACCGTGTCGCGGCACATCACCGCGTCGAGGTTCGCGTTACTGTGCGCGCCCCGGAGCAACGCCATGTAGGAATCGAACTGGCCCTTGGAAACCAGCGTCGAGCCGAACCGCTGGATTGGCATGTTGGCCAGGGTCAGCAAGCGCGAGAAGACAATGCCGTAACGCTCGCCGAGCATGCGCCGATAATCGGCCTCGAGCGCCTCCTGGGGAGGTGGCAGCACCGGCCCCTGCGGGTTGTAGACCAGGTTGAGTTCAAGCTCGCGCCCGTAGCCCAGATCGTTGAGCCGGCGCAACGCCTTGATGCTCTCGGAAAAGACGCCGCTCCCGCGCTGGGCATCGACGTTCTCCTCCAGGTAGCACGGCAGCGAGGCGGTGACTTCGACTGCGTTGGTGGCGAGAAACCCGGCCAGATCCTCCTGGCCCGGCTCGAACAGCACCGTGAGGTTGCAGCGGTCGATCACCCTGATGCCGCGCCCCCGCGCAGCCACTACCAGGTCACGGAAGTTGGCGTTCAGTTCCGGGGCGCCGCCGGTCAGGTCGAGCAGGCCGGCGCCGCTGGCGAACAGGAACTCGCGCACCTGCGCCGCGGTTTCGGCGCTCATCTGCTCGGTCCGGTTGGGGCTCGCGCCGACATGGCAATGCACGCATGACTGGTTGCACAGGTAGCCCAGATTGACCTGCACCGTCGCGATCGAACGGCGCGTCAGTTGCGGAAACTTGCTCTTGCGAATCAGTGGCAGGACGTCGTGCATGATTGCCTTTTTTGCTCATTGTTGACCCGACACGCACCCGCACAGTTGGCGGCCACGTGCGCCCATTGCTTAGTCGGGGAAACGTGCCAAAAGCTTACACGACGGCCGCGAACCTACCCATTTCACGAGTAAGCGATTGGCCAAATCTAGAATATCGACCAGAAACTATAGTTTAGGTGTCTGCTGAGACTCAAAGAGCCATTGTCGGGAATCTCAGAATCGTACGTTCCAGTGAACGCCCCATCGTCAGAGGAAGATGAGCGTGTTTCATCATTTCTTCCCTCCGTGCATGACGTCATCTTGCCGAGAACGTCACTTGAGAACTGTCTAAGTGAGGGCGGCGCTTGCGTAATGGAAAAGAGCCACCCGAGAGTGGCTCCTTTCTAAATCTACTTCTTTGAATATTGGTCGGGACGGAGTGATTCGAACACTCGACCCCTTGCACCCCATGCAAGTGCGCTACCAGGCTGCGCTACGCCCCGAAGCCGAGCATTATAGCAGTGGAAAACTCACTCGATGCGCAGCAGATTGAGCGCTTCTTCAAGTTGTTCCCGAACCTCGGTCAGTTCGCCGTTGGCGAGCTTGGCGATGCTCTTCGCGGCGCCCGGCACGATCGGCTCAGCGGCCTTGCCGCGACCATTCTGGGAAGCTTCGATGAGCCGGTTGCGGGCACCGCTGATGGTAAAGCCGTGCTCGTAGAGCAGTTCGCGGATGCGGCGCACCAGCAGCACTTCGTGATGCTGGTAGTAGCGCCGGTTGCCGCGCCGCTTCATCGGCCGCAGCTGCGTGAACTCCTGCTCCCAATAGCGCAGGACGTGGGGCTTGACTGCACACAGCTCGCTCACTTCGCCGATGGTGAAGTAACGCTTCGCCGGGATCGGTGGTAGCGGGGCCTCGCTCTTGATCGACATCAGTGCAGTTCCGGGTGGCAGTGGCGGGTCTCGGGCTAGCTGCCCGACGACTCGATCTGCGACTTCAGTTTCTGACTGGCATGGAAGGTCACCACGCGCCGCGCGCAAATTGGAATTTCTTCTCCGGTCTTGGGGTTGCGTCCGGGGCGTTGGGGCTTGTCACGCAACTGGAAATTGCCGAACCCCGACAACTTGACGCTCTCGCCACGCTCGAGGGCGTCGCGGATCTCGTCAAAGAAGGTATCGACCATATCCTTGGCTTCGCGCTTGTTCAACCCGACCGTTTCAAAGAGCAGCTCGGCCAGCTCGGCCTTGGTGAGGGTAAACCCGTTGCCGGTTCCGTTACGTGCGCCCGGCGCAGCCGTGGCACCAGCCGGCTCGATCCGGTCATCAAACTGTTCTACCCGCTGCGTCATTTCGGTTGCTGATCTCATTTCTGCGCGGTGAGTCCTTATCGCAGCCGGGCACCAAGCCCGGCGGTCAGCCTGGTGACTATGGCCTGCATGGCCTGGGTCACCTGCGACTCATCCAAAGTGCGGTCAGTATCTTGCATCCAAATTCGGAGGGCAAGGCTTTTTTCCTTATTTTCCAATCCCTTACCGCGATATTCGTCAAATAACTTGACGTATTTCACGCTCTTGGCCACAGGTTCGGCCAGTGCGGCCTCCCGAACCGCCGCGATCACCTCGGCAGCCGGCACGCTTTCGGCCACCACCAGAGCCAGATCACGGATCACCGGCGGAAACTTCGACAACTCGCCAGCCAGCGGGATTTGGACCGCCAGCAGCGGCTCGAGATCGATTTCGAAGACCAGCGCCGGTTTCGGCAGCTCGAGTTGCTGCTGCAGGGCCGGATGAAGTTCCCCGATCCAGCCGATTTCCGCGCCGCGCAGGCTGATCCGTGCCGAACGCCCCGGATGCAAGGCGGGATGCGTGTCGACCGCAAAGTTCCACTCCTCTTCGGGCGCCAGCGTGATCAGGTCGCCCTTGAGGTCGAAGAAATCGACGCCGCGACCGGGCAAGCCCCACTGCTCCTCGCAGGCATCACCGTAGGCCAGTGCCGCCAGGTGCCGCGGCTGGGAGATGCCGCTGACCGCCAGCGGCCCGGACTTGACCGCGTCATCCTTGCGGAACACCCGTCCAACCTCAAAGAGCCGTACCCGCGCCGCCTTGCGATTGAGGTTTGAGCGCAAGTTGTCGATCAGCCCGCCGAGCAGCGTGGTGCGCATCACGTCGAGATTCGATGCGATCGGGTTGAGCAGGCGCACGGTCGCTTCGCGCGAGAGCTGGGCGTCGAGGGTTGAGTCGACGAAACTGTAGTTGATGACTTCCTGGAAGTCGCGCGCTACCAGCAAGCGCTTGAGTGCGACGGCGCTGCGCCGCCCCTCCGGGCGTGACAGCATCGGCAGGGCCGCTACCGGGGGGCGCTGCGGGAGGCGCTCGAAGCCCCAGATGCGGGCCACTTCCTCGATCAGGTCCTCCTCGATCTGCAGGTCGAAGCGATAGGACGGCGGAGTTACCGCGAAGCTCCCCGGTTGGTGCACGAACTCCAGCCCGAGGCGCGTGAAGATATCGCCGATCTCGGCGTCGGTCAGTTCGGCGCCGATCACCTTGCTGGCGCGGGCGGTGCGCAACTGCACCGGACGGCGCTCCGGCAGCGCGACGATCTGGTCGTCGACCGGCCCGGCCTTCCCGCCGCAGATGTCGAGCACCAGTTGCGAAAGATACTCGAGATGGGCCACGGTGGTTGCCGGATCGACTCCGCGCTCGAAACGGTGGGCGGCGTCGGTGACGAAATTGAGTTGCCGGGTGCGCCCGGCGATCGCATCGGGCCACCAGAACGCCGCCTCGAGGTAGACGTCGGTGGTGTCGAGCGTCACCGCGGTGCGCTCGCCGCCCATGATTCCGGCGATGCTCTCGACCTCCTCGCCGTCGGCGATCACGCCGATGCCCGGATCCAGGGTAACGGTGCGACCGCTCAGCAGCTCGAGGCGCTCATCGGGCCGTGCCCAGCGCACCACCAGCGGCGCGCGAATCTTGCCCAGGTCGAAGACGTGGGTCGGACGCCCGAGTTCGAGCATCACGTAGTTGGAGATATCGACCAGCGCCGAAATGGGTCGCTGCCCGGCGTGCTCGAGCCGCCTGGTCATCCATTCCGGTGTGGGCGCGTGAGCGTTGACGCCCCTGATCACCCGCCCGGAAAACCTGCCGCACAGGTCGGCCGCCTCGATGCGCACCGGCAAGCATTCCTCCAAACTCACCGGCGCCGGGGCGAAGCGCGGCATCGTGAGCGGCGCTCCGCTCAGGGCCGCCACTTCGCGCGCCACGCCAACCACGCTCAGGCAGTGGGCAAGGTTCGGGGTCAGCTTGAGCAAATGAACCGGATCGTCGAGATCGAGATAGACCCGGATGTCGCTGCCGATCGGCGCGTCACCGGGCAGTTCCAGCAAGCCCGAGTGGTCTTCCGAAATGCCAAGTTCGCGTGCCGAGCAGAGCATGCCGTTGCTGGCCACGCCGCGCAACTGCGCCGCGGCGATGGTCATGCCGCCGGGAAGAACCGCTCCGGGCAGAGCGCATGGCACCCGCAGGCCTGCAGCCACGTTGCTCGCACCGCACACTATCTGGCGCACTTCGGTGCCGTCGAACACCTCGCACACCGACAGCTTGTCGGCCTGGGGATGGCGCGCCACGGAGCGCACCTCGGCAACCACGATACGCTCGAACGAAGGCGCGAATGCGCTGGTTTCCTCAACCTCGAGGCCAGCCATGGTCAGCTCGCTGGCCAACTGCTCGCTGCTCCAATCGGGGTCAACGAAACTGCGTAGCCAGCTCTCTGGAATCTTCATCGGATGTTCCTGGTCAACGCGCGAACTGCTGCAGGAAGCGCAGGTCGTTCTCGTAGAACTGGCGCAAGTCGCCGACACCGTAGCGCAACATCGCGAGGCGCTCGATCCCCGAGCCGAAGGCGAAGCCAACGTAACGTTCCGGATCGAGGCCGATGTTGCGGATCACGTTCGGATGGACCTGCCCGGAACCGCAGACCTCGAGCCAGCGCCCTGCCAGCGGGCCATCGGGGAAGCGGATATCGATCTCGGCCGAGGGCTCGGTGAACGGGAAATAGGAGGGGCGGAAACGCACCTCGATATCGTCGCGCTCGAAGAATTGGGCCACGAAATCGGTATAGACGTTCTTGAGATCGGCCAGGCTGACGCCCTCGTCGACCCACAAACCCTCGACCTGGTGAAACATTGGCGAATGGGTGGCGTCGGAGTCGACCCGGTAGGTCTTGCCCGGTGCGATCACCCGGATCGGCGGCTGGTGCAGGCGCGCGTAGCGGATTTGCATCGGGCTGGTATGGGTGCGCAGCAGCAGGCCGCCTTCGACGTAGAAGGTGTCGTGCATCGAGCGCGCGGGGTGATTCTCGGGGGTGTTCAGCGCCGTGAAATTGAAGAAGTCCTCTTCTATTTCGGGACCATCGGCAACGTCGAAGCCGATCGAGCGAAAAATCTCCTCGACCCGCTCAATGGTCAGCGTGATCGGATGCAGCCCGCCCCGTCCGGTGCCGCGACCAGGCAGCGTGACATCGATCGCCTCCTGCGCCAGCCGCTCTGCAAGCAGCGCGCGCTCGATTTGCGCCTCGCGCTCGGCGACCAGCGCCTCGATCGCCTGCTTGACCTCGTTGAGCCGCTTGCCCTGGGCAGCGCGTTCAGCCGGCGCCGCCTTGCCGAGTTCCTTCATCCGGCGGGTCAGTTCACCATCACGACCAAGGTAGCGCGCCTTGGCGTTGGCCAGAGCCGCCGCATCAGCGGCCGCCGCTAGCGTTTCGCGCGCCTGCCCGATCAGGGTGTCAATCGCTGCTGTGTCCATGAATCTCCCGTGGCGCAACCTCAAATTGAAACGGGGCCCGCAAAGGCCCCGTTTCGGCATCCGGCCCTCAGCGCGTCAGACGCACCTCCGGCCGGCCGGGGTACGCCTGCTCAGGCCGCCCCGATGGCTGCTTTGACCTGCGCGACAATCGCGGCGAATGCCGGTTTGTCGTTTACCGCCAGATCGGCCAGCACCTTGCGGTCGATCCCGATCTGGGCACGCCCGAGCCCGTTGATGAACGAGCTGTAGGTGATGCCGTGCGAACGGGCCGCGGCATTGATCCGGGCGATCCACAGCGAGCGGAACACCCGCTTCTTGTTGCGACGGTCGCGATAGGCATATTGCCCCGCCCGCATGACCGCTTGCACGGCCACCCGGAAGACGTTATTGCGACGACCGCGATAGCCCTTCGCCCGGGCGATGATCTTCTTGTGGCGCGCGCGCGCCGTAACTCCGCGTTTTACTCTAGGCATCTCGATCTCCTCAGGCGTAAGGCATCATGGCCTTGACCGAGCGCACGTCGGATGCATCGACGTTCACCGTTGCGCGCAAATGGCGCTTGTTCTTGGTGGTTTTCTTGGTAAGGATGTGGCGCTTGAACGCCTGTGAGCGCTTGATGGTACCGCCAGCGCGCACCCGGAAGCGCTTCGCAGCGCCCCGCTTGGTCTTCATCTTGGGCATGACAACCCTTCCTTTTCTAATGCCTCGACAGGTGCCCGGAATCGCGTCCCGGATCTTTTCGGACCTGCTCGGCTTATTGTTACGCCCGGCCAGCCAAGGCCTGACGCACCCCGGGGTTTATCCCCGGATTGGGCGGCTCCCGCGTGCGGAACCCGCTCCAATTACTACTGCCCCCGCCCTACTTCTTCTTCGGCGAAAGCACCATGACCATCTGGCGACCTTCCATCTTCGGCATCTGCTCCACTACCGCCAGTTCCAGCAGATCGTCCCTGACCCGTTCCAGCAGCCGGTAACCAAATTCCTGATGCGCCATCTCGCGCCCCCGGAAGCGTAACGTCACCTTCGCCTTGTCGCCTTCATCGAGGAACCGCTTGAGGTTGCGCAGCTTGACCTGATAGTCGCCTTCGTCAGTGCCAGGGCGGAATTTTACTTCCTTGATCTGGATGATCTTCTGCTTCTGACGAGCTTCGTGCGCCCGCTTCTGTTCCTGATACTTGAACTTCCCGTAGTCCATCATCCGGCAAACCGGCGGATCGGCCTGTGGCGCAATTTCCACCAGGTCCACCCCCGCATCCTCGGCCTGTTGTAGCGCCTCGCGGATATTCACTATGCCAATGGGTTCGTTCTCGATACCCATCAGACGGACTGTCGGCGCGGTAATCTCCGCGTTGATGCGATGCGAACGTTCGGTAGCTATGCTGCGTTCTCCCCCGATCAAATAAAAAACAGCCGCGCTCTGGCCCTAGGCCAGCGGGTTGTGCCGTCTCTGCGCCACGTCCTCGCCGATGCGTTCAATGAACGCCTCCAGCGACATGGCTCCGAGATTGGCACCGCCCCGCGCTCGCACGGCAACTTGCCCAGATTCACGTTCCTTATCGCCCACGACGAGCAGATAGGGAAGCTTCTGAAGACTGTGCTCCCTGATTTTATAGTTGATTTTTTCGTTGCGCAAATCGGCCTGGACCCTAAATCCTTGTTTTTTCAGCGTTTGTGCAACTTTCCTGGCATATTCATCCTGCCCTTCGCTGATCGTCAGGACCACAGCCTGCACCGGTGCCAGCCAGATCGGCAAGGCGCCGGCGAAATTCTCGATCAGAATTCCCAGGAAGCGCTCCATCGAGCCCACGATTGCCCGATGCAGCATGACCGGGTGGCGCCGGGTGTTGTCCTCGGCGACATACTCGGCGCCCAGGCGCTCGGGCATGGTGAAATCGACCTGCATCGTGCCGCACTGCCACTGGCGTCCGAGCGCATCCTTGAGCGTGTATTCGATCTTGGGGCCATAGAAAGCGCCCTCGCCCGGGGAAACCGCGAATTCGCAGCCCGAGCGGCGCAGGCTTTCCATCAGCGCGTCCTCGGCCTTGGTCCAGAGTTCCTCCGAGCCGACCCGCTTGTCCGGCCTGGTGGCGACCTTGTAGAGGATGTTCTCGAAACCGAAATCGGCGTAGACCTTGCGCAAGAGCGCGGTATAGGCCACGCACTCGTCAAGAATCTGGTCCTCGGTGCAGAAGATGTGGCCATCATCCTGGACGAAGGCACGGATGCGCATGATCCCGTGCAGCGCGCCCGACGGCTCGTTGCGGTGGCAGGCGCCGAACTCGCCATAGCGCAGCGGCAGGTCGCGGTAGCTGCGCAGCGCCGAGTTGTAGATCTGCACGTGCCCTGGACAGTTCATCGGCTTGACCGCGTAGTCGCGGTTCTCCGACGAGGTGGTGAACATGTGCTCCTTGTAGTTCTCCCAGTGCCCCGACTTTTCCCACAGCGCGCGATCGAGGATCTGCGGACAGCGGACTTCCTGATAGCCGTTGTCCTGGTAGACCCGGCGCATGTAGTTCTCGACCTGCTGCCACAGCACCCACCCGCGCGGGTGCCAGAAGACCATCCCCGGGGCGTTGTCCTGGAGGTGGAAGAGGTCCAGTTCGCGCCCGAGCCGCCGGTGGTCGCGCCGCTCGGCCTCCTCGAGCATGTGGAGGTAGGCGTCCTGGTCGTCCTTGCGCGTCCAGGCCGTGCCGTAGACCCGCTGGAGCATCTCGTTGGCCGAGTCGCCGCGCCAGTAGGCGCCGGCGAGCTTCATCAGCTTGAAGACCTTGAGCCGGCCCGTCGACGGCACGTGGGGGCCGCGACACAGGTCGACAAAACCACCCTCGCGGTAGAGCGAGATCGGCTGGTCGGCCGGGATTGCAGCGATCAGCTCGGCCTTGTACTTCTCGCCAATTGACTCGAAGAAACGCACCGCATCGTCGCGCTCCCAGAGTTCACGGGTAACCGGCTCGTCACGCTTGGCGATCTCGGCCATCCGAACTTCCATCGCCGCCAGGTCCTCGGGCGTGAACGGCCGGTGGTACGAGAAGTCGTAGTAGAAGCCGTTCTCGATCACCGGCCCGATCGTGACCTGCGCGTCCGGGAACAGTTCCTTGACCGCGTAGGCCAGCAGGTGGGCGCTCGAGTGGCGGATGATTTCGAGTCCGTCGGGATCGCGCTCGGTCACGATTGCCACGGTGGCATCGGCTGCGATCCGGTGGGAGGTGTCGACGAGTTGCCCGTCGACGCGCCCGGCCAGCGCCGCCTTGGCCAGCCCGGCGCCAATCGAGGCGGCCAACTCGGCGACGGTCACCGGCGCATCGAATTTGCGCTGCGAACCATCTGGAAGGGTGATCGTGACCATCAAGCAGAATCCCGAAAATGAAAACAGCGCCATCGGCGCCGTCTTCTACACAATCAGGTTTCGGAACCGAAACACCGGCTGCAAGTTGGTAGGCGCGATTGGACTCGAACCAACGACCCCCACCATGTCAAGGTGGTGCTCTAACCAGCTGAGCTACGCGCCTACAGAATCTCAGCCGCGCAGTATAGCAAAAAAGCATTGC
>JAHEMI010000087.1 GCA_024643785.1 Burkholderiaceae bacterium
GACGGCGTGGCCCGCAACGACGACCTGAGCCTGAAATCGCCGCTGCTGCGGGTCGGCGGCGCCGGCACGATCGACATTGGCGCCGGCGCGGTCGACTACCTCCTCAAGACCACCGTTGTCGGCACGCTTGCCGGCCAGGGCGGCCGCGAACTCGAGAACCTGCGCGGCGTCACGATCCCGGTGAAGATCACCGGTCCGTTCGAGAAGCTTTCCTACCGGCTCGATTTCTCGGGGGCCGTGGCTGACGCCGCCAAGCAGAAGCTGCGCAGCAGCATCGAGCAGAAGCTGGGCATCGGCAAGCCGGCCAATGACGCCAACGGCAAGCCGGCGCCGGCGAACAGTCCCGCCGACCTGATCAAGGGGCTGCTGGGGCGCTAGACCAGTGCCCGCCCGAGCTCGAGCGCCGCGCGCACCGCGCCGCTGACCAGCAGTGCGACGCCCACCGAGAGCGCCACCGAGATCAGCGCTTCGCGGCGACCGATGGTGCGCAACATCACCGCAAAGGTCGATACGCAGGGGAAGTAGAAGGTCAGGAAGAGCAGGAAGGTGGTGATCTGCACCGCGCTGAGCACGGTGCCGACCTCGAAGGTGCCCAGCGCCTGGAACACCATCAGCAGCGATAGCTCCTTGCGCAGGATGCCAAAGAGGATCGGCACGCCCAGGATCACCGGCAAGCCCAGCCACCAGCTGGTAATCGGGGTGAGCGCGGAATTGATGACCGCGTCGGCGCCGAAGTGGCCCAGCAGCGCCAGCACGATGCTGCCGCCCACCAGCAACGGGGTGACGATGGTCAGCACGTCACGGGTCCGATCCCAGGTTTCAAGTCCGAGAGTCCGCAGCCGGGGCAGCGCGTAGGGTGGAATCTCCTGCACCTGGCCCGGCCCGACCTCACGATTGCGCCGCGCCAGCAGCCGCCCCATCACCGCGATCACCACCATCGTGAGCGCAAAGATCGCCAGCACCCCCAGCCCGCCGAGGTACTTGCCGGCCAGCGCCAGGATGATGGCCGAGCGCGCCGAGCACGGCACGAAGGTGATCAGCACCGAGGCGATGACCCGCTCCCGTCCGCTGGCCACCCGGGATGCCGCCGCGATCGCCGGCACGTTGCAGCCCAGCCCCAGCAGGAACGGTACCGCGACGCCGCCGTGCAGACCGATGCTGTGGAAGGCGCGGTCAACCACGAAGGCGATGCGGTGCATCACCCCGGTTTCCTCGAGCACGATCAGCAGCAGCACCAGCGGGATCATGTACGGGATCGCGATTCCGATCAGTCCGATCAGGCCGTCGGCAACTGCGCGCCCGACCACGCCCCAGAGGGTGCTCGGCTGCCAGCCCGAAGCGAGCTCGATCAGGCGGGCAGCAGTCACGCTGTCCAGCCAGGTGCTGACCTCGAAGACCATGAAGAGCACCGCGGCGAACACCGCCATGCTGCCCAGCAGCCCCCACTTGGGGTGCAGGAACAATTCGTCGAGCCAATAGCGCCAGTCGCGGCCTTCGTGGGTCGGGCCCAGCCGCGCGCTGGCCTCGTAGAGCATGGCCGCCTGATGATGGCGATCGGCGTGGAGTTCCTCGGCCAGCGGCCGCGGCAGGCCGCGCGCTGCTTCCTCGCGCAAACGCTCGAGCTCGGGCACCAGCGCCGGGAAGTGGGCCGACAATTCGCCCGAGAAATACTGGTCCCCGACCGCGTACTGCATCATCAGCAGCCGCGACGGCAGCCGGAAGCCGGCCATCAGCTCGGGTTTGCTCAGCTCCGCGGCCAGGCCTTCGAGGTTGCGCGCCAGATGCGGGGCCAGCGGCTGGGGCAATGGGCAACGATCCGCCCGGGCCACCTCGGTGGCAGTGCGAAACAGCTCGGAAATGCCCTGCCCCATCAGTGCCGCAGTCGGAATCACCGGCACGCCAAGGCGCAACGCCAGCGCGCTGACGTTCACATGGACCCCCTTGCGCCAGGCCTGGTCCATCATGTTGAGCGCGATCACCATCGGGCGGCCGAGCTCGGCCAATTCGAGGGTGAGTTCGAGGTGGCTGCGCAGGTTGGTGGCATCGACCACCTGGATGATCAGGTCGGGGGCGTGAAACGGGGCTGGCGGGCCGCCCGGTTCGTGGCCCGACACGTCGGGACGATCGTTGCCCCACAACAGGTACTGCAGCGCCGGCAGATCCTTGGCCGAGACCGGGGAGAGCGATTCGAAGCTGGGCAGCTCGATCAGGTTGGCTTCGTCCAGCCCGATGCGCACCGTGCACTCTTCGTAGGCACGCCCGGTTCCGACCAGCTTGCCCGAGCGCGGGGCAGCGCTCGATACCGCCTTGAAGAGCGTGCTCTTGCCGGCATTGGGCATGCCCACCAGCGCGATGCGCAAGCGGCGCTCGCCGCGAAAGAGGGGAAATTTGATTTCTACCGACTGCTCGCGGGCGGCTTGTTTCATCTCGGATCGTGGCGTCTCAGGTGACCGGCTGGGAGAGGTGCTTAATGGGAATCGTTCTCATTATAGCGCAAATCAACTCCCCTGATCGTCACCCCCATCATAGAATGGACTCGTCTTCTCCCTTGACGCCGGCATGACGAACGAACGACCAGCCGTCCTCGCCAAGACCACCCGCCCGACGCTCGCCGGTGTGGTGCCACGCGAACGGGTGTTCGCGTTGCTCACTGCCGCCAGTGAAGTACCGGTCACATGGGTAACCGGGCCGCCGGGCAGCGGCAAGACCACCGCCGTCGCCAGCTACCTCGATCACGAAGGTATCGCCAGCCTCTGGTACGAACTCGACGAAGGCGACACCGACGTCGCCACTTTCTTCTACTACCTGCGCGGCGCCGCCGAAGAGTTCAAAACGCCGGGCAGCGAGGCACTGCCGTTGCTCACGCCCGAGTACCAGGCCGGGCTGGCGAAATTCGCGCGCCGTTATTTCCAGATCCTGTTCGCGCGGCTCCAGCCGCCCTTTGCGGTGGTATTCGACGGCTACCAGGAGATCCCGGGTTCGTCGGAACTGCATGAAGTGATGCGAGTCGCGCTGCGCGAACTGCCCGCCGGGGGCCGGGCGATCCTGATCAGCCGCGGCGACCCCCCCGCGACGTTCGCACGCCTGCGGGCCAGCCGCGCCCTGACGGTTCTGGGCTGGGACGAATTGCGGCTCACCCGCGCGGAAACCGCCGCGCTCGTCGCCCAGCGCCGACCAGGCTCGGGAGGTGCCGTGCAACGGGTGGACGAGGCCGCCAGCCCCGGCTGGGATGACGCGACCCTCGACGAACTGCACGCCAAGACCCAGGGCTGGGCCGCCGGGCTGGTACTGATGCTCGAGCAGGCACGCACTACCGGGTCGATCACCGCCCCGCCCGACCCTTCGACCCGCAAGATCGTGTTCGACTATCTCGCCGGCGAACTGTTCGAGAAATCCGACGCGCGCGTGCAGGGTTTCCTGATTGCCACTGCGTTCCTGCCGCAGATGAGCGAACGCATCGCTCAGGACCTGACCGGCGATGACGGAGCCGGTGAAATCCTCGCCGACCTCTATAGCAACAACTACTTCGTGACCTACCGCCCGGTCCACCCGGATCCGGTCTACCAGTACCACCCGATGTTTCGCGAATTCCTGATCGAACGCGGGCAACACGCCCTCACCAAGGAGCAGCGCCGCGGCCTGCAGGGCCGCGCCGCAACGCTGCTGGAAGAATCCGGCCAGGTCGAGGACGCCGTGGCGCTCTACCGCGAAAGCCGCGACTGGGTGAGGATGGCGCTCATGATCGAGCAGCACGCCGCGGCGATGCTGGCCCATGGGCGCGGCGAAACCGTGCTGCGCTGGGTGGAGGAGTTGCCGCTCGAGTTGCAGCAGGAGCGCCCCTGGACGCTGTACTGGGCGGGCGCCAGCCATGTCCAGACCTCGCCGCGCAAGGGCCGTCTGCTCTTCGAGGAAGCTTTCGAGCATTTCGCCGCCACGGCTCCACCCGAACGCAACGGCATGATCATGGCGGCGTCGGGCGCGATGGACGCGATCCTCTATGAACTCGACGACTTTGCGCTGCTTGATCGCTGGATCGCGGTACTCGACGATGCCGCCGGCAACGGCCCCGATTTCGATGACCCGGCGCTCGACGCGCGGGTGTCCTGTTCGATGGTGTTCTCGCTGACACTGCGCCAGCCGCACCGCGACGACATCGGGCGCTGGATCGAGCGCGCGATTACCGCCGCCCAATCGACCGATGACGTCAACCTGCGGATGTTCGTGCGCTGCCTCTCGGCACTCTCGATCATGTGGGCTGGCGCGTACCCCCGGGCGCAGGCGCTGATCGCCGCCTCCCAGGCCGAGGCCGAATCCCCGGCAGCGACCCCGTTCTCACGCATCACGCTGCACAACGTCGAGGCGATGTTCTACATGCTGACCGCCGAGCGGGACCTGGGCCGTGCAACCGAGGCTGCCGGGCTGGCCCTGGCCGAGGCCACCGGCGTCGGCACCTGGACGGTGCAGCTGCTGGTGCACGGTTACGGCAGCGCCCTGTCTGCCTCCGACCTCCCGGCAGCAGCCGAAATCTGGCAACGGCTGGAGCCGCTCGCGACCGGCACGGGCCGGCTCAACCAGTGCCTGATCCACCATTTCCGGGCCTGGGAAGCCGCGCTGCGCGACGACATGATGCTCGCACTACAGCACGAGAAGCGGGCGCTCACCATGGCGATCGAGGCCGGCGGACCCTACTTCGAGGTCCTGTGCCGCCTGGCGCTGGCGCAGATCCTCGCGGCCTGCGGCGACGAGCGCAAGTGCATCGCGCACCTCCGCCGCCTGCGGGAAATCGCGCGCGGCATCGACAACCGGCACCTCGAATTCACCGGCCTGCTGAGCTTCGCGCATATCGCGCTGGAGAACAATCGCCCGCGCCCGGCGCTGGCGGCATTGCGGGCCGGTCTGGCGCTCGGGCGCCAGTACGGCTACCGCAACTTCCTGTGGTGGCGCCCGGCAGCGATGGCGAAGCTGGCCGCGCACGCGCTCGCACACGGCATCGAGACCGACTACGTGCGCACCCTGATCCGAACGCGCGACCTCGCACCCGAGCAGCCCCCGCTCGAGATCGCCGACTGGCCCTGGACATTCCGGGTGCAAACACTCGGCGGGTTCCGCCTCACCCGCCACGGCGAAGCGATCGGCGAAAGCGGCAAGGCCCAGCGGCGCCCCCTCGACCTGCTGCGACTGCTGATCGCCTGCGAAGGTGAGCAGGTGAGCAAGGAGCAGGTGGCCGACGCCCTGTGGCCACGGATCGACGGCGACTCGGCCCAGCGTTCGCTGACGACCACCCTGCACCGGCTGCGCAAATTGCTCGGCGATCCGGCGGCAGTGGTCTTGCGTGAGGGCCGCCTGTCCCTCAACCGGACCCTGTTCTGGGTCGACGCGTGGGCACTCGAGCAGGCGGGCGCGGAGTTCGAGGCGGCGACCCATCGTCCCGGAGCGAAGGCGGCGACGACCAAAGTCGCAGCTATCCGGACGCGCATCCGCGAACTGTACCGCGGACCTTTCCTGGCCTTCGAGGTCGACGCGCCATGGGCGATTCCGATGCGGGAGCGTCTCCAGGCTCTGGCCGAGAGCGCACTCGGCAGCGCGGAATAAGTAAGCCATAAGTAAGCGATCCGTAAGCGCGCTGTAGGCACCCCTCCGGCACCATGGTTTTCACGGGAGTCAGTAATGCGAGCTCCCCCAACCAGGTCAGGAGGCAATATGAAAACGCAACTGTCGGTTCGCAACGCAACCAGAACCGCGATCATTCTTGGCATCGCCGCTACCACGCTGGCCGGCTGCTATGTCGTCCCGGTGGTCGATGCCGAGGGCAAACAGGGCTATTACACCTATCCGCTGCCCCCGGCCGGCACCCCCATGCCCACCGCCGCCCATGGCGCGCCAATGCCGACCGCGCTGACTGCCCGGCTCTATCCCGAAAACGATATCGCCAGTGCGACCGGAATGGTCACCGGCACGGTCACCAACATGATGACCGGCAAGGGCCGCTTCCAGCTCCAGTACGGCAACGACGTGCTGGTGGGCGAGGCTACCCGCGTGTCGGGCGACGAGCGCCGCGGCATCGCCAGCGCCTATGGCGCCGGTGGTACCTACATGAGCTGCGAGTACCAGATGAACACCCCGCGCCAGGGCGCCGGCACCTGCCTGTTCTCTAACGGGGCGAAATACAAGGTGCACCTGGGGATGTGAACCAAGCGTAGCCGGCCGGCGCCAAAGTAACCAACCGCGGCGCCGCGCGGCTCCCTGTTTCCGAACCTCCCATGGCATACTGAGATCGGCCCGCCGGCTGCGCGGGCCGATTTCAATAATGGTGCGGCCGCCGCTCCGGTTCGGTACCGAGCGCGGACCAGCCCAGGCGATGGGAGACTTTTCTTGGCCAACTCGCAGGCGCTCGTCACTTTTGTGGGCGTGCAAAAGACCTACGACGGCACGACCCTGGTCGTGCCCGACCTGAACCTGGAAATCCAGCGCGGCGAGTTCCTCACCTTGCTGGGTCCCTCGGGATCAGGCAAGACCACCTGCCTGATGATGCTGGCCGGCTTCGAGAGCCCGACCGCCGGCGAAATCCTGCTCGATGGCCAGCCGATTTCGCGAACCCCGCCCCACAAGCGCAACTTCGGCGTGGTGTTCCAGAACTACGCGCTCTTTCCGCACCTCACCATCGCCGAGAACGTCGCCTATCCACTCACGGTCCGCAGGATCGCCAAGGACGAGTCCGCGCGGCTGGTGGCCCGGGCGCTCGAGATGGTGCGCCTCGAGGGTCTGGACGCGCGCTACCCGGCGCAGCTCTCCGGCGGCCAGCAGCAGCGCGTCGCGCTCGCCCGGGCGCTGGTCTTCGACCCGCAACTGGTGCTGATGGACGAGCCGCTCGGCGCGCTCGACAAGCAGTTGCGCGAACACATGCAGATCGAGCTGAAGGAACTGCACCGCAAGCTCGGCGTCACCTTCGTCTACGTCACCCATGACCAGGGCGAGGCGCTCACGATGAGCGACCGGGTGGCGGTGTTCGACGATGGCCGCATCCAGATGATCGACAGCGTCGAGAAACTCTATGAAACGCCCAGCAACCGCTTCGTGGCTGGTTTCGTCGGCGACAGCACGCTCGTCAGGGGCCGCTGTGGCGCCGTCAGTGACGGCGAATGCGAAATCGTGCTGCCTTCCGGGGAACGGCTCACCGGCGTCAACGTCAACGCCGCTGTGGCCGACGCGCGGGTATTCGGGTCGATCCGGCCCGAGCGCATCACGGCTCATTTCGACGCCGCACCGGCCGGCGGCAACGTACTGCCGGCCAAGGTGATCGACGTGATCTATTTTGGCGACCATTTGCGCCTGCGCTGTGCGCTGCCGGACGACACCGAAGCCAAGGTGCGCATGGCACTGTCGAGCAACGCGCAGCCGCAGGCCGGACAGCCGGTCTGGCTGCACTTTCCCAATCAGCACTTGCGGATCTATACCTAGTAGCAAACCGGGGCGTTAGCGCGCCCATTGTCCAACCCCGACGGGAGATTCATGATGAAGAAGATTCCTCTGATCGCAGCGCTGGCCGCATGCGTGGCGCTGCCCGCATTCGCGCAGAGCCAACTGACGGTCGTCAACTTTGGCGGCGCCAACGGCAATGCCCAGAAGAAGGCCTATTTCGAACCCTTCGAGGCCACCTCGAAGGCCAAGGTAATAGCCGTTGAATACAACGGTGAACAGGCCAAGATCAAGGCCATGGTCGAAGCCAAGAACGTCACCTGGGACGTGGTCGAGGTCGAGAGCCCCGACGTCGCCCGCGGTTGCGACGAGGGCCTGTTCGAGAAGATCGACTGGGCCAAGGTCGGCAACAAGGCCGACTTCAGCAAACCGGCGGTGACCGAGTGCGGCGTGGGGACCTTCGTGTGGTCGACGGTGCTGGCCTATGACGCCAGCAAGCTGAAATCGGCGCCCAAGAACTGGGCCGACTTCTGGAACGTCAAGAAGTATCCCGGCAAGCGCGCGATGCGCAAGGGCGCGCGCTACAACCTCGAGTTCGCCCTGATGGCCGATGGCGTCAAGGTCGGCGACGTCTACAAGGTGCTCGCCACCCCGGCCGGGGCGGACCGCGCGTTCAAGAAGATGACCGAGCTCAAGCCCAACATCCAGTGGTGGGAAGCCGGCGCCCAGCCGCCGCAGTTCCTGGTGGCCGGCGACGTGGTCATGAGCACGGCCTACAACGGCCGCATCGACGCCGCGCAGCGCGAAGGCAAGAACCTGCAGATCGCGTGGTACGGCGGTATCTATGACCTCGACTACTGGGTCATCCCCAAGGGTGGACCGAACAAGGACCTGGCGATGAAGTACATCGCCGCCGCCTCGACGCCCGCCGCCCAGGCCGAGTACGCCAAGCTGATCTCCTATGGTCCGGTCAACCTCAAGGCATTCGACATGCTCGATGCCAAGGTGCTGGCGAAGTTGCCGAGCGCCCCGGCGAACTCGAAGGATGCGCTGCAGTTCAACGTGAAGTTCTGGGCCGACCAGGGCGAAGCGCTCGAGAAGCGCTACGCCGCCTGGGCGACGCAATAAGCGTGGCCTGAGCAAGACAGTGAGCGCCGCGTGACTCTCCCAGCCATCGGATCCCCCGAACTTCGCCGCACGCTCGCGCGCGTGCAGGCACGGCGACGGATGGTCGCGCTGGCGCTCACTCTTCCCCTGCTGATATTTCTGCTGGCCACCTTCCTGGTGCCGATCGGCGCGCTGCTGGTGCGCGCGGTCGAGAATCCCGAGGTGGTCACCGCTCTGCCACGATCAAGCGCCCTGCTCGCGCAGTGGGACCGCAAGAGCGAACCGCCGCCGGCGGCGTTCGCCGCGATCGCGCAGGATTTGAGTCACCTCGAACGCGGCGCCGATGCCGGCGCGCTGGCCCGGCGCCTCAACGCCGAGAAGCCGGGTTCGCGCTCGCTGATCATGGACACCTACCGCGCGACCCAGGACGACCTGCGCGCCGACCAGATGGACGCCGCGCAGGTGCGCGACAAGATGCTCGAGCTCGACCCGCGCTGGGCCGAGTTGCCCTACTGGCAGGCGATCGCCAAGAATTCTTCGCGCTGGACCCCGGACTACCTGCTGACCTCGGTCGACCTGCGCCGCGACGCCGTCGGCGAGATCGAGCGCGTCGCGCCCGACCAGCGCGTCTTCGGAAGAATCCTGCTGCGCACCTTCTACGTGAGCGGGGTGGTGACGCTGTTCTGCCTGCTGCTAGGCTACCCGCTCGCCTACTGGCTCTCGACGCTGCGCGATCGCCACGCCAACCTCTTGATGATCCTGGTACTGGTGCCGTTCTGGACCTCGATCCTGGTGCGGGTGGCCGCCTGGATCGTGTTGCTGCAACGCGAGGGGCTGGTCAACAAGGCGCTCCTTTCGCTGCACGCGATCAGCGAACCGCTGACGCTGCTCTTCAACCGCACCGGGGTGATCATCTCGATGACCCACATCCTGCTGCCATTCATGATCCTGCCGCTCTACAGCGTGATGAAGTCGGTGCCGCCGACCTACCTGCGGGCCGCGGTGTCGCTCGGCAGCCCGCCGCTGGCCGCGTTCTTTCGCGTGTACCTGCCGCAGACCTGGCCCGGCATTGGCGCGGGCGGACTGCTGGTCTTCATCATCGCGATCGGCTACTACGTGACCCCGGCGCTGCTCGGCGGCGCCGCCGACCAGATGCTGAGCT
>JAHEMI010000088.1 GCA_024643785.1 Burkholderiaceae bacterium
GCGGTCACCTGCAGCCAGGCGCCGCCCTTGACCAGGCGCGAGAAGACTTCGTGATGCTCCTCGATCCAGGTCAGGCGCTCGGGATGGGTGATCACCGGGACATATCCCGCCGCAACCACTGCGAACACCGCGGCCTCGAAACCCGGCGGCGCGACGTGGTGCGGCGGCTCCAGCAGCAGGTAGCGCGACCCGGCCAGCGTCGGCACCGCGCCGCTGCGCACCTTGGCGAGTAGATCGATCGTCAGGTGGGCGTCAGCGCCGGTCACCAGGCGCAAATCGATCCCCTCGGCACCCAACGCCGCCTGCAGCTCGGCGACCGCGCTGGCGATCCCGGCGCCGGTATTCTCGTAGAGGCCAGGGTAGATGTGTGGCGTGCACGCCGTGACCGTGATGCCGTCGGAGACCGCGATGCGCGCCATCGCCAGGGAGGTGGCGAGGTCGGGCGCACCGTCGTCGATTCCGGGCAACAGGTGGCAGTGCAGGTCGATCAAAGCGTGCGTTGGCTCCGGGACATAGGTTTCAGCCGCGTCGCGGGATCCCGCCGAGCGAACAGGGCGGAATCATAGCCCCGAACCTAGGTCCGGCGAAATCACCCAAAGGAGTTGGTAAGGTACGGATTGGTCGTCAAACCCGGCGGCATTGCGCACACAAACAACATAATTGGGAATCCGGGGCTGGATTTATGTTACATTGCGCCCCGCTCTCCTATTCGGGGAGCCCTTCAGGTCGCACCCATCAGTCGCGCGACCGGTCTTCCCAGACTTCCCGTCGATCAGCGGCACTGGATTCGTCCACCGCGAAACGCCGCTAACCGGACTGAACCGCGCAACCCGCGGCGGCCGTGCGGCATGGAGCATACCCTTTGAGTTTCAATCAACTTGGCCTGTCGGCCGAGCTGCTCGCCGTTATCGGCGCGCAAGGCTACACCACACCCACCCCAATCCAGCAACAGGCGATCCCCGCGGTGCTGGCCGGCAACGACATGATGGCCTGTGCCCAGACGGGCACCGGCAAGACTGCGGCCTTTGTGCTGCCCATCCTGCACCGCCTGATGCTCAACCATGACCAGGCTGGCCGCATCCCCCGTGACGGCGTCTCGCCGCGCGTGCTGGTGCTGGTGCCGACCCGCGAACTCGCGGTCCAGGTCGAGCAAAGTGTGCGCGACTACGGCCGCAACAGCCGCGTACGCTCGCTGGCAGTCTACGGCGGCGCCCGCATCGGCCCGCAATTCCAGGCCCTGCGCCGCGGCGTCGACTTCCTGGTCGCAACCCCGGGCCGGTTGATGGATCACATGCAGCAACGCACGCTCGACCTGCGCCGGATCGAGGTCCTGATCCTCGACGAGGCGGACCGGATGCTCGACATGGGTTTCATCCACGACATCCGCAGCATCGTCGGCAGGCTGCCGGCGAAACGCCAGAGCCTGATGTTCTCGGCCACCTTCTCGGACGAGATCCGGGGGCTGGCGCGCGAGTTCTTGACCACTCCCAAGTCGATCGAAGTGGCGAGCCGCAATGCGACCGCCGCCAACGTGACCCAGGTGGTGATTCCGGTCGAGCGCGACCGCAAGAAGGAACTGCTGCTCAGCCTCTTCGAAAACCGCGGCCTCAACCAGGTGCTGGTCTTCACCCGCACCAAGCATGGCGCCGATTCGCTCGCGCGCTACCTCGACAAGGCCGGCATCCGCTCGACGGCGATGCACGGCGAGAAGACCCAGAGCGTGCGCACCAAGGCACTGGCCGACTTCAAGCGTGGCAAGCTGGTGGCGCTGGTGGCCACCGACGTCGCCTCGCGCGGCATCGACATCGACGACCTGCCCTATGTCGTCAACTACGACCTGCCGCACGTGCCCGAGGATTACGTCCACCGCATCGGCCGCACCGGGCGCGCCGGCGCCAGCGGCGAGGCGATCTCGCTGGTCTGCGCCGACGAGCGCATCCAGTTGCGTGACATCGAGAGGTTGCTCAAGCGCGACCTCGAGCGCCGCGATATCGAGGGCTTCGAGACCGTACTGGCCCCGATCGCCCAGCGCCGCGCCGGCCCCCGGCCCGGTACCCGCCCCGGCGCCCGGCCCGGTTCGCGTCCGACCAACCGCCCCAACCGCGTCCCCGGGCAGTGGATCAAGAGCGGCCCGGCAAAGGCCGCCAACGACTCGGTGGAGCGGGGCGAAAGTGCCCGGCGTGAGAACGTCCGGTCCACGGGTACCGATGGGGCGCCGCGCAGCGGTGCGCCGGCTCGGATTGCCCGCTCTCCCGGCCGATTTGGCAACGCCCGCCCCCAGGGCCGGCGTTTCGCCTAACTAGTAGTGAGCTCAGGCCGCCGCGTCAGCGGCGGCCGCGCCTGCCGGGGTCAGCGCAGCGCTGACAGAACCCGATGGAGCCCGGCCTCGAAGCTCTTGGCAAGCCGCGCTGCCGAGAGCACGTGCGAGAACTCGGTCATGAACGCGGTCGGCATCGGGGCGGTGACGGTGGTCACGCCCTCGTCCTCGTGGATCGCGATCCGCAAGGGCAGCAGATGGGCCAGCGCGGGATCGGCCGCGACCAGCTGCGCCGCCAGTCGCGGCTCGAGGACTTCGTAGACCCGGCAACGGCCGCTCAGGCGAATTCCGTTGCCGGCCAGCAACTGATTGAAGTCGAGTACCTGGACGACGTTCATCGCGTTGGCCGCGATGCTGCCCTCCAGCCTGGCAGCGACATGTTCGAAAGGTTGCTCGGAAATGACTGTCAGCGTGTTCTCGCCGTGTATGAAGGCGTCCGCGTGCAGTTCATTGGTGGCTCTAACCGCCGTCATCTGGTTCATCTGACACTCCCGATCCGCGTAGATGGATTGCTTACGCGACAGATGATCGGGGACGATGGTTAGAGGGGTCTTAAGAGCCCGCGACAATCGAACTATCCGGCGCGCCGCACGCGCCGGACCAGGTCACTCCTGTGACTTGACCGCCAGGACCGGGCAGGAGACCGACAGCAGGATGTCGCGCGAGACGCTGCCCATGATCAGCTTGCCCATCGGGCTGCGCTTGCGCAGACCAACGATCACCAGCGTGACGTCGGGCTTGTCGGCCAGTTCCACGATTTCGGCGACGGCGTCCTTGCCGCGGACAAACTGCTTGAAGGTTCCTTCAACGCCGGAAGCGGCGAGGCGCTTCTCGACGGCGCTGACGTCGATGGAGTCGGCCAGCGAGGGGTCGTTCTGGTTGCCGCCGGAAATCGCGTTCACGACCAACAGGCGCTCGTTGCGCCGACTGGCAATTTCGATGCCCTTGTCGAGGGCTGCGCGCCCCTCGGGCCGGGGTGCGTAAGCGACCAGGATGGTCATGAAAACGCTCCTTGCGTTTGTGTTAGGCGAATCTTCTCATTTTACCTTAAGAGAACCGGCCCGTCACCGCTGTTGGGTGGCGGCTACAACGCCTGGGCGTAAAGCTGAGCGTACTCCTCGGCGCTCGCCCGGCGCGGATTGCCGAAGTGCGCCAGATCACCCATGGCATGCGGTACCAGATCGGTAATCATCGCCTCGGTGACACCCAATTCGGCCAGCCCTGAGGGCAGCCCGATCGCCTTGTTCATGGCCGCGACCGCTGCGGCCAGGTCAGCACCCGGGGCCAGCCCCATCGCGGCGCGCAGCCGTTCGTACTTTTCCGCGCAGACGCTCTCGTTGAAGCGCAGCACCGTCGGCAGGATCACGGCGTTGAGCGTGCCGTGGTGGGCCTTGAGGTCGTGGCGCCGGCCGATCGCGTGGCTCATCGAGTGGACTGCGCCAAGCCCCTTGACGAAGGCCATCGCACCCTCGGTCGAGGCCATCATCATCTGCCAGCGCGCGTCCTGGTCAGTGCCGCCGTTGGCGACCGCCGCCTCGATCGCGCGCCAGCCACGGTACAGCCCGTCGAGCCCGACGCCATCGGCAGGCGGGTTGATCGCGGGCGCGAGCACTGCTTCGATGCAGTGGGTGATCGCATCCATCCCGGTGGCAGCAGTAAGCAGCGGCGGCAGCCCCATGGTCAGTTCAGGATCACAGATCGCCACCTTGGGAATGATCCGGGGGTCGGCGATGGTGAGCTTGCGGCCGTCGTTCATGACGATCACGAAGCCCACCGACACCTCGCTGCCGGTGCCGGCGGTGGTCGGGATACAGATTACCGGCGCCACGCCGGTGATGAGCTTGCCGCCGCGTTGGAGCGGATCGAAGCGCGCCAGCGGCTCGCCAGACACCGCCAACAGGGCGACCGCCTTGCCCAGATCCATCGCAGATCCGCCGCCGAGGCAGACCACGCCGTCGCATTCCTGGTCACGATAAAGGGCGAGGGCCTGCAGCGTCGCCGACTCGGTCGGATTGGCAGGCGTGTCGTCGAACACCGGCAGCCCAGCGCCCTCGGCCAGCACTGCCTGGACTCGTTCCAGCAACCCGGCGGCGCGAACGCCGCGGTCGGTTACCAGCAGTGGCCTTTTGACGCCGAGCCGGGAGAGCTCTTTGTCGAGGACCTTGATCGCGCCGAAGTCGAAATGGGTGGTCGTGAGGTAGGTCAGGATCGCCATGGAGTTAGCCTGGGGGTGCGCCGAATTGGGCGGAATGCACGGCCTGGAGGCGGCCGCGCCCCACCGAGCGCTGTCGTGGCGACGCAAGAGGGGCTTCGTCCGGGAACCGACCTGCGACCCCACAAACGCGCCACAAGACCGAAATCAAAGGGTAGCGGGTGGGGATTGCCGATGGTCAGGCCGGAACTGGTCCGGCCGGCCAGCGACCACCCCCACTACTGCTGAATGAAGCCCTACTTCTTATGACACTTGGTGCAGTTGGCCTTGTCGTCGGTCGCGAAGGCCTTCTTGCCATCGTGGCAGGCGCCGCAGAACTTGCCGGCCTTCATGTCGGACATCTTGATCTTGTCGGCACCAGCCTCCTTCTCGAACAGCTTGGGAGACTTGTGGCAATCATTGCATTTCAGGCCCTTGTCCTTGTGGACCTTGCCCTCGAAGACGACCTTCCCTTCACCGCCACCGGCAAATTCAACCGTCTTCCCAGATGGAACCGCAAACGCGCTGCCAAAAGCCAATGTTGCCGCAAAACCAAGAGCCACCAACTTGAGCAATTTCATATCAAGATCCTTTCGAAAAAGATTTCCGCTTCAGGTAATGGTCATGCAATAAATATAGCACCGCTTTCTACTGCTGGAGCCAGCCAAAAAATCTGTCGGCAGGTTCGGGACGCGCTTCCAGTTCCATCCCCAGGTCGGGAGCGACCTAAAGCGCAACCAGGGCAGCGCTTCGACATTTATAAATCACTCCGCTCCAGCACGTCCACTAACGCGAACAACCGGCGCCGCCCAACCTGATTAAGCAGAGTTGGAGTATAGCCATTTCAAACCGGGGAATTGACGAATATTTGTAAGTGACTGTTGCTGGCCAGCGCGTGCCAACGACGGTTACGGAACAGTCCTGGCGTCGCTCGACATGAAGTGCCGGGCCTGCTGGGCCGCGTTCTATGGAAGAATCCCAGTGCCAGCTGAGATGCTGGCACTGCTTTGGAGATGTCAAGATGGGCGGCGACAGGGCGAGACCCGAAATTGCGTCCGGCCCGGACCTCGATCCGGTCGGCAGCTTGCGTCGTCAGGCCAATGACGCGCGGCTCGGCGCTGATTCCAAGTCGCGCCCCCAGCAACGGCTGCTCGCCGCGCCCGACCATGATGGGGAAGAACCGCCGCCGTTGCAGCTGCTCGCCTTGCTGGAACACATCGCCAGCAATAAGGGTTGGTTCTGGAAAACCAACGCCACCGGCATCACCACCTTTGTTTCGGCGTCGTTTGCGGCGGTCAGCGGCATGCAGCCCGGCGAAGTCCTGGGCAGGAACGAGTGGGGGCAAGACCGTCAACTGACGGCCGTCATGGCCCGGCGCATGGCCGCGGCGGCCAGGCAGCGCACCGATTTGAACGAAATCGAGTTCCAGCAGCTGCGCGGACCCGGGCTGGGCCCAATCTGGTGCATCACCTCGGGAGTCCCGGTCTGGGACGAGCACGGCGTGTTTAGCGGTTACTGGGGGGTCACGCGCGTCATCACCGAGCGCAAACGCGTCGAGCAGCGTTTGGAGGCCAGCGAAGCGCGTTACCGCCAGTTGGCCGACACCGTGTCTGACTGGGTCTGGACGACAAACGAACAACACCAGATCAGTGGACTGTCAATTGCCCAGTCGCGCATCGCCAAGACCGACACTCTGGGGCGATGCCGTTGGAATATCCCCGATGCGCAACTTCCTGAAAACGACTGGGCCGGGCATCGCGCCACGCTCGATGCCCGGCTGCCATTTCGCGACTTTGAATTCGCGCGTCAGGAAGAGGGTGGCGCAAGACGCTGGATATCGATCAGCGGCGCGCCACGCTTCGATGGCGCCGGGGTATTTCTCGGCTACCAGGGAACTGGGCGTTACGTCACGGAGCGCAAGCTTGCAGAGCTTGCGCATGCGCGGGCGCAGAGCTTCTACGCGGCTCTTGGCGAGGTGGGCGAAGCCGCGCTGCGCGCCCGGACCGCCCAGGAACTACTAGTCACGACCTGCCGGGTGCTCCACAAGACCGGCGGCCTGGTAGGTGTCTCCTACTATCAGGCCGATGAGTCGAACGAACAACTGGACCTGGTAGCCGGGGCTGGCGCGTCGACACCGGCAACGATGAGGCTGGGCGAAGATGGCGCCGACCCCGCCAGGCAGCGACCAAGTTTTCAGGCCTGGCTCACGCGCACCACCGTGGTCGCCAACGAGTATCTCCAGCTTGAGAGCACCCGCAAGTTTCACGACTACTATCGCGCCCAGGGGATAGAGTCGAGCATGGTCACGCCCGTGCCTGGCGAGGGCACGAACTGTCACGGATTGCTGGCGCTGATGGCGGCGGTCCGCGACTGGTTCGATGCCGATCTGGTCAGCCTCAGCGAGCGCATCGCCGTGGTGCTGGGCCAGGCACTCAGCCGCCTGGCACTCGAGCAAAGCAAGGCGGCTGCCGAAGCCGAGCTCGCGCGCAGCGAGGTCCGCTATCGCCAGTTCGCGGCGCTAGCCAGCGACTGGCACTGGGAGACCGACACCGACCATCGCTTCACCTATATGTCGGGCAACCTCGGCGTCCACCGGGCGCAGGAGCTGGGCGAGCGCGTCGGGCAAGTCATCTGCAGCCCGCCTTGCACCCCGGAACCCGAACAATTGGCGCGCTACCGGGCAATGCTCGATTCCCACGAACCGATTCGCGACGTGTTGCTGCACATCACGGGGCTGCCGATGCAACCGTGGTGGCGGATCAACGCAGCGCCCCTTTTCGATGATCAGGATATTTTCCTGGGCTACGCCGGGACGACCCGTGACGTCACTACTGAAATTCAGGCCGAAGCGGCGCGGATGCTAGCCGAGGAACATTTCAACCGCCTTACGCGACTGTCGCTGGACTGGTATTGGCAAACCGATGCCGACGGCCGGATAACTTATGTTTCCGAGTCCTACACGCGCATGACCGGAATGTCGTTGAACGAGGTGATCGGACTGGTCGCCTTTCAGCCGGAGCCAGCCGACGGCCGCGGCGACGAGCGCAACCGGGGAGAGTGGGTTATCGCCGCCCTGGTCGCAACCCGGCAACCGTTCTACGACAAGGTCTACTTGCGTTCGCAGAAGGTCAAGCCGGGCCAGGAGGAATGGCGCATTACATCGGGGGAGCCGGTTTTCGACTCCGACGGAATCTTTCTAGGCTACCGGGGGACGGCGCGCGCCGTCAGCGCACCGACGTGCCCGCAAGGCGAGCGGCAGCCATGAGAACATCGCCCGCCAACCACTCGCTGCGGCATTTGGACGCGGATGGCGAACGGGTATTCCGCCAGGACTACCAGGCGGCCGGCTTGGCATATTTGCTCACGATGGCGCGCGTCCTGCAGGCCACGGCGCTCCTGCTGGCGGTCGCTATCGCCGTGCTGGCACGCGGCGCCGGCGTCCTGGCGCTTGGTTCGCTTGGGCTGGCGCTCGCGCTCGAGATATGGCGGCGAATGGTCTCAGGCAGTCGCCCGACCAACCATCATGGCGCCGCTGCCGCGGTCTTCACGGCGGTCTTCGTGTTGGCTGGCACGGTGCTGCTGCTGGATCCGCTCGGTCCCGATTACCGTCCCGTGGTGCTGGCCAGCGAGCTCGCGCTGATTGCGTTCTTCTCGTTCGGCGTCAACGGACTCTCGCCGCTGTTCACTACGGTCGCGGTCGGCGCCTGCGCCTTGGCGCTGCTGGCCACGCACGCCTGGCTTCTTCCCGGTTCGCTCGCAGAAGGTCCCGACCTGCTGCTATCGGGCGCGGCCGCCGTAATGTGTGTCGGCGGATACTTCAAGCAGCGTTCCATCGAGTGGCGCGCGCGCGACCTCTTCAAGAGAGGACGCGAGCTCGACGCCGCGCACCGCCAGACCGAAGGACTGGTAAGGCAATCTGATGAACTGAGAATCCGCGCAGAGCACGAGAGCGCGGAACGCGCGCGGTTCCTGTCGGCCGTGAGCCACGATGTGCGCCAGCCCCTGACCGCGCTGGGACTGCGGATAACGCTGCTGCGCGAACGACTCGAACACGTCGACGAGGAGACCCGGGAACAGTTCGCGGCACTGACGCAAGCCATCGAATCGCTCGCGGACACCCTTTCGGCCACGCTGAATCTCTCGTTGCTGCAGTCCCGCAATGCCGAATGGCCGGTGGAACCAGTCAACCTCGCCCTGCTGCTGCGCGAGTTGCATACCTCCTTCGAGCCCAGCGCCCGCCATTCAGGGGTAGTCCTGGCGCTGCGCCTGCCGGCGGGAGAAGAAGAACACTGGGCACTGACCCATCGCGAACAGCTCAAGCGCGCCATAACCAACCTCGTGGCGAACGCGATCAAGTACCAGCGGCCCGCCCTGCCGGGAGAACCAGCGCGGCGACGTTTCGTGTTGCTCGCGCTGGCGCGGCGCAACGATACCGTGAAGATTCATGTCGTCGACAACGGGCTGGGCATCGAGCGCGGCTATCGCGAGCGCATTTTCGAGCCGTACTTCCAGATCGAGAATTCCGAACGCAGCGAGTCCCGGGGAGTCGGGCTGGGGCTGGCGAACGTCAGCGCCGCGCTGCGCTGGCTTCCGGGTCATGTCATCGGAGTAGCCTCGCGGCTCGGCAGCGGTTCGCGATTTACCATCAGCCTGCCGCGCGCGGACGCGCCCTGGTTCGACTATCACGACGCGGCCCTGCTCCCGGAAAAGGTGAATCTCGCGGGCACGGTCGTCGCGGTCCTGGAGGACAACAACCAGGCAAGGGCGGCATTGTCGGACCGCTTGCGCGCCTGGGGCGCACACATCCAGAGCGCCGCCCGGCTCGAGGAAATGCTGTCCCTGATCAACGCCGCCGATCGATTCCCCGATTTGCTCATTACCGACTATCAGCTTCCGGACGATGCCGACGGCATTGGCGCAATCGGGGTGGTGCGGGAACTCGTGGGGTGGTGCCTGCCAGCGATCCTGATCTCCGGTCACGACCTGCTTGAGAACCCCGCATACCGGGTGAACATGCCGGAACGGACGACCTTCATGACCAAGCCGCTCGACAGCGAGGCGCTCGGCCACACGATCACGGAAGCGCTCTCCAGCTATTCATTCGAACCCGACTGACGACGATCAGGTGTTCGAGGCGGCAGCCCAATC
>JAHEMI010000013.1:0-33484 GCA_024643785.1 Burkholderiaceae bacterium
GGTGCTGCTCGGCGCGGCGCGGGCGGTCCACGTCCTGACCCCGTCGGCGACGGTGCGGCGGATCGTCAACATGAGCGCCTGGGCGGTGCTCGACGCCAACGCCGAACGCTAGGGATGTGGCTTGCCCGGCGCCGCTTTCCTGCCGTTTGTCGGCGCATCCCGCTCTCCCGGCGGCTCCTAGGGGTTGGCGATTGACCCGGCCCCGGGGTCGGACTTAGGCTCACGAATATCCATTTTCCAATGTCCACCAATGGCCTCCATGCCCATCGATTCGCCGCTCATTGACGAAGAATCAGACGTTCCGGTCGATTCGCGGCGGCGCTTCGAACTGCTCGAGGATTGCCGCGAGATCGTCGTCTCGCGGATGTCGCGGGCCATATCCGAAGCGCTCGAGAAAATGAGCGATGAACTTACTGCCCTGGCGCTCAAGAAGACCAAGCGCGAGGAGCAGGCGATCCTGCTGGAAGCTGTTTCGCTCGTGCGCCAGCACCGCCCCGAGATCGAACTGCGCTTCCGGCGCTCCTTTGTCGATGTCTTCGAGCGCCGAATGTTCAGGCGCGGGGCCGCCACTGCCGGCACGCCGGATCTCGACAGCGAACTGGCTCTGGTCGACGAGGACGAGGTCGAAAGCCGGCTGGCAGTGACCAGGATAGTGAGCCGTTCGAGCAGCAAGCTCGATCCCGATGAAGTGCTGGGCGTGAGGGCGCGGCTGGCGGCGCTGGTCGACAGCGACTGGTTCGAAGAGGACAGCCACCCGGCTTCCCCGGAGGCAGTCTTCGAGGCGCTCAAGATCGCCGTCAACAGCCTGGCGCAAAGCAAGGAGATCCAGTCGACGCTGATGGAAGCATTCGAACCCTATGTCTCGTCGGGGCTGAATCGGGTGTACGCCAACGTCAACGAAACCCTGAAGTCGAACCATGTCCTGCCGCGGATCAAGCCGCGCGCGGTGGTCAGCCGCCCGCAGGCGCCAAAGCCGCAGGCCGCGGTATCGGCCGCCACCGGCAACAGCGCTGGCCAAGTGCAGGATGGCGCCGGTGCGTGGCATGGCGGCTCGGGCGCAGGGCAGGGTGGTGCAGGCGCGGTTCAGGGTGGTGGCGGTGCCGGGCCTGGCCGGCAGCAAATGCAGCTGCTGGAAACATTCGAGGACCTGGTGCGTCAGCTCCAGGAAGGGCGCGGCGATGCCCGGCGCGACGCTGCCCGGATTCTCTCCGACCCGCAGTCCTTCGGGGTGGCGGATCTGCCGCTGCCGGCCGTCGAGCAGCCGCTGGTCGAGGCGATCGACTCGCTGCAGCAGTTTGCCGCCGGCGAAGTTGCGGTCAGCGGGGCGCTGCTCGAGGAACTGCTCGAACAGGCCCACAACAAGGGCAGTTCGCTCGACCAGATGACGGTCGAGATCGTCGCGATGGTGTTCGACTACATCTACCAGGACAAGCTCGTTCCCGACCTGATCAAGCAGCAGTTGTTGCGCCTGCAGGTGGTCGCGGTCAAGGCTGCGCTTCTTGACCGCAGCTTCTTCGCCCGGCGCCAGCACCCGATGCGCCAGCTCATCGACCGGATCTCCGAGATCGCAACTGATCCCGATTCCGAAATTAATCCCGCTTCGCCGCTGTTGGTTGGCTTGCGCGAGATCGTCGATGCGGTGCTGGCCAATTTCGATCGCGACCTGGCGGTGTTCGAGAGCGCGCTGCGGCGCGTCGACCTGATCTCCTTTGCCGAGTCGGAGCGCCGCGCATCCCAGCTCGCCGAACTGACTCGTGAGGCGCAGCGCGCTGAGACGCTGGCCGTGGCCCATGATGCTGCGCGCTCCGAGATCAGGGCGCGCTGTGACGAAGCCACGCCGGAGTTCGCCCGCGATTTCCTCGACGGCTGGTGGGCTCAGGTAATGGCTGATGCCCGCATGCGGCCCAATGCGATGGATTCGGATTTCGAGGACATGATCGCGCTGTGCGAACAACTGCTCTGGAGCGTTGCGCCCAAGAGTCCCGACGAAATTCCGGTCCTGGCAGCGATGTTGCCGCGGCTGATTGGCGGGTTGATGCGCGGTCTCCAGGTTACGGCGATCAGCAAGGAAGAACGCGAGAAGTTCTTCAACGACCTGCTGCAATGGCACGCCAAGTCGATCAGCGCGGCCAAGGAAGCGCCAGCCGGAGCGCGCACGCGCACCGCGCAGGTGCTGAGCGTCGGCGCCGATGGCGCCGTGCGCTTCGACCCGAGCCGCCGGAGCAGTACCGCGGCAGCTGCCCTGCAGGAGCCGCTCGGCTCGCTGGCGGAGTCGATGCTCGACGACGCCGCCCGCGGCGACCAGCTCGATCTCACCCTCGAGGACGGGACGGTCGCGCGGGTCAAGATCGCCTGGATCGGCCCATCACGCAAGCTCTTCGCTCTGACGCGCTACCCCGACATTGCGCGGTCGATCGGTCGGCGCGAACTGGCCGACCTCTTTGCCGGCGGGCGGGCATCATGGATCGACAATACCAGTGCGACCGACCGGGCCATCGATGCGCTCGCCGATGGTGTCGAGGCCGCCGCGGCCTGAAGTCCGAGGCACGCACTCCGTTGCCTGATCCCCGGTCGGGAAGTCGCTTGCGCTGTTGCTGCGGTTGCGGCTCTCGCGGGATCGCGAGACAACATTGCACCGGTGCTATTTCCAGTGATCCGCTTTGTGCCTTAGGATAGGACGCATGTTCGCACCGTGCCATTCATTGTCTGCCCCAGCCTGCGTCCCAAGCGTGTATCGTTGCGGGAAGTTTTTTTGCTGTGGTCGGAAATCCGGTATTGAGGGATAGGCTGATGAGCGCCTTGAGCAACGTCCCCCGCCATGCGGTCCTGCCGCTGAGTGCCTACGATCTCGAGGATCTGCGCAAGGGCGCGGCCCGCCTGGACCAGCGCTGGCTGCAAGCCGATTGCGCGGGCAGTTCCGACCGTGCCGCGGTGCTGTCGGCCATTGCGCAGGGGTTCGGGCTTTCGTCAGGATTCGGTGACAGCCACACCAAGTTGTACCAGGCGTTGACGGGACTGAAACCGGACAACTCGGCGGACCAGCCGGGATTCGTCATCGTTCTTCGCGCACTGCCCGGCAATGGCGGCTTCGACCAGGCCGAACGACAGGCACTGCTCGACGTGTTCCGGGAAGCTGCCGACTACTTCTACGATCGCGATACCGCGTTCCGGGTCTTCTACTCGGTCGTCAACACCCAGCCGGCGTCAGCCGCCAACTAGTCCAGCAAGGTCCTGAAGTAGTTGGGCAGCGCGAACAGCGCCTGGTGGACGTCCCCGTTGTAGTAGCGCAGGTCGGCCAGTTGGCGCTCGGCCAGGCGCTGTTCTGCCTCGCCGGCGCTCAGCGCTACCGGGTCGAGTTCGTCCGAGGCGCAGGCCAGTCCCCAGTAGGTGCCGTAGAGCGGGATGTAGAGGCCGAGCGGGCGAACCATCTTGAAGGCCTGGCGCAGGTCGGCTACCAGCCGCTTGACCAGTTCGGGCTTGAACACCGGCGAACCGATGTGTAGCGAAACCGCGCCGCCCGGCGCCAGTACGGTACGCACCAGTTCGAAGAATTCCCGGGTGTAGAGGCGGTGAGCCGGAGTGTCGGGATCGGTCAGGTCGAGAATCACCAGGTCGAAGCGCTCGCTGGTGCCGGCGACGTAATCCCAGCCGTCGCCGATATGGACCTCGAGCCGGGGGTCGTCGAACACGCCGCGGTGGACCTGGTGCAGGTATTTGCGCGAGATCCGGACCACTTCCTCATCGAGCTCGGCCATCACCACCCGCTCCATCGTCGGGTGCTTGAGCAGTTCTTCGCTTGAACCGCCATCGCCGCCGCCGATGACCAGCGCGCTGCGTGGCGCCGGGTGGGCCAATGCGCTCGGGTGGACGATGGCCTCGTGGTAGAAGAACTCGTCCTTCTCCGAGGTCATGTAGATGCCGTCGAGGCGAAAGAGCTTGCCGAACTGCGGCGTCTCGAACACCTCGAGGGTCTGGTACCTGGTGCGCAGGGTCTCGAGCCGCCGTGAAGCCTTGTAGCCGAAGAACGAGCCCGAGTTGTGCCATTCGAGGTGCATTTCCTCGGCTTCGGTCTCCGGCTCGGTCGAACCCCGCAGCAGGCGGTTGAGGTTGCGCTCGTCAGGGTCGAAGGCGGCGATCAGGGCTTCGAGCAGATGCTCGGCCTTGCTCGAGTTGTCGGTCGAAAAATTGCAGACGTAGACGTCGAGCGTGGCACCGCGGCGCTCCGGCCAGGTGTGCACCGCGAGGTGCGATTCCGCCAGCAGCACCGCTCCGGTTACCCCGCCCGGCTGCCCCTCGTAGTCCGGGAACGTGAAGAAACGCTCGTCGACCCGCTGGAGGCCGGCTTCGGCCACTGCCTCCCGGCACAGCCTCGAGAGCGCCTCGGCATCCAGAAGGATCGCATCACTGCACCTGCAACCGTGCAGATCTGCGGTCAGATGCAGTCCCTGCATTTCGCCGTATCCTCGTTGATGGTGCACCGATCAGCGGGGAATTGCCCGCAAATCCGCGCTGATAAGGCAATCTCCCGGCCCTGATGGGGGGCTGTCTGCCAATGGTGGTTTGGAAAGCGGGGGAATTATAACGGACGCTGAAGGGGTGGCCGGTAAGGGATCGGCATTTTGTTAAAATCCGATTCTTCACGAGTTCCCCACGAAGTGGGCCACTCCTGCCGCCTGCTGCACCACCTTCATCCGAGAACGAGACCAAAATGCTGACCAACGGACGCGACGAGACCACGCTCTCGAGTTCCTCGAAAATGGCCGACGCGATCCGCGTCCTGGCCATGGACACCGTGCAACGGGCCAATTCGGGGCACCCCGGCGCGCCCATGGGGATGGCCGAAATGGCGGTCGCCCTGTGGTCACGCAATATGCGCCATAACCCGGCGAACCCGGCCTGGTTCGATCGCGACCGGTTCGTGCTCTCCAACGGGCACGGTTCGATGCTGCTCTACGCGCTGCTGCACCTGAGCGGCTACGAGCTATCGATCGACGACCTCAAGGCATTCCGCCAGCTGCATTCGAAGACGCCAGGGCATCCGGAACACGGGATGACCCCGGGGGTCGAGACCACCACCGGCCCACTGGGACAGGGCCTCGCGAACGCGGTCGGAATGGCGCTCGCCGAGCGGCTGCTGGCCGACGAGTTCAATCGCCCGGCGTTGCCGATCGTGGACCACGATACCTTCGTGTTCCTCGGCGACGGCTGCATGATGGAAGGGATTTCCCACGAGGCCTGCTCGCTGGCGGCGAACTGGCAGTTGTCGCGCCTGATCGCCCTCTACGACGACAACGGCATCTCGATCGACGGTCCGGTGGCCGACTGGTTCTCGGAGGACACGGTCCGTCGCTTCGAGGCCTACGGCTGGCATGTCATCCCGGCCGTCGACGGTCACGATATCGATGCCGTCGACCAGGCCATCGCGACCGCGCGCGAATGGGCCCGGAGCGGTCGCAACGGGGTGTTCGCGCCGACCCTGATCCAGTGCAAGACCGTGATCGGCAAGGGTTCTCCGGGACGCGCCGGCACCGCCAAGGCCCACGGCGAACCGCTCGGAGCGGCCGAGATCGAGCTCACCCGGGCGGCCATCGGCTGGAACGCCGAGCCCTTCGAGATTCCCCAGGATGTCTATGCCTCATGGTCGGCGCGTGAGCGCGGCGCACGGCTGGAGTCCGAGTGGAACGACTTGTTCGCCCGCTACCGGGTCAACGAGCCGGAACTCGCCGCCGAGTTCGAGCGCCGCATGCGTGGCGGCCTCGGGCTGGCCTACGATCGGGCGGTCGATGCCGCGATCGAGCAGGCGGTCGTGGCAGCCGCGACGATCGCCACCCGCAAGGCCTCGCAAAACGCCTTGCAGCACTTTGGTCCGGCGTTGCCCGAGATGCTGGGCGGGTCGGCCGACCTGACCGGCAGCAACCTGACCGATTTCGCCGGCGCCGGAGCAATGCGCGATCGCGGCGGTTTGCTCACTGGCCGGCACATCAACTACGGCGTGCGCGAGTTCGGCATGGCGGCGATCATGAATGGGCTTGGGCTGCACGGCGGCTTCATTCCCTACGGCGGCACCTTCCTGACTTTCTCCGACTATTCGCGCAACGCGCTGCGCATGGCTGCGCTGATGAAGCAGCGCGTGATCCACGTCTTCACCCACGATTCGATCGGGCTCGGCGAGGATGGGCCGACCCACCAGCCGGTCGAGCATGCGGCGTCGCTGCGCCTGATTCCCAACATGGACGTGTGGCGCCCGGGCGACCCGGTCGAGACCGCCATCGCCTGGGCGGCGGCGATCGCGCGCCGCGACGGACCGACCTCACTGCTGCTGTCGCGCCAGGCGGTGCCGTTCGTGCCCCGCTCGAGCGGCCAGATCGACGCGATCTGGCGCGGCGGCTACGTGCTGCGCGACGCCGACGAGGCGCAGGCAGTGCTGATCGCGACCGGCTCGGAACTGGGCCTGGCGTTGGCCGCCCGGGAACTGCTGGCCGAACGCGGAGTGGCGGTGCGGGTGGTGTCGATGCCCTCGACCTCGGTATTCGACCGCCAGGACCTGGCGTACCGGAGCAACGTGCTGCCTGCCGGCTTGCCCCGGGTCGCGCTCGAGGCCGGGCTGCCGGACACGTGGTGGAAATACGGTTGCGCCGCGGTGGTCGGAGTCGAGGGCTTCGGCGAGTCGGCTCCCGCCGGCGAGCTCTTCGCGCTATTCGGACTTACCCCTGACAACGTTGTCAACACGGTGCTCGCGGTAGTGCGCCGTTCGGCACCAGTAATTCAACGCAAAAAAGGAAAGAAATAATGACGATACGAGTTGCCATCAACGGCTACGGCCGGATCGGCCGCAATATCCTGCGGGCGCACTACGAAGGCGGCAAGAAGCATGCGATCGAGATCGTCGCGATCAACGATCTGGGCGATGCCGAAACCAACGCCCATCTCACGCGGCACGACACCACCCATGGCAAGTTCCCGGGCACGGTGGTGGTCGACGGCGACTCGATCGTGGTCAACGGCGACCGGATCCGGGTGCTCGCCAACCGCAACCCCGCGGAGCTGCCCTGGCGTGAACTGGGCGTCGACGTGGTGCTGGAATGCACCGGCTTCTTCACCAGCAAGGAGAAGGCCTCGGCCCATATCGCCGGCGGCGCGAAGAAAGTCATCATTTCGGCACCGGGCGGCAAGGACATCGATGCCACCGTGGTCTATGGCGTGAACCACCAGGTACTCAAGGCGAGCGACACCGTGATTTCCAACGCCTCGTGCACCACCAACTGCCTGGCGCCGCTGGTCAAGCCGCTGCACGCGGCGATCGGACTGGTTTCCGGGCTGATGACCACGGTCCATGCCTATACCAACGACCAGGTGCTGACCGACGTCTATCACACCGACCTGCGCCGGGCCCGCTCGGCACCGATGTCGATGATCCCGACCAAGACCGGCGCAGCCGGCGCGGTCGGGCTGGTGCTGCCCGAACTCAATGGCCGCCTCGACGGCTATGCCATCAGGGTCCCGACGCTCAACGTCTCGCTGGTCGACCTGTCGTTCATCGCGGCGCGCGACACCTCGGTGGCGGAAATCAATGCGCTGATGAAGGCCGCCGCGGAAGGCGAACTCAAGGGCGTGCTGGCCTATACCAGCGAGCCGCTGGTCTCGATCGACTTCAATCACGATCCGGCTTCGAGCACCTTCGATTCGTCGCTCACCAAGGTTTCCGGGCGGTTGGTCAAGGTGGGCAGCTGGTACGACAACGAGTGGGGCTTTTCCAACCGGATGCTCGACACCACCGTTGCACTGATGAGCGCGAAGTGAAATGGAATTCCGGCGGCTGGTCGACCAGGAGTTGAAGGACCGGCGCGTTTTTATCCGCGCCGATCTCAATGTGCCACTCGACGATACCGGGGCGATCTCCGATGACACCCGGATCCGGGCGTCGGTGGCCGGGATTCAGCACTGCCTGCGCGCCGGTGCGGCAGTGATGGTGACATCGCACCTCGGCCGACCCAAGGAGGGCGAGTTGCGGCCGCAGGATTCGCTGGCCCCGGTCGCCCATCGGCTGGGCGAGCTGCTCGGGCGCGAGGCCCGGTTGGTGCGTGACTGGGTCGACGGCAACTTCACCGTCAATCCCGGGCAGGTGGTCGTGCTCGAGAACTGCCGCTGCAATCCCGGCGAGAAGGCCAACGACGAGGGCCTGGCACGGCGCATGGCGCAGCTCTGCGACGTCTACGTCAACGACGCCTTCGGCACCGCCCACCGTGCCGAGGCGACGACCGAAGCCATGGCCCGCTTTGCACCAGTGGCCTGCGCCGGGCCGCTACTGTGCGCGGAACTCGACGCGCTGGGCAAGGCGGTCACTGCCCCGCGCCGTCCGCTGGTGGCGATCGTGGCCGGCTCCAAGGTATCAACCAAGCTGACGATCCTGGAGTCGTTGGCGCAGAAGGTCGATCAGCTGATCGTTGGCGGCGGCATCGCCAACACCTTCCTGCTCGCCCAGGGAGTCGAGATCGGCGCTTCGCTGGCCGAGCCTGCCCTGGTCGAGGAGGCCCGCAGCATCATGGCCGCGATGAGGGAGCGCGGCGCGGCGGTGCCCCTGCCGCGTGACGTGGTGGTGGCCACCGAGCTCAGCCCGGCGGCATTGGCCCGCACCGTGGCCGTCGGCGCGGTCGGTGCCGATGACCGGATTCTCGACTTCGGGCCGCAGACGATGGCCGAACTGGGCACGATGATCGCTGCCGCGGGCACGATCGTCTGGAACGGACCGATCGGGGTCTTCGAGCACGAGGCGTTTGCCGGCGGGACCCGCGCGCTGGCCGCAGCCATCGCCGCTTCGGGCGCCTTCTCGATTGCCGGCGGCGGCGACACCCTGGCGGCGATCGCCAAGTTCGGCATTACCGAACGGGTGGGCTACATCTCCACCGGCGGTGGAGCCTTCCTTGAATTCCTCGAGGGCCGGGAATTGCCGGCAGTGGCGGCGCTGCGCGCGCGCGCCTGAAGCGGAATCGAAGTATCTTGTCGGTTGATGCAACCAATTCACGGACGACCATGATCGAGTCCTCGCCCCGAGCCACCAAGATAGTCGCCACGCTGGGGCCGGCGTCCAATTCCCCCGAGATGATCGAGCGCCTGATTCGGGCCGGGGTCAACGTCATGCGGGTCAACTTCTCGCACGGCTCGGTCGATGAGCATTCGGCCACGATCAGGATCGTGCGCGAGACCGCCGCGCGGTTGGACCGCGACATCGGGGTGCTGGCGGACCTGCAGGGGCCGAAGATCAGGATCGGGAAGTTCGCCGACGGCAAGGTCGACCTGGTCAGCGGCGAGCCCTTTACCTTCGACGTCGAATGCGAAGTCGGCGACCGCCAACGGGTCGGGCTCGACTATCCCGAACTGGTCAACGACGTCGCCCCCGGTGACACCCTGCTGCTCAACGACGGGCGGCTCACTATGCGTGTCGAACGGGTGGGCGCGACCACCATCGAGTGCACCGTGGTGGTGGGCGGGGTCCTGTCCAACCGCAAGGGCATCAACCGCCAGGGCGGCGGGCTGTCAGCGCCGGCGCTGACCTCCAAGGACATGGACGACATCCGCACGGCGGCGAAGCTGGAGGCCGACTTCCTGGCGGTTTCTTTCCCCAAGAACGCCGCCGACATGTACATGGCGCGTGAACTGATGCGCGCCGCCGGTGGCCGCGCGCTGACCATCGCCAAGATCGAACGTTTCGAGGCGATCGGCAACCTCGAGGAAATCCTCCGGGCATCCGACGGGATCATGGTCGCCAGGGGCGACCTGGCGGTCGAGGTCGGCGATGCGGCGGTGCCGGCGCTGCAAAAGCGCATGATCAGGATGGCCAATGGCCTGAACAAGCTGACCATCACCGCAACCCAGATGATGGAGTCGATGATCGAGTCGCCGGTGCCCACGCGCGCCGAGGTTTCCGACGTTGCCAACGCGGTGCTCGACGGTACCGACGCGGTCATGCTCTCGGCCGAGACCGCGGCTGGCAAGTTTCCGGTCGAGACGGTCGAGGCCATGGTCCGGGTCTGCCTCGAGGCCGACCGCCACCACGCGCTGCCGTTCGACAACGAGTTCCTCAACCGCACCTTCACCCGGGTCGACCAGTCGATCGCGCTGAGCGCCCTGTGGGTCGCGATGCGCCTCAAGGTCAAGGCGATCGTGGCACTGACCGAGTCGGGGTCGACTGCGCTGTGGATGTCGCGGATCGATTCCGGCGTTCCGATCTACGCGCTCACCCCGGCGGCGGCTGGCCGGCGCCGCATGAGCCTGTTCCGCGAAGTCCACCCGTTGAGCCTCGACGTCCATTCCAAGGATCGCGAGCAGGTTCTGCTCGAGGCCGAGATGCGCGTCCTCCAGGCCGGCGTGGTCGAACACGGCGACCTGATCGTGATGACGATCGGCGAGCCGATCGGCAAGCCGGGCGGCACCAACACCATGAAGATCGTCAAGGTCGGCTTCACCCATTAATGACAACAGCCGGCCGCGGCCGGTCCAGAGGAGATATACGCGATGCCCCTAGTTTCAATGCGCCAGCTGCTTGATCACGCGGCCGAGAACGGCTACGGAATTCCGGCGTTCAACGTCAACAATCTCGAGCAGGTGCAGGCGATCATGTCGGCCGCCAGCGAACTCGATGCACCGGTGATCATGCAGGCGTCGGCGGGGGCACGCAAATATGCCGGTGAGACCTTCCTGCGCCACCTGATCGAAGCCGCCGTCGAGAGCTATCCGCAGGTGCCGGTGGTGATGCACCAGGACCACGGCCAATCGCCGGCGATTTGCCAGCAGGCGATCCGGCTCGGATTCAGCTCGGTGATGATGGACGGCTCGTTGCGCGAAGACGGCAAGACCATCGCCAGCTACGACTACAACGTCGACGTGACCCGCAACGTGGTCGCGCTCGCCCATGCGGTCGGGGTAACCGTGGAAGGCGAGCTCGGCTGCCTCGGTTCGCTCGAGACCATGAAGGGCGACAAGGAGGATGGTCACGGCGCCGAGGGCACCATGACCCGCGAGCAACTGCTGACCGACCCCGAGCAGGCGGCCGATTTCGTCGAGCGCACGCAGGTCGACGCGCTGGCGATTGCCATCGGCACCAGCCACGGCGCCTACAAGTTCTCGCGCAAGCCGACCGGCGACATCCTGGCGATCGAGCGGATCAAGGAGATCAACCGGCGCATCCCCAACACCCACCTGGTGATGCACGGCTCGTCGTCGGTGCCACAGGAATTGCTGGCCCAGATCCGCGAGTACGGCGGCGACATGAAGGAAACCTACGGCGTCCCGGTCGAGGAGATCCAGCAGGCGATTCGCTTCGGGGTGCGCAAGATCAATATCGACACCGACATCCGCCTGGCGATGACTGGCGCGATCCGGGAATACCTGGTCAAGAACCCGGGCAAGTTCGACCCCCGCGACTACCTCAAGCCGGCGTCAGCGGCGGCGCGCTCGGTCTGCCTCAAGCGCTACGAACAATTCGGTTGCGTCGGCCAGGCGAGCAAGATCCGCCCGCTCGCGATGTCGGTGATGATCGAGCGCTACGGCAAGGGCGAACTGGCGCAGGTCGTCAAGTAAGCCTGGCCAAGTCCGGGTTGGCCGGGAAGGCAGACGCTGCCAACCGGCCACGGAAACTCCTTGGTGGTCGGCGGATTGGGGCAAAATAGTCTTTTCAGGCGAGGTCCACCATGTCCGAATGTCTGTACGAATCGCAGCTTCATTCACTGCCGCTGCTGAGCCGGGGAAAGGTTCGCGACAACTACGTGGTCGGCAAGGATCGTCTGCTGATGGTCACGACCGACCGGCTCTCGGCATTCGACGTGGTCATGAACGAGCCGATTCCCGACAAGGGGCGGGTGCTGACCCAGATGGCGCTGTTCTGGTTCGATCTGCTCGCCGACGTGGTCCCCAATCATCTGACCGGCGACGCCCCCGAGAGCGTGGTGAAACCCGAGGAAGTCGGGCAGGTCAGCGGCCGCTCCATGCTGGTCAAGAGGCTGACGCCGCTGCCGATCGAGGCGGTGGTGCGCGGCTACCTGATCGGGTCGGGCTGGAAGGACTACCAGGCCAATGGCAAGGTGTGCGGCATCGCGTTGCCTGCCGGACTGCAACTGGCGCAACAACTGCCTGAGCCGATCTTCACGCCGGCCAGCAAGGAACAGGGCGGCGCTCACGACGAGAACATCTCGTTCGACGAAGTGGTGGCGCGCATCGGCCAGCCGCTCGCCGAACAGGTCCGCAAGGTCAGCCTCGAGCTCTATGCGCGGGCGCGCGACTATGCCTCGCAGCGCGGCATCATCATCGCCGACACCAAGTTCGAATTCGGACTCGATGCCGACGGCACCCTGCACCTGATGGACGAGGTGCTCACCGCCGACTCGTCGCGGTTCTGGCCGGCCGACACCTACCGCCCGGGGATTTCGCCGCCGTCATTCGACAAGCAGTTCGTGCGCGATTTTCTCGAAACCGTACCGGGCTGGGACAAGAAGGCCCCGGCGCCGACGCTGCCGCCCGAGGTCGTGGCGCAAACGGCGGAGAAATACCGGGAAGCTTTGCGGCGCATCACTGGCCGTGAACTCGGGGGGGGCTGAGCGATGGCAGCGGCGGCACTGGTGGGTGTGGTAATGGGCAGCAGCAGCGACTGGGAGGTGATGCAGCACGCAGTCGAGGTGTTGCGCGAATTCGAAGTGCCGCACGAGGCGCTCGTGGTTTCGGCGCACCGCATGCCCGACGAGATGTTCGCGTACGCGAGCGGCGCCCGGGCCCGCGGGCTGCGGGCGATCATCGCCGGCGCCGGTGGCGCCGCGCACCTTCCCGGCATGCTCGCCGCCAAGACCACGGTGCCGGTGCTGGGCGTGCCGGTGCCGTCACGGTACCTGCGCGGCGAGGACTCGCTGCTTTCCATCGTCCAGATGCCGCGCGGGATTCCGGTCGCGACTTTCGCGATCGGCGAAGCAGGCGCTGCCAACGCGGCGCTCTACGCGGTCGCCATTCTTGCCGGCGAAGATACGCAGCTGCTCGAGCGGCTGGAGCAATACCGGCGGCGCCAGAGCGAACTGGCGCAGGCGATGACGCTGCCGCCGCGCTGACCATGGTGTGCGCGTTCGCCACGGCGGACGCGGACGCGGACACCGGACAACCCCAGTAGGAGTATTGACATGATTGAGCACGCTCGGCACCAGTTCCGCCCCTCTCCCCCGCTGCCTCCGGGCAGCTGGCTCGGCCTGCTTGGCGGCGGCCAACTCGGCCGGATGTTTTGCAGCGCGGCGCAATCGGTCGGCTTTCGGGTCTGCGTGCTCGACCCGGGCAGCAACAGCCCGGCCGGGTCGGTGGCCGACCGGCACATCCAGGCCGATTACCTGGACGGAGAGGCGCTGGCCGAGATGTCCCGGCTTTGCTCTGCCGTGACCACCGAATTCGAGAATGTTCCGGCGCGGGCGCTGGAAATCCTTGCCCAGCACCTGGTTGTAAGCCCGGCGGCCGATGCCGTCGAAATTGCCCAGGACCGGATCGCCGAGAAGCATTTCCTGCGCGAGTGCGGGCTGGCGGTGGCCCCCTTCGCGGAGATTCGGTCAGCCGAAGACATCGCCGCGGCTCCCGCCAACCTGTTTCCCGGAATCCTGAAGATCTCCCGGCTGGGCTACGACGGCAAGGGCCAGGCGCGGGTCGCCAATCGCGAAGAGGCACTCGCGGCATTCGCGAGCATGGGCAGCTCGGTCTGCGTGCTCGAGCGCCAGCTTGCGCTGAGCTGCGAACTGTCGGTGGTGGTCGCGCGCGGTTTCGACGGTGAAACGGCTCCCTATCCGGTAGCTGAAAACGTTCACGGCGACGGCATACTGCGGCGCTCGAGTGCGCCGGCACGGGTCGAGGCCTCGCTCGCGCGGGAAGCCACTGACGCGGCAGTGCGCATCGCGCACACCATCGAATACGTGGGCGTGCTGTGCGTCGAGTTCTTCGTTCTCGCCGACGGTTCGCTGGTAGTCAATGAGTTGGCGCCGCGACCGCACAATTCCGGGCACTACACGATCGACGCCTGCGTCACCAGCCAGTTCGAACAGCAGGTGCGTGTGATGACCGGCTGGCCGTTGGGTGGCACCCAACAGCACGAGCCCGCGGTGATGATCAATGTCCTTGGCGACTGCTGGTTCGACGGGCCGGACTGGACGCTGCGCGAACCCGACTGGCGCCGGGTCGTGATGCATCCCCGCGCCAAGCTGCACCTCTACGGCAAGACCGAGGCCCGGCCGGGGCGCAAGATGGGTCACATCACGGTGCTGGGAGATTCGGTGGAACAGGCAGCCGGCCTGGCACAGCGCATCGCGGACGATCTCGGCATCGGCGGCAGCCCGCCGGCGTGAACGCGGGCGCAGGCACCGCGGCGCCAGCGCACCCCGGCGCCGGCAGCGAACAGATTGCGGAAGCCGTCCGGCGCCTGCGCGCCGGGGCGGTGGTCGCCTTTCCGACCGAAACGGTTTATGGGCTGGGTGCCGACGCCGAGAGCGCGGCTGGTGTCGCGGCGATCTACCGGATCAAGCGCCGGCCCAGCGGCCACCCGCTGATCGTGCATGTGCCCGATCGCGCCAGCGCCGAATACTGGGCCGAGATCGGCCCGCGCGCGGCAGCTCTGATGGCCGCCTTCTGGCCGGGGCCGCTTACGCTGGTGCTGACGCGGCGTCCCGGGGTGGCGGCGCTGGCCTGCGGCAACGAGAGCACGGTCGGGCTGCGCTGTCCTTCGCACCCGGTGGCCCGGCAACTGCTCGCGGCGTTCGTGGCGTCCGGGGGGCACGGCATTGCGGCACCATCGGCCAACCTGTTCGGGCGGGTCAGCCCGACCAGCGTCGCGCACGTCTTCGATGACCTCGGCGCCGAAACCCCGCTGGTGCTCGAGGGCGGGGATTCGGAGCACGGCGTCGAGTCGACCATCGTCGACCTGAGTCGCGGTTTCCCGGCGCTGTTGCGCCCGGGTTCGATTTCGGCGGCCCAGATCGAGGAAGTCCTCGAGGAACCGCTGGAGGGGCCGGGTGCGGCGGCGCCACGCGTTGCCGGTGCACTGGCGGCCCATTACGCAACGGCCACGGCGCTCGAGCTGGTTGCACCGGAGGCGCTCGCCCAACGGGTGGCGCAATGCCTCGAGCGCGGCGAGCGGATTGCCGTCTGGTCGCAGCGCAATCCCGGCGCCGGAGCGGCACTGACCTGGGAGCCGGCGCCGATGGAACCGGTGGCTTATGCGCGCCGCCTCTACGCCACCCTGCGCCGGCTCGACGCCCAATCGGTGAATCGGATCCTGGTCGAGGAGCCGCCTGCCGCAGCCCAGTGGCTGGCGGTGCGTGACCGCCTGGGTCGCGCCCAGGCCGGTGCCGGCGCGCGCTGAGAAACCGGGTCGGGCGGGGGCGCCACCGCCGCCCACCATGATCGGCGCCTAGACGCTGAGGTAGCGCTCGATCAGTTGCGGGTCGGCGCCTAGTTGCGCGCTGTCGCCATGCCAGGCGATCAGGCCCTTGTCGAGGATGTAATGGTGATCGGCGAGCGGCAGCAGCGGTCGCAGGTTCTTGTCGATGACGATCATCGCCAGGCCCTCGGCGCGCAGCAGCGCGAGGCAGCGCCAGATCTCGCTGCGCACCAGCGGTGCCAGGCCTTCCGTGGCCTCGTCGAGGATCAGCAGCCGGGGATTGGTCATCAGCGCGCGGCCGATGGCGAGCATCTGCTGCTCGCCGCCCGAGAGCCGGCCGCCGAGTTGGCGTTCGCGCTCGGCCAGTCGCGGGAACAGCTCGAAGACCCGCGCCAGCGTCCAGGGGCTCGCGCCGGCGTTGCGCCGCGATGCCGTCGCGACCAGGTTCTCGCGCACGGTCAGCGTCGGGAACACCTGCCGCCCCTCCGGAACCAGGCCGACTCCGGCGCGCCCGATCCGGTAGGACGGCTGCCCGGCCAGCGCCATGCCGCCGAGTTCGATGGTTCCGGACGTGGGCTTGAGCAGCCCGCTCAGGCACTTGACCGTTGTCGACTTGCCCATCCCGTTGCGCCCGAGCAGCGTCACCACCTGGCCCGCCGCGACGCTGAAATCGATGCCGAACAACACCTGGCTGTGCTGGTAGCCAGCTTGCAGCGCACTGACCCGCAGCATGGTCACGACACCAGCTCCTCGTCGCCCAGGTAGGCGCTGCGCACTTCCTGGTTGCTGCGGATCTCGTCCGGCAGCCCGCTGGCGATTACCTGTCCGTAGACCAGCACGCTGATCCGGTCGGCGAGCGCGAAGACCGCGTTCATGTCGTGTTCGACCAGCAGCACCGGGTAGCGGTCGCGCAATTTCTGGAGCAACTCGACCATCGCCTCGGACTCGGCGCCGCTCATGCCGGCGAGCGGTTCGTCGAGCAACAGCATCTTCGGCTCCAGTGCCAGCGCCATCGCGAGTTCCAGCTGACGATGTTCGCCGTGGGACATCGCAGCCGCGATAACCTCGCCCTGGGCGCCGATCCCGACGCTGGCGAGCGCCGCGTGGGCCTGCTCGATCAGCCGCCGCTCGCTGTGCAGCGGTCGCCAGCAGCCGAACGAACTGCCGCTGCGGGCCAGCACCGCCATCGCGACGTTCTCGAGCGCGGTGAAGTGGGGGCAGAACTGGGTGATCTGGTAGGAGCGGCCCAGGCCGGCGCGGGCACGCTGGGCGACCGAGAGGCGGGTGACGTCGCGTCCGCCGATCAGCACCTGGCCGGCATCCGGCCGCAACTCACCGGTGATCTGACCGATCAGCGTGGTCTTGCCGGCGCCATTGGGCCCGATCAGCGCGTGGATTTCGCCCGGCAACAGTGTGAGGCTGACCCCGTCGGTGGCCAGCAGCCCGCCAAAACGCTTGACGAGTTTCCTGGTCTCGAGCACGGGCGCGCCGGGCGCGCCAACACCGTGCTCCGTTCCGGCTGGTCGGCGCGAGTCAGTCATTGTTGCGGGCCTCACGCTCGCGCCTCGTGGCCCAGGCGTGGAATGAGCCGTAGAGCCCGCGCTTGGCGAACATCACCACCGCGACAATTGCCAGGCCCAGCGGCGCCATCCAGTGCTGGGTCAGCGACGACAGCATCTCCTCGACCAGCAGCAGTGCCAGGGCGCCCACCAGCGGCCCGATCACCGTTCCCATGCCGCCGAGAACCACCATCACGATCAGTTCGCCGGAGACCGTCCAGGCGCTGTAAGCGGGCGAGGTGTACTCGTTGTGATTGGCCAGCAGCACGCCGGCAACGGCCGTGCAGCAACCCGCCAGCACGTAGATCGCGAGCTTGTAGCGCAGCGTCGGGAAACCGAGAGCCTTGAGGCGGCGTTCGTTGGCGTGGATGCCGCGCAGCGTGAAGCCCAGGCGCGCGTGGACCATGCGCCAGGAGAAGTAGAGCAGCGCGAGCAGCAGCACCAGGCACAGGTAGTAGAGCACCGTGTTCGAAGCCAGGTCGAAGGGCGCCAGCTGCGAGCGGGCGTCGAGCCTGATGCCGTCGTCGCCGCCATAGTTCTTCAGCGACACGCCGAGGTAGTAGAACATCTGCGTGAACGCCAGGGTGATCATGATGAACGCCATGCCGCTGGTGCGCAGGACCACCAGCCCGGTTGCGAAGGCCACCAGTGCGCCAGCGGCGAGCGCCACCAGCAGTTGCAGCCACCCGTTGCTGATCCCGTGGAAGCTCAGGATGCCCACGGCGTAGGCGCCGATCCCGAGGTAGAGGGCGTGGCCGAAGCTCACCAGTCCGGTGAAGCCGATCAGCAGGTTCAGGCTGCAGGCGGCGATCGCGTAGATCAGGATGCGGCCGAACTGCGTGACGTAGAACGGTTGGGCGACCAGGTGGGAGTAGACCGGCACCAGTGCAAGCAGCACCAGCAGCGCGGCGACCAGCCAGGGGCGCGGCGAGTTGAGCGAGATCGGTTCCGGGAACATCGGGCTCTGCCTCGCCTAGCCGTGACGGACCGGGAACAGCCCTTCGGGCTTGAACGCCAGCACCGCGGCCATCAGCAGGTAGATCAGCATCGAGGCCAGCGCCGGCCCGGCCGCCTGCGCAAAGCTGGGGCTCATCAAGGCGCTCATCCAGAGCGGCAGGAAGACCCGGCCCATGGTGTCGACCACCCCGATGATCAGGGCCGCCAGGAAGGCGCCGCGGATCGAACCGATGCCGCCGACCACGATCACCACCAGGGTCTGGATCAGGATCGCCTCGCCCATCGCCGCCTGGACCGAGAAGATCGGTCCTGCCATCAGCCCCGCCAGTCCGGCCAGTCCGGCCCCGAGGCCGAAGATCAGCGTGTTGAGCAGGCGGATGTTGATGCCCAGCGCGCCGACCATGTCGGCGTTGGTGGCGCCCGCCCGGATCAGCATTCCGACCCGGGTATAGCTGATCAGCCAGTAGAGGAACAGGGCCACCATCAGCCCGACGGCAATGATCGCCACCCGATAGAGCGGGTAGAACAGTCCGCCAAAGGCGACGATCCCGGTGAGCCACTGCGGCGTTTGCGCATAAAGCGGCGACACGCCCCAGATGATGCGCACCAGTTCATTGAAGAACAGCACCAGCCCGAAGGTCGCCAGCACCTGGTCGAGGTGGTCGCGCGCGTACAGGCCCGAGAGCGCGATCCTCTCGACCAGCATTCCCACCAGCATGGCGCCCGGTACCGCGACCAGCGCTGCGACCAGGAATGAACCGCTGGCGTTGCCGGCTGCCGCTGCGAAGTACGCCCCGACCATGTAGAGCGAACCATGGGCGAGATTGACGAAATTCATGATCCCGAACACCAGGGTCAGCCCGGCGGCGAGCAGGAACAGCAGCACCCCGAGTTGCAGTCCGTTGAGCAGCTGGGTAAGGAACAGTCCGAGCGTCATGCGTGGTTCCGGATCGAGCAGGCACGACGGGCGCGGGCGGCGCCCGTCCCGTCGTGGTCAGCGTCAGATCACTTCATCGGGCACTGGCTGTAGAAGGCGTCCTTGTAATCCTTGAGCGGAGTCGCCACGGTCTTCAGGGTCATCCTGCCCTGTGCGTCCTTGACCGCCTCGAAGATGTGGAAGTCCTGGATCACGAAGTGGTTGGTGTTGTACTTGAAGTTGCCGCGCAACGACTTGAAGTCCGCCGCCTTGAGCGCGGCCATGAATGCCGCCTGGTCATCGATCTTGCCGCCGACCTTGCGGATCGCCGAGTCAAGCAGCAGCGCCGCGTCGTAGGACTGGGCGGCGTACTGGGACGGGATACGCTTGTACTTGGCCTCGAAGTCCTTGACGAACTTCTGGTTGGTGGCGTTGGCGAAATCCGGGCCCCAGAAGCTGCCCGCGATGACGCCAATCGCAGCGTCGCCCATTGCCGGCAGGCCGATGCCATCAGCGGTCGAGGCGGTCAGCAGGGCGATCTTGCCCTTGAGTCCCGACTGGTTCCACTGCTTGACGAAGTTGATCCCCATGCCGCCGGGCAGGAACGCGAACACCGCCTGCGGTTGCGCCGCAGCGATCTGGGCGATCTCGGCCGAGTAATCCTGGGTGCCGAGCGCCGGCCACAGTTCGCCGGTGGTGGGCGTGGTGTAGTTGCGTCTGAAGCCCGCGACGAAGTCCTTGCCCGCCTGGTAGTTGGGCGCGATGGTCATGACTTTCTGGTAACCATTGTCGGCGGCGTAGCGGCCGACGACTTCGGGCTGTTGCCCGCCTTCCCATGAGGTCGAGAAGAAGTACGGCGAGCATTTCGCGCCGGCGATCGGCGACGGCCCGGCATTGGAGCCGATCAGGAACACCTTCTGGTCGGTGACCTTCTTGTGGATAGCCATCATGATGTTGGAGAAGGTGATGCCGGTGATGATCTGCACCTTCTCCTTCTCGATCATCTTGTCGACGACCTGGACCGCCACCTCGGGCTTGAGCTGGCTGTCCTCGCGCAGCACTGACACCGGGACGCCGCCGAGCTTGCCGCCGTTTTGTTCGACCACCAGCATGAACGCATCGTACTGGTCCTGGCCCAACGGTCCCTGGGGACCTGAGAGAACGCCCATGAAGCCGATCTTGATCTCGGCCTGGGCCAAACCCGGCGCCGCGAGCGCGCCGATCACTGCTGCCGCAGTGAGGGCAAGTCTCAACCTCGTTTTCATCGTCTGTCTCCTGGTTATGGTGCGAACCTATTGGCATGTGCGTGACCCATGCGCGCGCTGCGAATGGGCTGGCATCACTGGTTCGCTGCGGGAGAGTCTAAGTTAAAAGGCGGTGCGCCACCATCGCGGCGATTGCCGATTCACTGCTGCAGCGCACCCAGGAAAGCGATGATTTCGCTGGCGGTGCGCCCCGGCTGCTCGAGATGCGGGCTGTGCCGCGCCCCGGGGATCGCGACCGCGCGGGCATCTGGCGCCAGTTCCGCGACCCGCTCGATCTGGCGCAGGGTGCCGTACTGATCCTCGGTCCCCTGGAGTGCCAGCACCGGGCAGCGGACCTGCGCCACTTCGGACTCGATGTTCCAGGCCAGGAACTCGGGGTCCAGCCAGATGTCGCTCCAGGTCCTGAAGGTCAGCTGCGGATCGCGGTGGTAGCGCCCCAGCGCCCGCGCCAGGCGGCCGTCGGGGAACGCGGCGGCGGCCGCCGCAATCGAATCGATGCAGACCGGCTCGACGAACAGGTGCGGCGCGAGCGCGACCACCGCCGCTATCGTCGGCGCTGCACCGCCGTCGCGCTGCGCCGCCGTGGCGGCGTGGAGCAGCGCGATCGAGCCGCCGTCGCTGTGACCGACCAGGATCGCGCGCCTGATGCCGAGGTGCGCCAGCAGCGCCGGCAGGGCCTGCCGCGCCTCATCGTGCATGAAGCTGGTGGTGAAGGGCGTGGCGAAAGTCTCGGAACCACCGTAGCCGCGGCGCGACGACACCACTGCCGGCAGGTCGAGCGAGCGCGCCATGTGCTGCGGGAAATCGCGCCACATCGCCAGGCAGCCCAGGCCCTCGTGAAGAAACACCAGCACGCTACGGTCGCCGGCGACAGCGCCGATCGTGGCGTATTCGATGGTCTCGCCGCCAACTCGTTCGCAGCGTGTCGTGGCGGCCAGTTCGGGACAGGGGCTGGGCTCGATCATCGGTGGACTTTCCATCGTCATGCGCTATAGTGCCATCCAGTAACAACTTTTGAAACTATCTTGCAATCCAATGCCGGCCCGTGGCAACCAACAGGACGACGGCCAGTACCTTGAGCGACTGGGTGCGCGCGTGCGCCAGCGCCGTGAGGAACTAGGCCTTACGCGACGGCGCCTGGCCGAGGAGTCGGGGCTTTCGGAGCGCTACCTCGCGCAGCTCGAACTGGGCGCCGGCAACGCTTCGGTGCTGTTGATCAGGCGCCTCGCGCTCGCCCTCGAAGTCGCTCCCGAAGTGATCCTGCTCGATGCTCCCGCGGGACCGGCTACCGCCCAGATCTTCGCCGCGCTTCGGTTCCTCGACACCGAGACCCTGGCCCAGGCGGCAGGGCTGCTCGAGCAGCGGTTTGGCAAGGTCAGCCACGCGCGGCGCCAGCGCATCGCACTGATCGGCCTGCGGGCCGCCGGCAAGTCAACCCTGGGCACTGCGCTGGCGCGCCGGTTGCGGATTCCGTTTCATGAACTCGACCTCGAGGTCGAGCGCGATGCCGGGATGAGTCTCGCCAATCTCTTTTCGCTCTACGGCCAGGACGCCTACCGGGTTCACGAACGCAAGGCGCTGACGGCGCTGGTCGGGCGTGTCGGCCCACAGGTGATCGCCACCGGCGGCTCGCTGCCGACCGAGCCGGAATCGTTCGAACTCCTGCGCAGCCACTGTTTCACGGTGTGGCTGCGCGCCGAACCCCAGGACCACATGAAGCGGGTGGTGGCTGCCGGCGACCTGCGCCCGATTCGCGGCCGCAGCCGGGCGATGGCCGAACTCGAGGCGATCCTGGCTGAGCGCGAATCGCTCTACGCCCAGGCCGACCTGCGCGTCGATACCAGCGCCAATTCAGTGGAGCGTTGCGTCGAGATGGTGTTGGCGGCGCTCGGCGATGCCCCGCCGGCGCGAAACCAGGCGCGGCGGGCACGCCCCTCGTCGGGGCGCTGACCGGATCGTCAGGCGGCGCGCGCCAGTTCGAGCCAGCCGGGCATCCATTCGAGCGCGAGGTCCTCGGGCATCTGGCCGCCGGCGGAATCGAGCCGGGCACGCTCGCCGATGCGCCGGGCGCCGAGTTCGGCGAGCAATTCGTCGAATTTCTGGCCGCCAAAGTTGAAGGTGTCGGTGTAGGTGTTGTCGCCCAGCCCGATGACGCCGTAGCGCACCGCCGACAGGTCAGGGCGCTGGGCACGCAGCGCGTCGTAGAGCGGTTTGCCGTTGTCCGGGACATCGCCCTGGCCGTAGGTCGAGGTGCAGATCAGGTAGATCTCGTCGCCGTCGAATACCTCAGGGCCGAGGTTGTCCATCGGTGTGACGACTATTTCGGTGTCATCGTCACCAAAGGTGAGCTCGAGTTCCTGCGCCACCATCTCGGCGGTTCCGGTCATTGTTGCAACGAGTATGTTTATTCGCATGGCAAGCACTATAACGCATGTATAGACAAATAAGGAACTTTATTGCAATTTCGTTCCGGGCACAGTAATCTGTGTCGCTAGCGGGGGCTAAGCGTTGCGCTGTTGCCTTGCGCCGCCGTGTCAATCAAAGCTGCAGGAGAACGCGATGCCAGCCAACGGATCAAATGGCGCCAGCGCGCCGATTCGGTTCGAGACCGACCCCTCACGATACCAGCACTGGAAGCTCCAGGTCGACGGGGCAGTGGCGCGGCTCGAACTCGACGTTGCCGAGGACGGCGGCATTGCGCCGGGCTACCAGCTCAAGCTCAATTCCTATGACCTCGGGGTGGACATCGAGCTCAACGACGCGCTCAACCGGATCCGCTACGAGCACCCTGGCGTACGCACGGTCGTGGTCGCCAGTGCGCGGCCGCGGATGTTCTGTTCCGGAGCGAATATCTACATGCTCGGACTATCGAGCCACGGCGACAAGGTCAATTTCTGCAAGTTCACCAACGAGACCCGCAACGGCATGGAGGATTCCAGCCGCTTCGAGGGCATCCGCTTCCTGGCGGCGATCAACGGGGCGTGCGCCGGCGGCGGCTATGAGCTGGCGCTGGCCTGCGACGAGATCCTGATGGTCGACGACCGTTCGAGCACGGTCAGCCTGCCGGAAGTGCCGCTGCTGGGTGTCCTGCCCGGCACCGGCGGATTGACCCGGCTGGTTGACAAGCGCCAGGTGCGGCGCGACCTCGCCGACGTCTTCTGCACCACCGCGGAGGGCGTGCGGGCCGAGCGCGCGCTGCAGTGGCGCCTGGTCGATCACATCGCCAAGCCGGCAGCGTTCGACGAGTCGGTGGCGACGCACGCCGCCCGGCTGGCCGCCTCTGGTCCGCGTCCGGCCGATGCCGCGGCAGTGGCGTTGACGCCGCTGGCCTGCACCCAGGATGGCCCCGACCGGCGCAGCTATTCGCTGGTGCGCTGCGTGATCGACCGCGAGCAGCGCAGCGCCGCGATCACGCTCGCCGGTCCTGCCGAGGCGCCGCCCGCCGACGGCGAAGCCGCCCGGAGCGCCGGCTCCGACTATTGGGCGTTGCGGCTCGCGCGTGAGTTCGAGGACCTGGTGCTGCACCTGCGCAGCAACGAGACCGAGATCGGGCTCTGGCTGCTGCGCACCGAGGGCGACCTGGCGCGCACCCTTGCCCACGACGCTTTCCTCGAGGCCAACCAGGATCACTGGTTCGTGCGCCAGGTGAGCGGCACCTGGCGCCGGCTGCTCTCGCGTCTCGATGTCGGCTCGCGCTCGATGTTCGCGCTCGTCGAGCCGGGCTCGTGCTTTGGCGCAGTGCTGCTCGAGGTGGCGCTCGCCGCCGACCGGATCTACATGCTCGATACCGAGGAGAGCGATCCGGGCGCCGCGCTCGCGCTCGCCGAGTCGAATTTCGGCCGTTATCCGATGGCCAGCGGCGCGACGCGGCTAGAAGCGCATTACAGCGGCCTGGTGCCCGCGGAACTGCGCGAACAGCTCGGCGCCGCGCTTTCGGCCGCGCAATGCGATGCGCTCGGCCTGGTCACCGCCGCGCCCGACGACCTCGACTATGCCGAGGAAGTGCGCATCGCCATCGAGGAGCGCGCAGCGCAATCGCCCGATGCGCTGACCGCGATGGAGGCCAACCTGCGCTTCCCCGGGGCGGAGACCATGATCACGCGCATTTTCGGGCGCCTCACAGCCTGGCAGAACTGGGTCTTCCAGCGGCCCAACGCGACCGGCGAAGGCGGGGCACTGAAAGTCTATGGCACCGGGTCGCGACCAGATTTCGATCGCCGGCGCGTCTGACGCGCCAGTGCGCAACAACTTGAGCAAGGGGAAAGCAGATGTCAACCATCCAGTACGGTGACCGGATTCCGAACAACGTCCGTCTCGACGAAGACCGGGTACTCCAGAGGGCGCTCGAACACTGGCAGCCCAGGTTCCTTGACTGGTGGAAGGAGTCCGGCCCGGCCGACTTCCAGTCCTCCGACGTCTACCTGCGCACCGCCGTCGGCGTCGACGCCAAGGGCTGGGCCAGCTATGGCCAGGTGCGCATGCCCGACTATCGCTGGGGCATCTTCCTTGCCGATGCCGAGCCCGGGCGCAAGATCGGTTTCGGCGACGCGATGGGCCAGGATGCCTGGCAGTCGGTGCCGGGGGAATATCGCTCGATGCTGCGCCGCTTCATCGTCACCCAGGGTGATACCGAGCCGGCCTCGGTCGAGCAGCAGCGCATGCTTGGACACATTGCGCCCTCGCTCTACGACCTGCGCAATCTCTTCCAGATCAACGTCGAGGAGGGGCGTCACCTCTGGGCGATGGTCTACCTGCTGCACGCCTACTTCGGCCGCGACGGCCGCGAGGAGGCCGAGGCCCTGCTCGAGCGTCACTCGGGCGATCCCGACAACGCCCGCATCCTCGAGACCTTCAACGAGCCCATCGACGACTGGCTCTCGCTGTACATGTTCACCTACTTCACCGATCGCGACGGCAAGTACCAGCTGAAGTCCTTCGCCGAATCGGCCTTCGATCCGCTCTCGCGCACCTGCCGCTTCATGCTGACCGAGGAAGCGCACCACATGTTCGTCGGCGACACCGGTATTGGCCGCGTGATCCGGCGCACTATCGACCTGATGAAGGAACTCAAGACCGACGACCCGGCTGCCATCAGGCGCGCCGGCGGCATCGACATGGAGTTGCTGCAGCGCTACCTGAACTACTGGTTCACTTCGTCGCTCGATCTCTTTGGCGGCGAGGATTCGTCCAATGCCGCGAGCGCCTTCGCCACCGGGATCAAGGGCCGCCCGGACGAGGCCGGCTACGCCGATCATCTCGAGCGTGACACCAGTTTCGAACTCGCCCGGCCGGTCGCCGATTGGGACGGCAGCGGCGACGGCATCGCCGTCGACGAAATCCCGATGCGCAACGCCACCAACGAAGTGGTCCGCCAGTCCTACATTCGCGACTGCGAAATCGGCCTCAAGCGCTGGAACCGGACCCTCGAGCGCGCCGGCACCGGGTTCCAGCTGGCTCTGCCGTCATCGCACTTCCGGCGCAAGATCGGTGCCTGGGCCAGTGTGCCGACCGATCCTTCGGGGCGGCGGATCACTGCCGGGCAGTTCAGCGCCGGGATCGGTGACTGGGTGCCGAGCGCCGACGACAAGGCCTATGTGAAGTCGCTGATGGTCAAGGTGCACGAGCCCGGCAAGATGGCTGGCTGGATCGCGCCGCCGGAACGGGGCATCAACAACCTGCCGCTCGATCACGAATACGTGCGGGTTCCCTGACCGGGGCATTGCCGCGGTAACATCCGGACCAGAAGGACAGGAGGAGACACGGATGAACCAGCTATCGAGCGCGGACCACCGCGCCAGTCCGCCGCGCATCGAGATCCCCGACAGCTACAACGCCGCGGTCGACCTGATCGGGCGCAATCTTGCCGCCGGCCGGGCCGACAAGGTCGCCTTCGTCGACGACGCCGGCAGTTGCACCTACGGCGAACTGGCGCGCCGCGTCGACCGCTTCGCCAGTGGCCTTGCGACGCTGGGCCTGCGTCGCGAAGAGCGCGTGATGATCTGCATGCACGACTCGATCGACTGGCCGGTCGCGTTCCTGGGAGCGATCAAGGCCGGGATCGTACCGGTGGCGGCAAACACGCTGCTGATGGCCAAGGACTACGAGTTCATGGTGCGCGACTCGCGCGCCCGGGCGGTGATCGTCTCCAATCCGCTGCTGGCCCATTTCGCCGGGCTGGTCGACACCGTGCCGACGCTCGAGCATCTCGTGGTTGCCGGAGTCGCTGCTGGCGAAAGCGGCGGCCGGATGCGTTTCGAGGACCTGCTCGCCGCCGGGCGCGAGCCGTTCGAGGGGCCGGACACCTCGCCCGACGAGCCGTGCTTCTGGCTCTACTCTTCCGGATCGACCGGGACTCCCAAGGGCACTGTCCACATCCATTCGAGCATGATCCAGACCGCCGAGCTTTATGCCCGGCCGGTGCTCGGGATCAAGGAATCGGACCGGGTGTTCTCGGCCGCCAAGCTGTTCTTCGCCTACGGACTGGGCAACGGGCTGAGTTTCCCGATGGCGGCCGGCGCCACCGCGGTGCTGATGGCCGAACGCCCGACGCCGGCGGCCGTGTTTGCCCGGCTCACCGGCACGCAGCGCCCGACGATCTTCTACGGCGTGCCGACGCTGTTTGCGGCGATGCTGGCAGACCCGGCGTTTCCCGAGCGCAACGCGCTGCCACTGCGGGTGGCGACTTCAGCCGGCGAGGCATTGCCCGCCCAGATCGGCGAGCGCTGGCGCGAGCGCACCGGCGTCGATATCCTCGACGGCATCGGCTCCACCGAGATGCTGCACATCTTCCTGTCCAACCGGCCGGGCGAAGTGCGCTACGGAACGACCGGCATGGCGGTCCCGGGTTACGAGCTCAAGCTGCTTGGCGACAACGGCGATCCGGTGGCCGACGGCGAGGTCGGCGACCTGTTCGTGAAGGGCCCGAGCGCGGCCTCGGGCTACTGGAACCAGCGCGAGAAGAGCCGCGCTGTCTTCCGCGGCGAGTGGACCCACAGCGGCGACAAGTACGTCCGCAGTGCCGACGGCTACTACACCTATTCCGGCCGCTCGGACGACATGCTCAAGGTGAGCGGGCAGTACGTTTCGCCCTTCGAGGTCGAGTCGGCGCTGGCGACCCACCCCAAGGTGCTCGAGGCCGCCGTGGTCGGTTCTCCCGACGCCGAAAAGCTGATCAAGCCGCGGGCCTTCGTGGTCCTCAAGAACCCTGGCGATGCCAGCGAGCAACTGGCCGATGAGTTGCGCGCCCACGTGCGCGGCCAGCTCGCCGCGCACAAGTATCCGCGCTGGATCGAATTCACCGCGGAACTGCCGAAGACGGCGACCGGGAAGATCCAGCGCTTCAGGCTGCGCGGCTGAGTCCAGCGGCAGCGGCGCCGGCAATCTCGGGCGCCCGGTCGGCGACCACTACCACCGGCGCCAGGCCGCCACCGGGGGTGCGGAAATTGGTGGTCTGGCCGCGGTAGAGGCGCGCCGCCAGCAGCAGGGTCTCGCCGCCAAAGGCGTACGCGCGCAGGTCGAACTTCAGGCTCACAGTCTCTTCGCCAAGCGCCACCAGGCGCTGCGTCGGCGCGACGAAGTCCTGGGCCACATAGTTGCCGGCGACGATTTCGGCCCAGACGCGGCTGGTCAGCTTGTCGCCGCGGTACACGGCCTTGCTGCCGTAGCCGGCCGCCGGCTTGAAGAAGAGCCTGGAGCGTTCGGACCAGAGGCGGACGGCGTTGTCCGGGCTCACCAGCTGGGTATGGGCGATGCCGTCGTGGAGCAGGGCCTGGGTGGCAGCATCCACCCCGATCGATTCCATCAGCTGGGCATCGCCGAGGGACACCAGGTTGCGTTTGTTGGCATGGATCGCGTGGGCCCGCGGGTCGGGCGTCAGGACTACGGCGCCGGCGAGGTAGGCGGCGCGCAGCGCGGCGTGTGCCGGGTCCTCGAGGTAGAAATCGGTCAGGCGGTTGTAGACCAGGTCGATGCGCTGGCTGCCATCCCAGAGGGCGCCGTCGCGCCACTCGAGCGCGCTGGCTGTGGCAATTCCAGCGCCTATCCCCTGGCGCCGGAACAGCCGCTCGAAGAGCCGGAACTCGGGGTAGAGATACTGCTGCCGGGGATCATCGTCGACGATGGCGACGTGGCGCAATCGTGCGCCACCCCGCTGGCTGCGCCACTCGCTCTGGAAGGTGTCGAACACCGCGCCCTCAAGAATCTCCCGGGTCGGGTCTGGCAGCTGCCTTGCGCCACTCCGCCCGGGGATGGTGCGGTGGGCGCTGGCGAGGGCTGCGCTCAACAGCATCCCGCCGGGATTGGTGTTGACCTCGATCAGGCGCGGACCTGACGGGCCGAGATGGAAATCGCAGCTGATGATTCCGCCACGCGGGCCGAAGTCCCGGTGCGCGATCGCCGGGGCGTTGGCCAGCACGATGCGGCGATATGCGTCGCGCCCGCTGACGTTTTCGAGCGCCGCGACCAAGGCAGCGATGGCCTTGTGATCGCTATCCGAGATGAACACCGGCACCGCGGCAAGCAGGTGCGGCCGGGTGGCGGCCAACTGCTCCCCCAGGCCGGCCCCTGGGCCAGCGCCAGCGAGCGCCCGGAGCAATCGCCTGCGATCCAGAGTCGCGCCTGCGCGCGACGCGTTGAGGCGTGTTGCGAGCCCGTGCGCCGGGCCGGTATCAGGCGAACAGGCCATAGACCAGTCCGGCAATGACTGCGCCCGCGTTCCGGACAACAAGGGGAGGCGCAGGCCTGGCAGATAAGAAATTCATATGACTATATTTCTAAAAAAATAGTTGTTTACGGTCAAAAAAATCAGGAGCTGGTGCAGGGAGCGCAGCCCTCGTTGCGGCAGCACTCGGCCATGAGGTAGGAACTGACCTGGTCGATCTGGTCGTAGCGGGTGGTACAGATAAGCTCCCGGCCGCGCCGCTCCTGGGCAATGAGACCAGCCGCGACGAGGGTCGAGAGGTGGTGGGTGTGGGTCGATGCCGGCATCCCGAGCTCGCGCTGGAGATCGGAGACATTCATGCCAGCGCGGCCAGCACGAACCAATGCCTTGTACATGCGCAGACGCGCGATGCTCCCCAGCGCGGCGAGCATGCGTGCGACGGTTTCCTCATCCAATTTCGGCGTGACCATATCTCAACTATACAACTAGAAAATTGGATATGTCAAGCGGCAAGCGTCGCCACGTGATGGGCGGCAGGCAATATGAACCATGATGGCACCATTTCTTAAGCAAGTTCCGGCGTCAATTGACGGCGCGACGGCGGTGGCTGGTTTGGCCACCGGTTCCGGTCGCGGGTAAGTGCCTTACAATCTTTGCCGTAACGCCCATCGTGGCGAGTCGTGCCGCAGACCTCGCTGGCTCTGGACACGCATTTGACCCCGCGTCGCAAGGACAAGACTTAATGCGCAAGGATCCCCGTTTCCCGAACCTCTTCATCCTCGAACACCCGCTGGTCCAGCACAAGCTCTCGCACATGCGCGACCTGACGACCTCGACGCGGACCTTCCGCGAGTTGCTCAAGGAATTGACGCTGCTGATGGGCTACGAGATCACCCGCGACTTGCCGATGACTACCCTTGCAATCGAGACTCCACTCGAGCCGATGGACGCGCCGGTGATCGCCGGCAAGAAGGTGGCGGTGGTGCCGGTTTTGCGTGCCGGGCTGGGGATGGCCGATGGCCTTACCGAACTGATTCCGTCGGCGCGCCAGGGCCACATCGGCCTGTACCGTGGTGACGATGCCCGGCCAGTCGAATACTACGTGCGCCTGCCCGAGATCGACGGCCGCCTGTTCATCGTCTGCGACCCGATGCTCGCCACCGGCTATTCCGCGGTCTACGCGGTGCAGACGCTGCTCGATCGCGGCGTACCAAAGGACATGATCCGCTTCCTCGCGCTGGTGGCTGCTCCCGAAGGCGTCGCGGTGTTCCAGGAGCATCACCCCGAGGTGCCGGTCTACGTTGCGGCACTCGACCGTTGCCTCAACGAGGTCTCCTACATCCTGCCCGGGCTCGGCGACGCCGGCGACCGGATCTTCGGCACCAAGCACGGCAACTAGTTGCGCGGTCGATCTCACGGCGCGAGCACCAATCCGTAGGCTGACGCCAACCACGAGCGATAGGCTGCGAGATCTACGCTGCCCTCGACGTGGGCGTCGGGATCGGGTTCGCTGATGACGAATGCCGAACTCGTTGCGGTGTCGAGTCCGGCGATCGGCGCGTCGCGCTGGAAGGGCGCTGGCCAGGGCGCGTCGGCGGCATTGGGGTAGCGCACCGCGCGGTCCTGGTCGCTTCCCCAGGCAATGTAGGGCAGGGCGTAGACCTCGTTGTGCAGTACCGGGTTGGTGACCTTGCGCTGCTCCGGCGGCAGCGTCGCCATCGTGACTCCGGCGCGCCGTGCCTGCTCGAGCATCCAGTTGAGCGCGATGTCGGAGAGATCGCCGCCATCGCACCCGCTCGCGCAGGCATAGCCGCCGCCGACGTCGGAGTGGGCGCCGACAAAACCCAGTTCGACCCTGGTCGGCGTCGCTCCGATCGCCGCAAAGTCGGGCTCGATCGACTCGAGCGGGAACAGCGTGCGGTGTTCGTTGAGCGCAACCGCCTGTGACGCGTAGGCCACGGCCGCCGGTATTCCCAGTTCGAAGCTCTCCGCAGCGATGCTGAGCACGGTGTCGAACAGTCCCATGAAGCGCAGTTCGACGTCGACGCAACGGCCCTTGAGCAGCCGCAGGTAGTAGCCCTCGCGCTCCCGGGCCGCGACCTGGTTGGCGAAGCTGCGCGCAGCCGCGGCGCCGCGCGAGAAACCCACCATGTCGATGGTGGCGCTGATGGGGGCGGTTGATGCCCCGGTGAGCGAGCTGGCCCGGGCCACCGTCGCCAGCAGGTAGTCATCGAGCCGCTTGAGCTGGCGCGCGACCACCAGCGAGAGTGTGTATGCGAGCGCCGAATCGCCGGGAGCCCACCAGCCTGAGCCCGGACCCGGTTCGTAGAATGGCCTGGTCGCGCCGCTGATGCCGCTGGCGTTGTCGCGGTAGTAGTTCGCCAGCCACGAGACATTGGTCCGCGAAGCAGGGGTATTGCCGGTACCGTCGAAGGCGAACAGGATCAGCCCCAGGGGATCGATCCCGGAGCGCGGATTCGATTCGGCGTAGGCGTAGGCGTTGGCACCGGCCAGCGGGCCGAGCGGATCGGGGCTGAGGTAACGCCCCGAGCGCGGGTTGTAGTAGCGATGCAGGTTGTAGTGCAAGCCGGTGGCCGCATCGCGGTACTGGCCGGCGAAGGCCAGCGGCTGGCGGTAACTGCGCGGCCCGCCGCGCTCCTGCCCGTCCGGCGCCCGCGCCCGGTCACCGAGCTCGGGTGCGCCGAACGCCGGTACAGTGCGGCGCCAGACCGCCCGGCCGGAATGGTCGGTGGCGAGTTCCGGCGCTCTCAGGTGATTGCTGTGCAGGAATGTGACGGTGGTGCGCGGCGCTGAGCGGCCGGTGCCTCGTTCCTGCGGCCAGCTCAGGTCGATGGTTGCGATCGGTACCCCGGCAAGATGGAAATAGTGACGCAGCACCCGGCCGTCGCCATCGAGCTCGGCCGATACCAGGCCATCGTGATACAGGAAGTGGGTGGGCGCTGCTGCTCCGTTCCAGGCGCTGATGCGCTCGCCACGGGCGTTGTATTCGTAGCGTGCGATCGGTTCGGAGTCATCTCCGGCTAGCGCCGAACGTACTTCGATCAAGCTGCCCTCGGCGCTCCAGCGAAAGCGGCGCAGGCCATCGCCAATCAGCCGTCCGGCAGCGTCGAATCGTTCCGGACCAGAGGGCATGGTCAATGGGGTGAGCGCCGGTGACTGGCTCGCGATCCGGTTGCCCTCGGCGTCGTACGCGAAGCGGGTGATGCCGTTGGCGCTGCGCGCTGAGATCAGGCGCGCGAGCGGGTCGTAGCGGTGCTCGCTGAACGCCCCGTTGCGGCTTTCGGCGGCAACGTTGCCGACCGGGTCGTATCGCAGTCCCAGCGACAGCAATTCGCCGCCGCCCGGTTCCCGGTAGGACATGCCGAGCAGCCGTCCGCTGGCTGAACGGGTTGCCCGATAGCGCACCCCGTTGCCGTAGGTCCAGGACCTCGCGCCCAGATGGTCGGACTCGATGTCGCTGACGATGGCGACCGCCTCCGCTCCCGGGAAGGCAAGCCATTCGAGCGCGACGATCCGGCCCGTTGGGTTGGCGCGTGCCCGCAGGACACTGCCGTCGGCCAGGGTGCGGGCAGCGAGCTGGCCGTCGCCGCGATACTCGAACGATTCGCTGACCGTGAACGGGCGCTCGCCGTGGAATCGGCGTTCGTTCATGACCAGCCGCGATTGCCCATCGAAGCGGCGTACTTCACCTTGCGCGTCGCTGTCGATCGCGACCAGCCGGGCGCCGCGGTAGCGCAGCGCTACCCGCCGCCGCGCCTGTCCGGGAGTGGCGCTCTGGCGCTCGACCAGGCGGCTGTCTTCATCGTAGCGATAGCTGCGCACCGAGCCGTCGGCGTCGCGGCGCTCGACCAGCCGATCGGCCGGGTCGTAGCGCAGGCTGCTGGTGCCGGCATCGGGATGCGTGCTCGCGACGATCCGCCCGAAGTCGTCACGCACCGTGGCGTAGGTCCGGCCGCCGGCAGTGGTCAGGGTTGCGATTGCGCCCAGTTCGTCGTGGGTGAGCGATTGTGTGGCGGCGAAAGCGGTGTTGGCGGCCGCGGTGCTGGTGCGCGGCTGCAGTTGATCGTCGTAGTCGAGTGCCGCGAGGATTCCGGCGGGATCACGGATCGTGGCGAGCAGGCCGCGACGATCGTAGCCCAGTGCGGTCACCGCGCCATCGGCGGCCCGGTGAGTCGTTACCCGGCCCAACGCATCGCGCGCCAGTCGTTCGGTAGCGACGCCATCGCGGGTGGCGCTGGTCGTCGCGATGACCCTGCCGCTGGCGTCGTGTTCGAAGCCGAGCAGCGCCAGGTCGCTGTCTGCGACCAGACGCAGGCGTCCCGCCGGGTCGTGGACCAGCAGGCGCTCGGGCTTGCCATTGCGCTGCAGTTCACCGAGGTTGCCGAAGGAGTCGTAGTCGAGCGTGGCGAGTTCCGGGCCGCGCCGCAGCGAGCGCAGTCTGCCTGCAGCGGTCCACGACAAATCGAGCGCCAGATCGTCGTCGGGCGCCAGCCGCGCGATCCTTCCGGCCGGGTCGTAGCTGATTTCGGTCACCCGCCCGCCGGCCGAGGTGATGCGCGTCAGGCGACCCGATCGGTCGTAGGCATAGCGCACCGTATCGCGCGGGCCGGGCAGCGCTCCGTCGACCGCGACGAGGCGCTGGTCGTGGTCGTAGGACAGTGCGATCCTGCGGCTCAGCGCAGTTGCCGGGCGCCCCGGCGCAAAGCCGCTCTCGCGCAG
>JAHEMI010000013.1:33584-35738 GCA_024643785.1 Burkholderiaceae bacterium
CCGACCGGCGCGACGATCCGTGCGATCCGCCGCGGTGCCCCGGCGCCGTAGCTGACGTCCAAGGTCCGTCCCTGGGGATCCCGGATCCGTACCGGGCGGCCGCTGGCGTCGAGTGTGATGCTCAGGGTGGCGCCGTCGCGCAGCCTGACCTGGCGCAGTGCGAGGACGGTGCCGGCAACCGTGCGGAATTCGAGTTCACGACCGTCCGGCCAACGCCAGCGCGCCACCCCTGCGACCGGCCCGATCAGCACGCTGCCACGCCCCTGGCTCGGTCCCCGGCACAGCCGCTGCTTTGGCGCCGGGGCCACGGCGCCGGTGCCACAGTCGAAGGTGAGGCGTCGGCCGTCGGCCTGCACGATCACGACGCGGTCGCGCAGGTCCTGGAGATGTGCCTCGTAGCCGAGTCGCCAGCCCTGGCCAAAGGCCCCGGAGGCGGCATCTGCGCTGTTGTAGTGGCGCCTGATCTCCAGGCCCAGTGCCCCCGGCAGCGGCGCCAGATCGGTCTCGAGCTGGTACTTGTTGCCGCTGACCAGGTCGATCGGATTGCCGGCGGCGCTGCCGGCGCCGGTGTCGGGCAGCGCCGCCGGCGCCGCGGCCGCGCAGTCGAGCGGATTGCCGGCTTCCTGAGCCGTGCAGGAGGGGAGTGTTTGGCCCGCCGTCTCGCAGGCGGGCAGCGCGACGGCAAGTGCGATGAGAACGGCAACGGCCATCCAGGCGTTACTCCGGTGGCGGGATGCAGAGCCGCCCAAAACGTGCAGCGCTGCGCCTGAAACGCGGTGATTCGGGAGTTGCGGCGGTTTGCGAGCGCAGGAATGGATAGGCATGGGGAGAGCTTTCGGCACGGACCAGGGAACCCCATCTTCGGCAACGCCCGGGCAACGCGCAATCCGCCGTGCGTCTCGTACTGACGGATGAACGGTTTCGCTATCTCTCTTCTATGACTTACACTTCGTACGACCCAATCTGAATCGGCCAGGTATCGTCTGGGCCATGAGGAACAGTAGCGATGAGGATCGTCGAGACGCTCGAAGCGTTGCGTGAACTGGTTGGAACTGAGGTGGCCGTAAGTGACTGGGTGACGGTTGACCAGACGCGCATCGATCAGTTTGCCCAAGCCACTGGTGATCACCAGTGGATTCACGTCGATCGCCAGCGGGCCAGCAACGGCCCGTTCGGGACCACAATCGCGCACGGCTACCTGACCTTGTCCTTGTTACCGGTGTTCTTCGCGACGGCGATCGAAATGCGCGGCGTGCGCATGGCGGTCAACTACGGACTCAACCGGGTGCGGTTCACCGCACCAGTCCCGGTGGACAGCGAGTTGCGCGCCAGTTTTACGCTCAAGAAGGTCGACGATATCGCCGATGACGGCGTCCAGATGACCTGGGAAGCGGTAATCGAGCGCAAGGGAAGTGAGCGTCCGGTGTGTATCGCCGAGACCATTTCGAGACGTTACGGCTGAACGACGTGGCACCGATTGTCTCCACGCCCCATCGCGCGATCGCGCTGCAGATCGTTCCCGTCTTCTGCCTGGTGGCGGCGGCGCTGATTCTGCCGTTTGCCGCGATGCGCTTGATGGGCTCAGAGTGGCTGATCGGCATCATCGACCTGGTTGGCGTGGTGATGCTCCTGGGTGGTGGCTGGTACGTAAGGCGTTTCGGAGACCTGCGTCGTGCCGGCTACGTCCTCGCCACGTTGTGCTTCACGTGGATCACCTTCCTGGTCCACCGCCAGGGCGTGACGATGGCCTACTGGGTATTCCCCACCATGGTTGCGACCTACTTCGTGTTCGCTCCACCGATAGCGCTGGCCTTTGATGCGGTGGCTGCCGTGGCATTGGTGTTCGTTTACCCGGAACCATTTGGAGTCCATCTGGCGACTTTTGTGGCTGCAATGGTGTTGACACCGCTATTTGTGTATTTCTTTGCCAACCGGGCGAATCTGCAGGCGCTGGAGCTGGAAAGATTGTCGTTGACCGATTCGCTCACCGGCGCTGGAAATCGCCGCGCGCTCGATGTCCGGCTTTCCGAGGTGCTTGCGCTGCAGCAGCGCTCAACCGAGCCGACCGCGCTGCTGGTACTCGACTGTGACGGCTTCAAGGACATCAATGACTCACATGGCCATGCCGCTGGCGACCGCGTACTGATCGGTTTG
>JAHEMI010000013.1:35838-37466 GCA_024643785.1 Burkholderiaceae bacterium
GGGGTAGCGGTGCCGAGCATCAGCCGGCCGGAGAGGAATGCCCCGAAAGGAATCGACAGCGTCAGCGGCAGCATGCGCAGCGCGACTTCATCGGTGTCGGCGCCGCCGACCGTCTGCATCGCTATCGGCAGCAGCACCGTCATGCCTACCAGTACGAAGAACATCAGCGCCAGCAGGGCGCAGCACAGGACCATCGTGCGGTTGCGGAACAACTCGGGCGGCAGGATCGGTTCGGGCGCGCGATGCTCGCGCCAGGCGCAGGCCACGAACAGGGCGGCGCTGGAGCCGATCAGCACCAGCGTTGCGGTGCTGCCGAGGCCGTGGCCCTGGCCGAACCTTGTAAGCGCGATCATCAGCGTGGCCAGACCAGCGCCGAGCAGCAGGGCGCCCGCGTAGTCGATCGGCCGGTCGCCGCGGCCTTCGCCAGCCGGCAGTCGGCGCAGCGAGCCGCGTGCCAAAAGCAGTGCCGCGGCCGCGAGCAGCGCCGTGAACCCGAACACCGCGCGCCAGGAGATGTAGTGGGTCAGGTAGCCGCCGACCACCGGGCCGGCTACCGCGGCGAACGCAAACACCCCGGAGAACAAGCCCTGGTAGCGGCCGCGCTCGGTGCCCGGGGCAATGTCGGCGATGGTGGCGTGGGCCAGCGCGAGCAGTCCTCCAGCTCCCGTTCCCTGGAGCACCCGCAGCACCAGCAATTGCGGGGCCGACTGCGCCAGCATCGCGCAGATCCCGGCCACCAGGTAGATCAGGATCGCCACCAGCAACGGCAGCCGCCGGCCATAGAGGTCGGAGAGCTTGCCGTAGATCGGCGTGCTGACGGTGGCCGCCACCAGATAGCCAGAAACCAGCCAGGGCATCAGGTCGAGACCGCGGAGCTCGCGTGCGATGGTCACCAGCGAGATCGCCAGGATGGTCTGGTCCATCGCCGCGACCAGGATTGCCACCGACAGCCCCAGGACGATGTGGCGGCGGTCGGAGCGGCTCAGTCCGGACGCCGGGTGCGAATGTGCCTGGCCTTCGCCTGGTTCACCTGCCTGGTCAGTCACTGGGCTCGCCCGGGACCGATGCCGGTCAGGAGAAGGCCTGGATGCCGGTCTGGGCGCGGCCGAGGATCAGGGCGTGGATGTCGTGGGTGCCCTCGTAGGTGTTGACCACCTCGAGGTTGACCAGGTGCCGGATCACGCCGAACTCGTCGCTGATGCCGTTGCCGCCGAGCATGTCGCGCGCCAGCCGGGCAACGTCGAGTGCCTTGCCGCAGGAGTTGCGCTTCATGATCGAGGTGATTTCGACCGACGCAGTGCCCTCGTCCTTCATCCGGCCCAGTCGCAGGCAGCCCTGGAGGGCGAGCGTGATCTCGGTCTGCATGTCGGCGAGTTTCTTCTGGATCAGCTGGTTGGCGGCCAGCGGGCGGCCGAACTGCTTGCGGTCGAGCACATACTGGCGGGCGATGTGCCAGCAGTCCTCGGCGGCACCGATTGCGCCCCAGGCGATGCCGTAGCGCGCCGAGTTCAGGCAGGTGAACGGACCCTTGAGGCCCTCGACCCCGGGCATCAGTTGCTCGGCGGGCACGAAGACGCTGTCCATCACGATCTCGCCGGTGAGCGAGGCGCGCAGCCCGACCTTGCCGT
>JAHEMI010000014.1 GCA_024643785.1 Burkholderiaceae bacterium
GCGGCATCATCGGTCGGGTTCTCGGTGCCATCCTCGTAGCCGGTGAGATCGCGATTCTCCCGATAGAGGAAACCGTCAGTCGTGGTTTCGAGCCTGAACGCCGGTGACAACGCCTTGCGGATGATACGGCCGCGGTGCAGCAGCACCCCGGGGTCTGCGCCGCGCAGCCAGCACCACAGGGCGCTCGGGGTCGATGGCACCGCCACGGCAGCGCCGCTGTGAACCGGAAAATCGCGCAGGCCCGGAATCTTCGCCCCCAGCGCGCTCACCAGCGGCATGCCGATCCCGACTACCACTTCGTCACCTTCGATCAGGCCGCGCAGCGCCGAGAGCGCGCGCCGCGGGTCATAACCAGGCGAAAGTGCAAACGAAAGGTAGCGCGAGTGGGTGGGCAAGTCGCCCAGGATGCCGGGTTGTGATCTGTTCATGGTCGTCACCGTTGCTCGGTCTCTGGTGGGTGATTGCCACCAGGCGATTGCCTGGCGAACACTCTCGCATCAGTTCGATTCTAGCGACTAGTCGTTTCCAGGTCAGTCGCCCGCTGGTGCTGCCTTCTTGCTGGCCAGCAGGTCGCGCAAGCCGTCGAGGCGGCCGCGCGCGGCCGCGCCGGTGATCGTGGCTGCCGCGGGCGCCCGCGCCGACAGGTCCATCTCGGCGATGAATCGCGACGGGTCGCGGCCGAACTTCTCCTTGCCGCGGCGCCGGGTGTTGCACCAGCTGAGCGTCAGGCTGCGCTGCGCGCGAGTGACGGCGACGTACATCAGGCGGCGCTCCTCCTCGACGTGGGCGCAGAGCGCCGCCGCAGCCGCCGGCTCGGCGCTGCCGTCGTCCTCGGCCATCATCCCGCCGTGATGTGGCAGCAGGCCCTCTTCGCAGCCGGCAACGTAGACATGCGGAAACTCCAGCCCCTTGGCCGCGTGGATGGTGCTCAGACGCACCGCGTCGCCGTCGCTGCGCTGCTGGTCGAGTTGCGACAGCAGGGTGACGGTCTGAGCCAGTTGCAACAGGTTCTCGCCGTCCTGCTCGGCACGTTGCTCGAGCCACCCGAGGAAGTCGGTGACGTTGGTCCACTTGCCGGCGGCGACCTTGTCGTCGTTGCTCGCGAAGAGATGTTCGCGATACTCGATGCCGTTGACCAGGTCGGTGAGCACCTGGGCCGCCGGCTCCCGGCTGGCGCGGTAGGAAATGCGATTGATGAACGAGCCGAAGGCGCGCAGGTCAGCGAGATGGCGGGCGCCGAGGCGCGCCTCGATCCCGGTCTCGAAGAGCGCTGCGAACATCGACAGCTGGCGCTCGCCGGCGTAGGTGCCGAGCGTCGCGAGCGTCGCCGGTCCCACGCCGCGCTTCGGGGTAGTGATGGCGCGGATGAAGGCGGGATCGTCATCGTCGTTGACCAGCAGTCGGAGGTAGGCGATCAGGTCGCGAATCTCGGCGCGCTCGAAGAAACTCTGCCCGCCGGAGATCACATAGGGCACCTTCTCCTTGCGCAGCATCTGCTCGAACACCCGTGCCTGGTGGTTGCCGCGATAGAGGATCGCGAAATCGGACCAGCGCAGCCGGCGCTCGAAGCGCAGCGCCTGCAGGCGCATGGTGATCGACTCGGCCTCGGCTTCGTCGTCCGCGCACATCACCACCGTGATCGGATCGCCCACGCCGAGCTCCGACCAAAGGCGCTTCTCGTGGACCTTGGGATTGTGGCCGATCAGGTGATTGGCCGCCGCCAGGATCGTGGTGCTCGAACGGTAGTTCTGCTCGAGCTTGATCACTGCGAGCTGCGGATAGTCGGCGCCCAGGCGCTGGAGGTTCTCGAGCGTCGCTCCGCGCCAGCCGTAAATCGACTGGTCATCATCGCCGACGGCCGTGAACGCTGCCCGCGGCCCGGCGAGCAGGCGCAGCAACTCGTACTGGCAGGCGTTGGTGTCCTGGTACTCGTCGACCAGCAGGTAGCGCAGCGTCTCGCGCCAGGCCTGCGCCACCTCGGGATGTTCCCGCAGCAACTGCACCGGCAACCGGATCAGGTCGTCGAAATCAACCGCCTGGTAGGCGCTCAGGGTGGCAGCGTAGTCGCGGTAGGCGCGCACGGCCTGGCGCTCGGACTCGCTGGCCGCCGCCAGCGCCGCCTGGTCGGGCTCGAGCAGCGCGTTCTTCCACAGCGAGATCCGGTGCAGCGTGGCGCGTGCCGCCTTGCGGTCGGTAGTGCCCAGCGACGTCTGGATGATGTTGGTGGCGTCCTCGGCGTCGAGGATCGAGAACGCGCGTTTGAGTCCCAGCCGGGTTCCGTCGCGCCGCAGGATGCGCACCCCGAGCGAGTGAAAGGTCGACACGCTGGGCGCGCGCCCGCCCTCCAGCGGCGGCAGCATCGGCTTGAGCCGCTCGGCCATCTCGCGGGCCGCCTTGTTGGTGAAGGTGATCGCGCCAATCGCCGCCGGATCGAATCCGGACTGCACCAGGTGGACGATCTTCTGCGTGATGACCCGGGTCTTGCCGCTGCCGGCGCCAGCGATGACCAGACAGGGGCCGTCGAGATGGCGAATCGCCGCGCGCTGCGCGGGGTTCAGTGAACTGGACATCGGGGCGCGCCGGGCTCAGATCTCGTTGGGGTCGATCTCGAGTTGCCAGCGCACCCTGGTCTCGAGCCCCCCCAGTTGCGCCAGCCAGGCGTCGACGAAATGGTGCAACTGCTGGCGTGAGGGCGAATCGACCAGCAGCTGCGCCCGCGCGCGCCCGGCGATGCGCGCCATCGGCATCGGCACCGGATCGAAGACCATGATTTCGGAACCCGCCACGTCATCTGCCGTCGCCAGCCCTCTGGCCGCGGCCAGGAAAGCCAGCGCCTCGTCCAGCTCGGCTGCCTCGGCGCGCAGGAGCGCCAGGTAGCGAAACGGCGGCAGGCCCGCTTCCCGGCGCTCGGCGAGCAGGGCATCGGCAAAGCCGCGGAAATCGTGCGCCTGCAGCGCCGCAAACAGCGGATGCTCCGGGTACCTGGTCTGCACGATCACCTCGCCGCGCGGCGCCAGCCCGGGCGCAGCCCGCCCGGCGCGACCGCTGACCTGGGTCAGGGTTGAGAAGAGTCGTTCCGGGGCCCGAAAGTCGGCGGCGTAGAGTCCGGCGTCGGCGTCGAGCACCACCACCAGCGAGAGGCGCTGGAAGTCGTGCCCCTTGGCCAGCATCTGGGTCCCGACCACGATGTCGAGCGTGCCGGCGTGGAACGAATCGAGGACCTTCTCGGCAGCGCCGCGGCGGCTGGCGACGTCCCGGTCGAGACGGCCGATCCGGGCGCCGGGAAAGAGAGCGATCAGCTCCTGCTCGATGCGCTGGGTGCCGGCGCCGAGCGGTTGCAGGTCTATGTTGCCGCATTCCGGACAGGCGCGCGGGACGGTGCTTGCAGCGCCGCAATGGTGGCACTGGAGCAGGTAGCGGGCGCCGCCCCGGGAGCGGGCGCCAGAGCGGTGCAGAACGCGATACGCCGAGCAATCGGGGCACTGGCTGAGCCAGCCGCAACTCTGGCACGAGAGCACCGGGGCGAAGCCGCGGCGATTGATGAATACCAGCGCCTGTTCGCCGCGCTCGAGCGCACCGGCCATGGCGGTGCGCGCCGCTTCGGTCAACCCGGCGGGGCCGGGGGCGCCCCGGGCATCGACGATGCGCAGCACCGGCAGCACCGCACCGGTGGCCCGTTCGGGCAGGCTCAGGACCTGGTAACGGCCGCGCTGCGCCGAGAACCAGCTCTCGAGCGCGGGGGTCGCCGAACCGAGCACCACCGGGATCGCGCGCAGCGACGCAGCCACCACCGCCAGGTCGCGGGCGCTGTAGTGCACTCCTTCCTGCTGGCGAAACGATGGGTCGTGCTCCTCGTCGACGACGATGGCGGCCAGCGCGGGCAACGGCGCCAGTACCGCCAGCCGGGTGCCGATCACCAGCCGCGCGCGGCCGTCTGCAGCCGCGATCCAGCGGGCCGCGCGATCGGCTTCGCCCAGGCCACTGTGGAGCACCGCGACCTCGAGGCCGGGGAACCGGGCACCGACCCGTTGGGCCAATTGGGGCGTCAGGGCGATCTCCGGGACCAGCATCAGCACCTGCGCCTGATGGTCGCGCTCGAGCAGGTGCGCGATCCAGCGTAGATAGACCTCGGTCTTGCCGCTGCCGGTAATGCCGTGCAGCAGGTGCACCGTGAACCCCCGGGCGGCGATCAGCGCGTCGAGGGCTGACTGCTGGTCGGCGTTGAGTTGTACGACTTCGTCGTCAACCGAGGGAATCGTTTGACCGGCATCGGTGGCGGGCGCGGCAATCGCGCGCGCCCGGGCACGCTCGAAGGCGCAGCCGCGCGCACGTGCGCTCGGCGGGGTACGCAGCAACCGGGGCAACGCCGGCAACGCGATTTCGCCGCGATGACGGTGATAGTAGCGGGCGGCGAACTCGACCAGTTCGAGCCAGGCTGGGTCCGGTCGCGGCGCAGCCCCGATCAGGCTTGCTATCGGACGTATTTTTTCGGCTGCGTGTTCGGGCTGACCGCCGACCTCGAGCACCAGGCCGACCCGGCGGCCACGCCCCCATGGCACCAGGACCCAATCGCGCGCCCGCAGGCTGTCCGCAAGCTCGTCCGGAACCAGGTAATCGAACCAGGGCGCGATCGGGACATCGAGCGCCACCCGGGCAAATATGGGTGTCGTCGCGGTCATGCCTTCCGGGTCCCCGCAGGCCCCGGATGAGTTACCGGAGCGGCCCCCGAAGTTGAGACTTCACTGGAGCTTGGGCCAATAACCCGCCAGTTGGAACGGTTTTTCCGCACGGCTGGCTCCGGCCTGTGGACAAAACTGTGGGCAATTAAGTCAAGCGACTGCGGAAAACCACAATAAACCGTCAGCGCCGCAACCGGAAACTTCTCATTTGAAGCGATAAATCCCATCAAATCAATTGGTTACGCGGATGTCTTGCGAAACGCATCTAAACAAACCGCGCAACCCACGGAGTGCGCTCCGATGTGCATAAGTACGCTTCTCACCACTCGAAAACCCTTCCAACAAGCGCCTTCGCAAGCGCCTTGAAACCTGGATTTGCGTCAAAGTGAGGACGCGCTAACCCCGGAAGCCCTTTGTTTCCTGCTGTGCGAATGGACTGCTTCGACGAGCGCAGAAACACTCTCCGGCGGCGTGAATTGCGAGATGCCGTGGCCCAGGTTGAAGACGTGGCCGTGGCCCGCCTGCGGCGTCCCGTAGCTCTCCAGCACCTTGATGGCCTCGACCTGAATCTGTTCCGGAGTGGCCATGAGCGCCATCGGGTCGAGGTTCCCCTGGATCGCGCATTTGTCGCCGACGCGGGCGCGGGCCGCGCCCAGTCCAAGCGTCCAGTCGACGCCGACCGCGGCGCACCCGGTGGCTGCGATCTGTTCGATCCACAGGCCGCCACCCTTGGTGAACACGATCGCGGGAACCGGTACGCGCCGGCGAACCTGCGTGCCATCGGCCTCAGTGACCAGTTCCTCGCGATCACGGTGCAATCCCTGCAGCACCCGGCGGATGTAAGCCAGCGAAAATTCCTGGAAGGCCCCGTCGGCCAGCGCCCCACCCCAGGAATCGAAGATCATGACCGCCTGGGCGCCCGCCGCGATCTGCGCGTTCAGGTAGGTCGCCACGGCGTCGGCGTTGACCGTCAGGATCCGGTGCATCAGGTCCGGACGCCGATAGAGCATGGTCTTGATCGCCCTGAAATCCGAGCTGCCGCCGCCTTCGACCATGTAGCAGGCCAGCGTCCAGGGGCTGCCGGAAAAGCCGATCAGCGGCACCCTGCCATTGAGTGCGCCGCGGATGGTGCGCACCGCATCGGTCACGTAACGCAGTTCGGCTTCCGGATCGGGCACCGCGAGCGCAGCGACCGCTGCCTCGTCGCGCACCGGACGTTCGAACTTCGGCCCCTCGCCCTCGGCGAAGTAGAGGCCAAGCCCCATCGCGTCAGGCACGGTCAGGATGTCGGAGAACAGGATTGCGGCGTCGAGCGGAAAGCGATCGAGCGGCTGGAGTGTGACCTCGCAGGCCAGTTCCGGGTTCTTGCACAGCGCCAGGAAGCTGCCCGCGCGCTTGCGGGTGGCGTTGTACTCCGGCAGGTAGCGTCCCGCCTGGCGCATCAGCCAGACCGGAGTGTAGTCGGTCGGTTCGCGCCGCAGCGCTCGCAGAAAGGTATCGTTGCTCAATGCCGTAGCTTCCAGTTACGTCCCGGCACCAGGCCGGCCGCGGGCAATATCGGTGGCGGAAAGCGGCGCGCCCGAGTCCTCGCCGATCCGAACCCGCTATTCTACTTCGGGCCCGAACCGAGGTTTCGGGTCAACTCAGGTTCCCGCTCAGGCAACCGGCTCTTCAAGTCCGGCCGTGACTTCCGGTTCAGTCGCCGCGCGGGCCAGTTGCCCGGCATGTGCGATGGCCAGACGGGTATCGGCCGGCAGCAGGTATTGGGCGTCACGCGCGACCGACACCAATTCCTGTTCGAAGTGCAGGCGTTTCTCGACCACCGTGACCATGCCGGTATCGATCAGGGTATCGATGATCGAGCGCAGCACCGCCCGGTCGCAGAACTCCGGCCCGCCGGTCTCGTGCAGCAGCGACAGGCGCTGGGCCAGCAGGCAGCAGTATTCCTCGAGCTCGCTGACGCCGAGCACCCCCGATCCCGAACGCACCAGCGTGGCGACTGCCAGCACATAACGCTCGATCGACAGCCGGATGGTATTGGCCAGGGCGTGCAGCGCAATCGACTCCCGGGTGCTCGGATCCGGCGGCGTCAGCCAGGTGCCGTGTTCGCGGGCCATGCCGGCCGCGCGCAGCGCGTCGAGGCACGCCGCGATGCGGGCATCGAGCCGCTCGCTCTCCGAGGCGAGGTGCAGCTCGCCACGCAGGAAGACGAACAACTGGCGTGCCACCCGCACCAGTTCGGGCGGCTCGAGCTGCTCGTTCTGAGATATCAGGCAGGCGAGCAGCGCCGGCATCGCGAAGGCGTGCAGCACGTTGTTGCGGAAATAGGCCAGCTTCTCAGCCTGCGCCGGTGCGACCTGAAGGATGTCGCCGAGCGGATGGGCAACCCGGTCGAGCAACTTGAACTCCTCGGCGTAGCGCACCACCGCGGCGCCGTCGAGTTCGGTGACCTGCATGCACGAGGAATAAGGCGCGTCGATCAGCACCTGCTTGAGCAGGTCGATCTGCTGCGCCAGCAGCTCGGCATCCATCGCCGGTCGCGCCGCTCCGAGGATCGAGACCGCGAGCAGATTGACCGGATTGATCACCACCGCTTCGTTGATCCGGGTGACCACCCGCCTGGCCAGCTCATTGATCGTTTCCCGGCGCTCGACTTCGAGCTGGTCATCGGGGCTGCCGGCGATCTGGTCGGCGGGGCTGCGGGCCGCGAACTCGCGCCACGCTGGCCATTTCTCGTCAAGGAACGGCTGCAGCGGAATCGGCTCGCCAAAGTTGAGATAGACGTTGCCCCAGCGCTCGCGCAATTTGCGCACCGTGCCCAGCAGCGCCAGCAGCGATTCCTTGCGCTTGGGCTTGCCGGCGAGCTCGGCGAGATAGGAGTCGCCCTCGAAAAGCCGCTCGTAGCCGATGTAGACCGGCACGAAAGCCAGCGGGCGCTCTTGGTCGCGCAGGAAGCTGTTGACCGTCATCGCCAGCATCCCGGCCTTGGGCGACAGGGTCCGGCCGGTGCGGCTGCGCCCCCCTTCGATGTAGTACTTCACCGGGAAGCCGCGGCTCAGGATCGCGTGCAGGTATTCGGTGAACACCTCGGCGTAGAGCGGATTGCCGCGGAAGCTGCGCCGCAGGTAGAACGCTCCGCCGGCGCGCAGCAGGCCGCCGAGCAGCGGCATGTTGAGGTTCGCGCCGGCCGCGATGTGGGGCGGCTGCAGCCCGCGGCGATAGATCACATAGGAGAGCAGCAGGTAATCGATGTGGCTGCGATGACAGGGCACATAGATGATGCCGGCGCCCTGTCCCGCGCCGGAGATCTTCTCGATGGTGTCGAAGCGATAGACCCGCACCCCGTCGTAGATCCGGTCCCAGATTACCGAGAGCACGACGATGAACGCGCGCACCACGGGATAGGAATAGTCCGACGCGATCTCGTAGGCGTAGCGCCGCGCCCGCAATTCCTCACGTCCGGGATCGGTGTTGTTGCGTTGCGCCTCGGCGGCGATGGCGGCCTGCACCGAGGTGCTGTCGACCAGGTTGTTGATCACCGTGTGGCGGTGCGACAGATCAGGCCCGACTGCCAGTTCGCGCTCGCGCTTGAAGCGCCCGCGCAGCAGCCGGCCGACCCGGCGCATTGCGGTCGCGGGATCGGCCGCGCCGACCGCTTCGCGCAACGACACCGGGGCACTGAACTTGACCAGCGTCTCGCGACCGTGCAGCAGCACCCTGATCGCCTGGCGGAAGCGTCCCGGCGGCCGCCAGCTGTCGGCGAACAGCGCCCGGATCACGGTGTCCTTGCGGGTCGCCGGTCCGCGCCCCCAGAACACGCTGACCGGCACGATCTGGACGTCGACCGCGGCGTCCTCGAGGCTCGCTTCGATCAACCGGCGCAGGCGGCTGGAATAGACGTAGGGATTGCGCCGCAGCGGCGTCGGCTGGCCATTGTTGGTCAGGAAGAAGAACGAGCGCCGCTCCTTGACCGCGCCCGAGAGCAGCGGCAGCAGTGGTTCGGGCAGGCCGAGCTCGCGCACCACGTCGTCGACGATCAGCAGCGTCGAGATTTGGCGCATCTGCAATGCGTAGACTATCGGGCGGCCGCGATCGATTCCCGGCGCGTCGATCTGCTCGTCGACCACGGTCGCGCGCACCAGACGGCGCAGCATGACCCGCAGGAGGGCGAGATAGAGCCGGTCCAGGCCGGAAAAGATCTTCACGTTAAGGTCGCGACGCGCCAGGAACGCCAGTGGACTACCGGGCGATTCCTAGAGCTGGTCTCCACCAGTGTCGGCTGCGTCATCTTGCCCCGCTGACTGGCCGTCATCGTCCGCGAAACCTTCCTCGCCGTCGGCGGAGCTGCGTTTCTCGGCTTTGCGCGAGAGCTTGTCCTCTTTCTTCTTCTTCTTGGCCAGTTCTCTCTGGCGTTTTGCGAACGAATAGTTTGGGCTGGCCAAAGTCGACGGTCCTCCTTGGTGTTGGCTGGGCAGCGCGAACCGTGCCGCTGGCGCTGCTGAGAGCGGCTATTCTCCCATGCTTGGCAAGTGCTTGCACCACAATGACCAAGGGGCAGCCGCGGCTGCCCCTCGTCGTTGCGGCCGATCCCGGCTACTTGCCGCGCAGTTTCCGGATCGCCGCGATCTGCGCAATGGCCGCGGCCAGCTCGGCCTGTGCCTTGGCGTAATCGATCGCTGAGGCGTTGCTGGCGAGCGCCTCCTCGGCCGCACGCTTGGCTTCCTCGGCCTTGGCTTCGTCGAGGTCGTGCGCCCGGATCGCGGTGTCGGCCAGCACCGTGACGCGGCGCGGCTGGACCTCGAGAATGCCGCCGGCGACGAACACGAACTCTTCCTCGGCCTGTCCGACGACCTTGATGCGCACCGCCCCCGGCTTGATCCGCGTAATCAGCGGCGTGTGCTGCGGAAAGATTCCCAGCTCACCGACCTCGCCCGGAAGCACGACGAACTCGGCCTCGCCTTCGAAGATCGATGCTTCGGCGCTGACGACGTCGACGTGAATGCTAGACATGCGATACCCCGTAAGTTTGCGCTTACTTCAGCGTCTTGGCCTTCTCGAAGGCCTCGTCGATCGTGCCGACCATGTAGAACGCCTGCTCGGGCAGTGCGTCGCACTCGCCGTCGACGATCATCTGGAAGCCGCGGATCGTTTCCTTGAGCGGGACGTACTTGCCGGCCGAACCGGTGAACACCTCGGCGACGTGGAACGGCTGCGACAGGAAGCGCTGGATCTTGCGCGCCCGGTAGACCGCGAGCTTGTCGTCGGGGGACAGTTCGTCCATGCCCAGGATCGCGATGATGTCGCGCAGTTCCTTGTAGCGCTGGAGCGTGGCCTGCACCCGGCGCGTGGTCTGATAGTGCTCGTCGCCGATCACGTTCGGGTCGACCTGGCGCGAGGTCGAGTCGAGCGGATCGACCGCCGGGTAGATGCCCAGCGAAGCGATGTCCCGCGACAGCACGACGGTGGCGTCGAGGTGGCCGAAGGTGGTTGCCGGTGACGGATCGGTAAGGTCGTCCGCCGGGACGTAGATCGCCTGGATCGAGGTGATCGAGCCGGTCTTGGTCGACGTGATCCGCTCCTGCAGGCGGCCCATTTCCTCGGCCAGCGTCGGCTGGTAGCCCACCGCCGACGGCATCCGGCCGAGCAGCGCCGAGACCTCGGTGCCGGCCAGGGTGTAACGGTAGATGTTGTCGACGAAGAACAGGATGTCGCGGCCTTCATCGCGGAACTTCTCGGCCATCGTCAGGCCGGTGAGACCGACGCGCAGGCGGTTGCCGGGCGGCTCGTTCATCTGGCCGAAAACCATCGCCACCTTGTCGAGAACGTTCGACTCCTTCATCTCGTGATAGAAGTCGTTGCCCTCGCGGGTGCGCTCGCCAACCCCGGCAAACACCGAGAAGCCGCCGTACTGCTTGGCGATGTTGTTGATCAGCTCCATCATGTTGACGGTCTTGCCGACGCCGGCGCCGCCGAACAGGCCGATCTTGCCGCCTTTGGCGAACGGGCAGACGAGGTCGATGACCTTGATCCCGGTCTCGAGCAGTTCGGTGGTGGGCTTGAGCTCTTCGTAGCTCGGCGCCGGCGCGTGAATCGGCCGCAACTCATCGCCCTTGATGGCGCCGGCGTCATCGATCGGCCGACCCAGCACGTCCATGATCCGGCCCAGCGTGCCGCTGCCGACCGGGATCGAAATCGGTGCCCCGCTGGAGTCGACTTTCATGCCGCGGCGCAGGCCATCGGACGAACCCATTGCGATCGTGCGCACGACGCCGTCGCCGAGTTGCTGCTGCACCTCGAAGGTTAGCCCCGCCTCGACCATGCTGTTGCCGACGTCGCCGAGCCGCAGTGCCTCATAGATCCGGGGCATTGCGTCGCGCGGAAACTGGATGTCGACCACCGGGCCGATGCACTGAACGATTTGACCTTGTGCCATGTTTCGATTCCTGTTCTGTTCCGGGTTGCGCACACCGCCGAGGCGGCTGCCGCCCTGCAAAATTGGACGCTCCGCCTAGACGGCGGCCGCGCCTCCGACAATCTCCGACAATTCCTTGGTGATCGCCGCCTGCCGCGCCTTGTTGTAGGACAGCTGCAGTTCGTCGATCACTTCCTTGGCGTTTTCCGACGCCGACTTCATCGCAACCATCCGCGCGCTCTGCTCGGAAGCCATGTTCTCGGCCACCGCCTGGTAGATGATCGCCTCGACGTAGCGCACCAGCAGCTCGTCGAGAACGGTCGGCGCGTCCGGCTCGTAGAGGTAGTCCCACGAGTACTCGAGAAGGTTCTCGGTGAGCGACCCGGCCGGCAGCGGCAGCAACTGCTCGATCACCGCCTCCTGCTTCATGGTGTTGATGAAGCGGGTATAGGCGAGGTAGACCACGTCGATCTCGCCGGCCGCGTAGGCGTCGAGCTGGACCTTGATCGGACCGATCAGCTTTTCGAGGTGCGGCGTGTCGCCGAGGTGCACCAGGTGCGAGACGACGCTGGCCCCGATCCGGTTGAGGAAGCCGAGCCCCTTGTTGCCGAACGCCGTGGTCTGGACCCGCGCCCCGCCGTCCTCGAGCTCGCGCAGCTTGCTGGTGACGGCGCGCAGCACGTTGGTGTTCAAGCCGCCGCACAGCCCCTTGTCGGTGGTGACGACGATGATGCCCGCGGCACGCAATTCGCCGTGGGCAACCAGGTACGGATGGCGATACTCGGGGTTGGCCTCGGCGAGGTGGGCCGCGATATTGCGGATCTTGTCGCCGTAGGGCCGCGCCTGACGCATCCGTTCCTGCGCCTTGCGCATCTTGGACGCGGCGACCATCTCCATCGCCTTGGTGATCTTGCGCGTGTTCTGGACGCTCTTGATCTTGGTCCGGATCTCTTTACTTCCGGGCATCTCGAATCCTTGTCGTGGTTCGCTTCAAAACGCCGGACTCAATACGCGCCGGTTTTCTTGAAGGACTTGACGAGCTCGTGCAGCCGGGCCTCGATATCCTTGCTGAACTTCATGTCGCGCTGGATTTCCTCGACCAGTTCGGCATGGCTGGAGCGCGCGAATTCGCGCAGCGCCCGCTCGGCATCGAGTGCCTTGGCAACGTCGACGTCGTCAAGGTAGCCGTTGTTGACCGCGAACAGCGTCAGCGCCATTTCCCAGACCTGCAGCGGCTGGTACTGCGGCTGCTTCATCAGTTCGGTGACCAGACGACCGCGCTCGAGCTGCTTGCGGGTCGCATCGTCGAGGTCGGATGCGAACTGGGCGAAGGCCGCCAGCTCGCGGTACTGCGCCAGCGCCATCCGCACGCCGCCGCCGAGCTTCTTGATGATGTCGGTCTGCGCCGCGCCGCCAACCCGCGACACCGAGATGCCGGCGTTGATCGCGGGCCGGATACCGGCGTTGAACAGGTCGGTCTCGAGGAAGATCTGGCCGTCGGTAATCGAGATCACGTTGGTCGGAACGAAGGCCGAAACGTCGCCGGCCTGGGTTTCGATGATCGGCAGGGCCGTCAGCGAACCGGTCTTGCCCTTGATCTCGCCGTTGGTGAACTTCTCGACGTAGTCCTCGTTGACGCGCGCCGCGCGCTCGAGCAGCCGCGAGTGCAGGTAGAACACGTCGCCGGGATAGGCTTCGCGTCCCGGCGGCCGGCGCAGCAGCAGCGAGACCTGGCGATAGGCCCAGGCCTGCTTGGTGAGATCGTCATAAATGATCAGGGCGTCCTGGCCGCGATCGCGGAAGTACTCGGCCATCGTGCAGCCGGAGTAGGGGGCGATGTACTGCATCGCCGCCGACTCGGAGGCAGTGGCGGCCACCACGATGGTGTAATCCATCGCGCCGTATTCCTCGAGCTTGCGCACCACGTTGACCACGGTCGAGGCCTTCTGGCCGATCGCGACGTAGACGCAGATCAGGTTCTTGCCCTTCTGGTTGATGATCGTGTCGACGGCCACCGCGGTCTTGCCGGTCTGGCGGTCGCCGATGATCAGTTCGCGCTGGCCGCGACCGATCGGGACCATCGCGTCGATCGACTTGAGCCCCGTCTGAACCGGCTGCGAAACCGATTTCCGGGCGATAACGCCGGGAGCGACCTTCTCGATGACGTCGCTCATCTTGGCGTTGATCGGGCCCTTGCCGTCGATCGGCTGGCCCAGCGAGTTCACCACCCGCCCGATCAGTTCCGGACCGACTGGCACCTCGAGAATGCGGCCGGTCGCCTTGACCGTGTCGCCTTCGCTGATGTGCTCGTAGGGGCCCAGCACCACCGCGCCGACCGAGTCACGTTCGAGATTTAGCGCGAGCCCGAAGGTGTCGCCGGGGAACTCGATCATCTCGCCCTGCATCACGTCCGAGAGGCCGTGGAGCCGGCAGATGCCGTCGGTTACCGAGACGACCGTGCCCTGGTTGCGGGTATCGGCGGATACCTGCAGGTTCTCGATCTTGCTCTTCAGCAGTTCACTGATCTCTGCCGGATTCAATTGCATGGGGTGTTCTCCTGCCCCATCGGGGCGTGGACTGTTCTGTACGTCACTTCCTGAGCGTGCTTGCGAGTTGCGCGAGCTTGCCGCGCACCGATGCATCCATTACTTCGTCACCGACACGAATCGACACGCCACCAATCAGATCGTGGTCAACCACCACGTGGGCCTTGACGCTGCTGCGGTATTTCTCCTCGAGCGATGCCACGATCGTCGCCAGCTGGCCGTCGTCGAGCGGGTACGCCGACGTGACTTCGGCCTCGAGCACGCTTTCGAAATCGTTGCGCAAGCGCTCGAAGTGCCGGGCAATGTCAGCCAGAACCCCGATACGGCCATTGTCGGCAAGCACCCGCACCAGGTTCTTCTGCTGGTCATTGACCGGGCCGGCGGCCTCGACGCACAGCGCCGCGACCTGTTCGGCGCTCAGTTGCGGGTTGCCGACCAGCTCGCGGGCCGCCTCGGTGCCGGCCACGACGGCCAGGCGCGCCAGGGCGTCGGACCAGGACGGCAGCGTCTTGGTGTCGCGGGCGATCTGGAACGCCGCTTCCGCGTAGGGTCGGGCAATCGTGAGCGATTCGGCCATGGCTGACTACCGGAGCTCGTTCTTGAGGTTGGCCAGCAACTCGGCATGGCGGGTGGCGTCGATTTCCTTGCGCAGGATGCGCTCGGCTCCGGCCACTGCCAATTGCGAGATCTGGTCACGCAGCTGCTCGCGGGCGCGCTGCATGGCCAGTTCAGCCTCATCCTCTGCCGCCTTCTTGGCCGCCGCGATGAGACGGCTCGCCTCGCTGCGGGCGTCGTCCACCAGTTGCGCGCCCTGGCGCTCGGCACCGGCACGCAATTCCGCGGCGCCGGCGCGCGCCTCTTTCAACTCTTCCTGGACGCGCCGCTCGGTGGCGGCAAGTTCTGACCTGGCCTTGTCGGCAGCAGCGAGCCCGTCGGAAATCCGCTTGGCACGCTCATCCAGCGCCTGGGTGATCGGCGGCCAGACGAACCTGGCCGTAAACCACCAGAGCGCCGCGAAGACGATCATCTGGGCGATTAGGGTCGCATTGATATTCACGAGGTGCTTCCTGTGCTGAGTTCAGCGAGCATGGCTCGCCAGTACTAGCCCGCGAACGGGTTGGCGAATGCGAACATCATCGCAATACCGACACCGATCAGGAATGCCGCGTCGATCAGGCCGGCAAGCAGGAACATCTTGGTCTGCAGCTTGTCCATCAGTTCAGGCTGGCGGGCAGCGGCCTCGAGATACTTGCCGCCCATCATCGCAATTCCGATACAGGCGCCGAGCGCGCCCAGACCGATGATGATTCCGCAAGCAATTGCAACCATAGCAACGTTGGTCATGATGACTCCTTGGGAAAAGACCAGTTTCTAAAAAAAATCAACTCAATGGTGCTCGTGCGCCTGTCCGAGATAGACGAGCGTGAGCATCATGAAAATGAAAGCCTGGAGGACGATGATCAGGATGTGGAAGATCGCCCAGGCCAGGCCGGCGAAGAACTGCATTCCGAAGCCCCACCAGGTGGTGGTGGCGCCGAGCAGCGCGATCAGCATGAACAGCAGCTCGCCGGCGAACATGTTGCCGAACAGCCGCATCCCGAGCGCCACCGTCTTGGCGAGATATTCGATGATCTGCAGCATCAGGTTGAACGGCGCCAGAGCGACCTTGGCGCCGAACGGGGCCGAGACCAGTTCGTGCAGGAAGCCGCCGCCACCCTTCACCTTGATGCCGTAGTACAGCGATGCCAGCAGCACCACGATCGACATCGCCATCGGCGCATTCAGGTCGGCAGTGGGCACGACCCGCATGTAGTGGATTCCGAACAGCTGGCCGACCTTGGGCAACAGGTCGACGGGCACCAGGTCGATCGCATTCATGAACACGATCCAGATGAACGCGCTCAGCGCCAGCGGCGCGATCTGCGAGACGTCACCCTTGACGATCGAACGCGCCTGCTCGTAGACGAACTCGATCAGCGCCTCGATCGCGCCGACAAAGCGGCCCGGCACGCCCGAGTTCACGCGGCGCGCCGCGCGGTACATCAGGAACCCCGCGAGCAGCGCCATCGCCACCGAGTAGAAGACCGTGTCGAGGTTGATGATCGAGAAATCGACGATGTGCTTCTGCGCCTCGCCCGAGGTGTTCAGGTGGGTGAGGTGGTGAACGATGTACTCTGACGCGGTCGGCGTTGTCGCAACTGATGACATAGTATTGGCTAACGTCCACTCCAGCGTTCTTCTTACGCCCCGCCGGATTCACCGTCGGTGCACTTGTCCTGCCCTGCCGCCGGCCGCGCCACCAGCGGCACGAACAACGGCATCTTCAACGCAACGATCAGCCCGGTAAGCAGGGCGAGCCACCTGATCGGCTCAACCCACCTGATGACCGCCACCAGCAAGGCCACGGTCAGGCCAACCTTGACGAACTCGCCGATCAGGAACACCACCGGGTAAGACTCCGGCGAGCGCCCCTTGTTCAGCGCGAGTCGCACCGCGAACAACCCATTGGGAATGATCACGACCGCCGCCCCCAGCCCGAGCGATACCGCACTCTCGAGCCCGAACACCAACCCCGCTATCGGGGCCAGCACCAGCAGTGCTGCGATCTGCAGGCCAACCGCGACGAACATGGCTCAGGAACTCCACAAGATTGCGGGCCCTCCGATGCGCAGGCACGTCAGCATTGGCTTGCACCAACGAAACCGTAGAATTGTAATGGCGCACTCACAATGTGGTCAAACCCGGCCGAGCTTTATGGCTATACCCGCAGCTTGGCTACGAGTGCCTCGAACTGTTCGTGGCCGTGGAAACGGATTGTCAGGCTGCCGCCCTTGCGGGCGCCAACGGTGATCGATACCTCGGTGCCCAGCGCATCGGCCAATTCCTCCTCGATGCGCACCAGGTCGCGGGGCTTGCGGCGCGCGGCACGCCGGTTGTGGGCCGCGACCCCGCCCGGATTGGTCGCGGTAGTCACCAGCCGTTCCGCCTCGCGCACCGAGAGGCGTTTCTCGACGATCTGGCTGGCGAGCATCAGCTGGGTCGCGCGGTCGAGGCCGACCAGCGCCCGGGCGTGCCCCATGTCGAGGTCACCGGCCAGCAGCATCGTCTGCACCGGCTCGGCGAGGTTGAGCAGGCGCAGCAGGTTGGTGGTCGCGCTGCGCGAACGGCCGATCGCCGCCGCCGCCTGTTCGTGCGAGTACCTGAATTCCTCGATCAGCCGCTTGATCCCCTGGGCCTCCTCGATCGGGTTGAGGTTCTCGCGCTGGATGTTCTCGATCAGGGCCAGCGCCGCCGCCTCCTGATCGGAAACGTGGCGCACGATCACCGGCACTTCGGTGATGCCGGCGAGCTTGGCAGCTCGGAAGCGCCGCTCGCCGGCAATGATCTCGTAGCGGCCTTCGGACTCCGGGCCGAGCGGGCGGACCGCGATCGGCTGGATGATGCCGTGGTCGCGGATCGATTCCGCCAGTTCCTGGATGCCGCCCTCGTCCATCCGGCTGCGGGGCTGATAGCGCCCCGGGGTAAGCAGCGCGAGCGCGACCATCGGCTGAGCCGCGCCGGCTGCCGCGCCCGGTTCGCGGTCGCCGCCGAGCAGCGCCTCAAGCCCCCGGCCTAGTCCCTTTTCCCTTTTCATGACTGCCTCTTTTCCATTCTTTCAATTAGTTCCGCACCGAACTGGAGATAGGCGCGCGCACCCTTTGACGAAGGGTCGAACACCACCCCGGACTTGCCATAGCTCGGCGCCTCGGCAAGCCGGACATTGCGCGGGATGATGGTGGTGAACACCTTGTCGCCGAAGTGCTCGGCCAGCTGCCGAGAAACCTGCTGGGAGAGCGTCGCACGAGGATCGAACATCACCCGCAGCAAGCCCGTGACCTCGAGTTCGTGGTTGAAATTTGCGTGCACCTTGCGGATCGTGTTGACCAGGTCGGAAAGACCCTCGAGCGCGTAGTACTCGCACTGCATCGGGATGATCACGCCACGGGCCGCGCACAGTCCGTTGAGGGTGAGCAGCGAGAGCGACGGCGGACAGTCGATGAGCACGTAGTCGTACTCGCCGTCCACCGCCTGCAACGCTTCGCGCAAGCGTGACTCGCGCTGGTCGAAATCGATCAGCTCCAGTTCCGCCCCCGCCAGGTCGCGGTTGGCCGGCAGCACGACGTAGCCGCCGGTGGGCGACGGCTGGCAGGCCTCGACGACGTCGGCGAGTCCGATCATCACGTGGTACACGGAGCGCTTCAGGTCGCGCTTGTCCAGCCCGCTGCCGGTAGTGGCGTTGCCCTGGGGGTCGAGGTCGACCAGCAGCACGCTGCGCCCGAGGCTCGCCAATGCAGCCGCGAGATTTACTGTGGTGGTGGTCTTGCCGACCCCGCCCTTCTGGTTTGCGACGACGAATCTGCGTGCCATTGCCGTTAGGCTCCGTTGCGGGAAAGTTGCGCGCCAGGGGCGCCAGGGGGAACAGTAACAGCAGCGCCCGCAGTCGTGGCCGCAGCCCGGCGCAGCAGCACCAGGTGCCGGGCCGCGTCGAGTTCGGGGACCTCGAGAGCAATCACCTCGGGGCGCGCCCACAACGCGTCGAGCGCCCTGATTTCGACCTCCGGGACGACGCCCTTCATCGCACACACCAGGGTCTCGGGACCAGTGAGCGGCGCCGCCGCGGCCAGGAAATCGGTCAGCGAGGCGAAGGCCCGGCAGATCACCAGGTCGGCTGGAGCCGGCAGGCTCAGTTCCTCGACGCGGATCGGGTGAACCTCGACGTGGGCCAGGCCGAGAGTGCCGACGCACTGGCGCAGGAACGCCGCCTTCTTGCCGACCGGCTCGACCAGATGAACCTCGGCTTGAGGCCAGGCGATCGCCAACGGAATTCCGGGCAAGCCGGCGCCGCTGCCGATGTCAACCACGCTGCGCCGGCGGCCGGCCGGGGCCGGAACGGACAGCCGCTCGGCGAGCGGCGTCACCACCGCCAGACTGTCGAACAGGTGCTCGACCAGCATCCGCGGCAGCGTCCGGATCGCGGTCAGGTTGTAGACCGCGTTCCATTTGCGCAGCAGTTCAAGGTAGTCGAGCAGCAACCCGAGCTGCGCCGGCTTCAGGTCCAGGCCGAGTCCCGCGCAGCCGGCGCGCAGCGCGGCAGCGAGTTCCGTGGCACCGGCTTCGGGCGCGCCCGACTCGCTCCGGGAGGCGCTCTCACGACCCCTCCATGACGAGCGGGAGGCGCCTTGTCCGGTATTGTGGGAGTGACCGCTCACTGTCGTGCCATCGCTTTATTGGCGGCCCTGTGCTTCTTCAGGTGGACCAGAAGTATGGACACTGCAGCGGGCGTGACGCCCGATATTCGCGATGCCTGGCCGATGGTCCCGGGACGCTGGGCAGCGAGCTTCTGGGCGACTTCGCGCGACAGCCCGGGCACTGCGGAGTAATCGATATCGGCGGGGATCAGCTGGCCTTCGTTGAGGCCCTGGCGGTCGATTTCGAGTTGCTGGCGAACAATATAACCGGCGTACCTGGTCTGGATGACGACCTGCTCGATCGCCTGCCCGAGCTCGGATTCGGCAAGCCCGAACTGGGTGGCCCGGTCGGCCAGCGAGGGGCCGGCAATGGTCATCAGGGCGTCGTAGGAGACGCCGGGCCGGCTCAGCAACTCGGCCGCGGTGTAGTCGCGCTCAATTGACTGGCCGAGGATCGCAACGGCCTGCTCGCGCGACACCACCTTGGGATTGAGCGACAGGGTGCGCAGCCGACGCAGCTCGTCGTCGATCGCATCGCGCTTGCGCGCAAAGGCGTCCCAGCGAGCATCGTCAACGCAGCCCAGCTTGCGGCCAACCTCTGTCAGGCGCAGGTCGGCGTTGTCCTCGCGCAGGCTGAGCCGATACTCCGCGCGGCTGGTAAACATCCGGTAGGGCTCGCTGACGCCGCTGGTGATCAGGTCGTCGACCAGCACACCGAGATAGGCCTCGCTGCGCCGCGGGCACCAGGGCTCGCGGTCCCGGGTCTGCAGGGCCGCGTTGATACCGGCCAGCAAACCCTGCGCGGCAGCCTCCTCGTAGCCGGTGGTGCCGTTGATCTGGCCGGCGAAGAACAACCCGCCGATCGCACGGGTCTCGAGCGAGGCGCCCAAACCGCGCGGGTCGAAGTAATCGTATTCGATTGCGTAACCGGGACGCAGGATGTGCGCGTTCTCTAGTCCGCGAATCGAGCGGACCAGCGCGAGCTGGATGTCGAACGGCAGGCTGGTCGAGATGCCGTTGGGGTAGTACTCGTGGGTGTCCAGGCCCTCGGGCTCGAGAAAGATCTGGTGCGAATCGCGGCCGGCGAAACGGTGGATCTTGTCCTCGATCGACGGGCAGTAGCGCGGCCCTACCCCCTCGATCACCCCGGTGTAGAGCGGCGAGCGGTCCAGCCCGCCGCGGATGATTTCGTGGGTACGCTCGTTGGTGTGGGTCATCCAGCAGGGGCGCTGCTCCGGGTGGGAGGAGGCACGCCCAAGGAAAGAAAACACCGGCACCGGATCAAGGTCACCGGGCTGGATCACGCAGGCCGAGAAGTCGATGCTGCGGCCGTCGATGCGCGGCGGGGTCCCGGTCTTGAGCCGCCCCTGCCCCAGGCCAAGCTCGCGCAGCCGCTGCGCGAGCGACAGCGAGGGCGGATCACCGGCGCGGCCGGCCGGATGATTCTCCATTCCGACATGGATCTTGCCGTTGAGGAAGGTGCCGGCGGTAATCACCACCGCACGGGCGGCGAACGTCAGCCCCAACTGGGTCCTGACCCCGGCCACCCGCTCCCCGCCACCAGCGCTCTCCACCACCAGGTCGTCGGCGGCCTGCTGGAACAACCACAGGTTGGGCTGGTTCTCGAGCCGGGTCCGGATCGCCGTGCGATAGAGCACGCGATCGGCCTGGGCGCGGGTGGCGCGCACCGCCGGTCCCTTGCTCGAATTGAGGATCCGGAACTGGATCCCGGCGTCGTCGGTAGCCAGCGCCATCGCGCCACCGAGAGCGTCGACCTCCTTGACCAGGTGTCCCTTGCCGATCCCGCCGATCGACGGGTTGCACGACATCTGCCCAAGGGTCTCGAGGCTGTGGGTCAGCAGCAGGGTGCGCACGCCCATCCGGGCGGCGGCAAGCGCCGCTTCGGTGCCGGCGTGTCCGCCGCCAACCACGATGACGTCAAATGACTCGGGAAACTGCATCAAACCCAAACCTCAGGGGATTAGCGGCACGCCGGACCAGCGGCCGGGCAGCCGCGAATGGCATGATCGAGGGCGAATTATATCTTTGCCGCACGCCGCCGATGTTTCACGTGAAACATCGAGTGCCACCGCGCGCGAAGACGCTCAGCGCTGCAACCGTTTTGGGAGGTGACCGCGAATCCTCGGCAAAACCCCGCCGTGTTTCACGTGAAACGTGCCCGCTCAACCATGGTCAGACCTGATCATCTCGGCCGCGCGCTCGGCAATCATCAGCACCGGGCTGCAGGTATTGCCCGAGGTGATGGTCGGCATAACCGACGCATCCGCCACCCGCAAGCCCCTGATGCCGTGAACCCGAAGCCGCGCATCGACCACCGCCAACGGGTCGTCCTCGGGGCCCATCTTGCAGGTTCCAACCGGATGGAAGATGGTAGCGCCGATGTCGCCCGCCGCCCGCGCCAGGTCCTCGTCGCTGTCCACCTCCGCCCCGGGCAGATACTCCTGGGGCTTGAACTCACGCAGCGCCGGCGCGGCCACGATTTGCCGGGTCATTCGCACCGCCTTGACCGCAACGTCCCGGTCCTCGCTGGTCGACAGGTAGTTGGGCGCGATCAGGGGCGCCTCTTCAGGGTCGGGCGAAGACACCAGCACCGTGCCGCGCGACGTCGGTCGCAGGTTGCACACCGATGCCGTGAACGCCGGGAAACGGTGCAGGGGCTCGCCGAAGCGATCGAGCGACAGCGGCTGAATATGCCATTCGAGGTTGGCGCTCGCCTGCCCGGGGTCGGACTTCGCGAATGCCCCGAGCTGGCTCGGGGCCATGGTCATCGGCCCGCGCTTGAACAGCGCATATTGCATTCCCATCCAGGCCTTGCCCCAGATGCTGTTGGCCAGTCCGTTCAGGGTCGTAACCCCGGGCCGGACCCGGAAGATCGTGCGCAACTGCAGGTGATCCTGGAGGTTCCCGCCCACCCCGGCGAGTTCCACCTGGGGCTTGATGCCCGCGCCCTGCAAGTGCGCGCCGGCACCGATCCCGGAACGCTGCAGGATCTGGGTCGTCCCGATCGAACCCGCGGCCATGACCACCTCGCGGCGCGCCTCGGCCACCGTAACGGCCCCATCGTCGACGCGATACTCGACGCCGGTCACCTGCCGCCCCCCTTCACCGCCGAGCACCAGGCGATTGACCCGGGCGCCGCTGATCACCACCAGGTTGGAGCGTCCCAGCACCGGGTGGAGGAAACCTTTCGCGGCGCTCCAGCGCACCCCGCGGCGCTGGTTGACCTCGAAATAACCGCAACCAAAATTGTCGCCGCGGGTGAAGTCGTCGGTCGGCGGAATCCCGCTCTGTTCGGCTGCCTCGCGGAAGGCGCTCAGGATCGGCCACGACAGCCGTTGCTGTTCAACGCGCCATTCGCCTCCATGGCCATGGGCGGGGTTCTCGCCGCCACCGTCGAGGCTGTAGTGGTCCTCATGGCGCCGGAAATATGGCAGGACTTCGTCCCACGACCAGCCCGGGTTCTGCTTCGCCCAGCCGTCATAATCGCCGCTCTGGCCGCGCATGTAGATCATGCCGTTGATCGAAGAGCAGCCGCCCCAGACCTTGCCCCGCGGGTACTTGAGCGCGCGCCCGTTGAGCCCCCTTTCGGCGACCGTTTCGAACAACCAGTCGGTGCGCGGATTGCCCATGCAGTAGAGATAGCCAACCGGGATGTGGACCCAGATGTAATTGTCACGCTTGCCGGCCTCGAGCAGCAGCACGCGCACCGCGGGGTCGGCCGAGAGCCGGTTGGCCAGCAGACAACCGGCGGTGCCGGCACCAACGACAACGTAGTCGAACGCTTCCATGCCAAAAGGCTCCCAGTCGGACAACGGCTTCCATGATCGTCGCGCCGGCGCCTCGCGCGCTCGCGGCATCCGGAAGCATCGGGCATTGATACCTGAGTTTGACGGCGGCGACAATCCCCGCCGCCGGGTTGCTAACTTTAGCCCGCCCCACTGATAATGACCGGCTGGGAGGAAGCACAGTGGTAGTCGGGACGGACGCAGGAAACAGCGCTGATGTGGCAATGATCGCGGTCACCATCGGGGACGTCTGCGGCATCGGCCCGGAGATCGTACTCAAGGCCATGACCGACCCGGCAATCGCCCGGCGCTGCATCGTGGTCGGCGATCGCGGGGTGCTCGCCGAGCAGGCCAGGCAGCTCGGGTTACCCCTGCCGTCAAGAATCGAGAACGTTGCGGCGCTCGCCGCCCCCTACCCTGCCTTTGGCCAGGTCGACGCCCGCGCCGGCGATGCTGCCTATCGCTTCATCAGACGCGCCGCGGCCATGGCCATGGACGGAACGGTCGGGGCGCTGGTCACGGCGCCAATTTCCAAGGAGGCGATGCACCGCGCCGGACACGATTATCCGGGCCACACCGAGCTGCTCGCGGCACTGGCCGGCAACGCCGAAGTCCGGATGATGCTGGCCAACGACGAACTCCGGGTGGTCCTGGTCACCATCCACGAATCACTGCGCACCGCGCTTGGCCGGATCAAGCGCGATCTGGTGCTACGCACCATCGAGATCACCGCCGCCGCACTGCAACGCCTGGGCATCGCTGCGCCGCGGATCGCGGTCGCCGGGCTCAACCCGCACGCCGGCGAGGGCGGGCTGTTCGGGGACGAGGAGATTGCCGAGATCGGGCCGGCGATTGCCGCGGCGCGGGCGGCGGGCATCGATGCCAGCGGTCCCCACCCGCCCGACACGGTGTTCATGCAGGCCCGCGGCTTCGGTCGCTACGATGCCGTCGTCGCGATGTACCACGACCAGGGACTTATCCCGGTCAAGTATCTTGGCCTTGAAGAGGGACGCAACATTACCCTCGGCCTGCCATTCCTGCGGACCAGCCCGGACCATGGCACGGCGTTCGATATCGCCGGTAGCGGGGTTGCCGATCCGGCCAGCATGGTGACCGCAATCGCCTGCGCGGCGGAAATGCTGGACTACGCCGCCGCCGCTGCCGCTGGATGACCTGGATGTGAATGCACACTCCATCAAAATCCGCCGTTTGGAGCTAGCACTTACTGTCGCTGCATGCGCCGTATTTCCTGGCCACAACCGGCCCGACTGGACATAAGCAGATGAACAAGCCACTTAATGCCAAAGACTTGCTCGCGATCATTGACGCGCACGGCCTGGTCGATCGTTTCGAGTTCGAACCGATAGTCGACCTGGCGCTCGCCGAACAGCTCCAGGCGGAGATAGTTGCCGAGCGCATCGCCCGCGGCGAACGCCGGATCGGCTACAAGATCGGTTTCACCAATCGCACGATCTGGCCACTCTATGGCGTCTTCGAACCGATCTGGGGTCCGGTCTACGACACCACGGTGCACCAGCTCGACGGCACCGAGGCGACACTGGACCCGGCGCAATTCATCCTCCCGCGACTCGAACCCGAGATCGTATTCGGCATCCGTACCCCTCCGGCCTCAGCCGAACTCGACGACCTCGCGGCCGCGCTCGACTGGGTGGCGCACGGCTTCGAGATCGTCCAGAGCCCCTTCGATGACTGGCGCTTCACCGCCGCCGAATCCTTTGCCGCCCAGTCACTGCACGGCGCGTTACTGGTCGGGCCGCGGGTGCCAGTGGCGCAGGTTGCCGCCGGCCCCGAAGAGCTGGTTGGGCTTCTGGCCGGGTTCGCCATCGAGTTGTCCGAGGACGGCCAACTGGTGGCCCGCGGCCGCGGCAGCGACGTGCTGGACAGCCCGCTGCATGCGCTCGGGCACCTCGTGCGCCAGCTCGGCGCGCGCGGCCTGGCGCTGGGCGCTGGCGACATTGTCACCACCGGTGCGCTCACCGACGCCCAACCGCTAGCCAACGGCCAACATTGGCACACCCGCCTCGAAGGACTGGGCCTGGCCGGCCTGACCCTGCGGGTGGGTGCCTAGATGGGCTCTCTGCCGCGCGTTACGCCCGCCGAAATTGCCGCTGCCGGCCGCCGCATCAAGCCTCACGTCCGCAAGACTCCGGTGATCGCGGTCGATTGCGCAGGCATTCCCGCTGAACTCAAGCTCGAGTTCCTCCAGGTCAGCGGCACTTTCAAGGCGCGCGGCGCCTTCAATCGCCTGCTGGCCGCACGCGAACAGGGTGGGCCGCTGCCGGCCGCCGGCATTGTCGCGGCCTCGGGCGGCAATCACGGCATCGCGGTTGCCACCGCTGCGCGCGCGCTGGGTGTCAGCGCCAACATCTTCGTGCCGGAGAACGCTCCCGCCGCCAAGGTGGCCAAGCTGCGCGCGCTGGGTGCGGTGGTCCACGCCATCGGCGCCCAGTACGCCGACGCGTACGCCGCCAGCGAGGAATTCGCTGCCCGCACCAAGGCGCTGCGCTCGCACGCCTACGACCAGTTCGAGACCCTGGCTGGCGCCGGCACCGTAGCCCTCGAGTGGGTCGACCAATCTCCCGAACTCGACACCGTGCTGGTGGCGGTGGGCGGGGGTGGCCTGATCGGCGGAATCGCGGCCTTCTACCGGAGCACCGTGCGCGTGGTGGCGGTTGAATCGGAAGGCTGCCCGACACTCAATCGCGCGCTCGCGGCCGGTCGGCCGGTCGACATCGAGGTCGGTGGTTTGGCGGCGGATTCCCTCGGCGCCCGCCGGGTGGGTTCATGGATGTTCCCGATCGCGCAGGCGCACGTCGCGCAATCGGTGCTGGTCGGCGACCGGGAGATTGCAGCGGCACAGCACTGGGCCTGGTCGGCGCTGCGCATCGCCAGCGAACCGGGCGGGGCGACCGCGCTGGCGGCGCTGCTCTCGGGAGCCTACGTTCCGGCTGACGGCGAGCGCGTCGGCGTGCTAATGTGCGGCGCCAACGTCGATCCTGCCACCCTGTCCAACCCGTAGAAGGGCCCCGCGAGCCATGACCGCAGCTCTACCAGATCCATTCTTCCAGCCCTCATACGTGGTTTCGCGCGAACGCCTGCTGGAGGCCGGTCACTTGCTGGCAGCGCGCCTGGGCCTGACCGTCGACTCGCGCGCGCTGGCCGGGCACGGCCCCGCGGGCGAGACCCTGGCGCTCGATTTCATGATCTTCGGCGCCCGCCGCCCGCGCCACGCGCTGGTCATCTCGAGCGGCACCCACGGCGTCGAGGGCTACGCCGGGAGCGCGATCCAGCACTACGTCGCCAGCCGGATCCTGCCGCGCCTCGCGCTCGGTCCGGACACCGCGATCATCCTGCAGCACGCCAACAACCCCTTCGGCTTTGCCTGGAGCCGTCGGGTCAACGAAGGCAACGTCGACTACAACCGCAACTTCCTCGAGCAGTTCGACCCCCAGAAGGTGGCCCCGGACTACGAACTGCTCTACGACACGCTCAACCCGCCCGATCTCGATCCGGGCCGGGAAGCCGGCCGCTGGGAGGAGGTGCAGCGTTTCATCGATCGCACCAGCCTGCGCCACTTCCAGCAAGTGGCGGTCGAGGGGCAATACAAATATCCCCAAGGCATGCAATTCGGCGGCCACGCTCCCCAGGCCGGAACCCGGCACCTGCTGGCACTGGTGGCGGAACACCTGGCCGCGGCCGAAACCGTCGTCTGGCTCGATGTTCACACCGGGCTGGGCGAATTCGGCGCCTGTGAACTGATTACCGGGGCCGCTGCCGGCAGCGCGTCGCACCTCTTCTCCCAGGAGGTCTGGAACGGCGCGGTCAAATCGGCATCGTCCGGCGAGTCGCTCTCGACCCCGCTCAACGGCTTGCTCGACCGCGGCGTAGCAGCCGCGTTGCCCGAGCAATGCCGGCTTGCCTTCGCCTATCCGGAGTTCGGGACCTACCCGATGGAACGGGTGCTGCGGGCATTTCGCGCCGACAACTGGCTCCACGTCCATGGCGATCCGCGCGACAGCACCGGCAAAGCGATCAGCGCCGAACTGCTGGAGGCGCTGAACCCCGACAACGCCCGCTGGCGCCGGATGATCATCGAACGGGGCGCCCAGCTGGTTGACCAGGCGCTCGCCCATCTGCCGGGTGTCACCCGCCCCGGCGCACACCGGTCAGCCGCCTAGTTCGCGGAAGCGCAGCGCGATTCCTGACAGCCGGGCCTTCGCGGCCACCGCACGGACGGCGCGGGATTGCGCGTGATCGTGCGATCTGCGGTAGATTAGCGTCATGGATGAACTCAGCCCTGCCCAGCGCACCGCTTCGACCGCGCGGATCATGGTGACGGTCGGTGCGATCTTTGTCGCCGAAGCGCTCTGGCGCGGCTCGGCCGCCCGCACCATCATCGCCGCCGCGCTGCTCGGCGCAGGCGGCTGGCTGCTCTCGCTGGCCAAGCGCACCGGTTCCTAGCGCGAATGCGCGACTTCGAGTCGCTGGGCGTCGATCGCCACCCGATCGACGATGAACTCTGTGATGCCGGAACGCTAGGGCCCGAATTCGCCCATCTCGCGCGCGTCTATTGCGCGAGTCCGCGCGCCCTGGTTTTTCGCAATCCCTCCTCGGACTGGCGGCTGTTCGCGGTGCTGCTCCCGCTGGGCTCGCGCCTGTCGCTGATGTCCAACCCGATCTTTGCCCAGCTGACCAGGTCATGGGGGCTGAACGTACGCTTCATCGGCGTCGATCGCGACGGGCTGGTCCACGATTTCCGCGCCCTGCTGACCGACCGTACGCTGGCGCTGCTGGTCGACTGGCTGACCGGCATCGAACAGCGGCCCGCCACCGGGCAGGCTGATGCCAACCAGGGGCTCGACCTGCTGTTTGCGGCACTCGCGGGTGAGATGCTGACCATCCTCGAGCACTCGCCGGCGGCGCGCACCCGCCACCTCGAACTTCGCCACCGGCTCGAAAGCGAAGTTCCCGCAACCCTGTTCGAGCGCTCGACCCGCTACCCCGATTTCCTCCATGGCCTGCGCCGGGCGCTGCGCGACGCCATCATCGACGTCGATTTCTATTCCCGCGCGCTGCGCTCCATCGACCTGCGCGAAGCGGCCTTCGAGCGCCGGATGGCCGCGATCATCGAGGCCTGCCTCGACCCGGTCACGCTCACCAGGCTCGCGCGCAGCGGCGCCGGACAGCACCTCGGTTGCTACAACTGGCTGCGCATCGCGCCGCGCCACGCTGCGGCGCGCGCCCACGTGCTGGCAGCGCTGCCGGCGCTCGCCGGCTTCTTCGCCGATGCGCTACTGGCCTTCGACCGCCCCCCTGCCCACGACGAACAGGACCCGACCGAGGCGCTGCGTGCGGCCGCGGACTTCAGCCACGAGCGCAGCAGCCCAGAGCGCAACAAGGCCGCCGGCCTGGACCTGCCGCGGCTGGTTGCCGGCGGCGACACCGCCCACGGCCAGCATTGGGCAATGGTGCTGCGCCAGGCCGTCGACGCCGGCCAGGATCGCTTTGTGATCGCGGCGATCGCCGAACGCTTCGCGGTCGAGCCCAACGTGATTCGGCGCCTGTGGCACGAGCGCCCGGCCGGCCTGGGCCAGCCTCCGTCATGGCAAATAGCCCCACTACTGCACGTGCTGGACGCGACCGACGCGGCCGACTGGCCCGCCAACGAGCGGCAGTGGCGCGAACTGCTGGCGGGGGCGGTGCCGGCCGAGGCGGCGTGACCGCTGCCGGCACGGGGCAGCTGCGCCGCCCCTGAGTTGCACTCAGCGCGTGTCCGGCTCGCCCGAGCCCTCCAGCAGGAGATCGTGGACCGCAGCGCGCAACTCGATTGCCGCCGCCCAGTCGTCGCCCCGGGGTGCGATGGCCTCCGACACGGTAACCGTCACCGCGGCGCGGCGCGGGAACCACTCCAGATCGCGTAACACCCAGCGGGTGCCGCGCAGCGCCACGGTCACGATCGGCGTCGCGGTTCGCGCAGCCAGCACGAATGCGCCCATCCTGAATGGCAGCAGGCCAGTGCTGCGGCGGAAGGTCCCTTCCGGAAACAGCGCCAGCGAATCCCCGGCGCGCAGCCGCTGCTCAAGCCGCCGGGTGTCCTCGATTCCCTGGGTGGCATCGAAGCGCTCGACGAACGAAGTGCCCATCCGGCGCAGCAGCTTCCCGAGCAGGAACGACGACGCCAGTTCCTGCTTGGCAACGAAGGAGTAACTGGCCGGCAACACCGCGCCGAGCACCAGCCAGTCGACATAGCTGGCGTGATTGGCCGCGACGATGCGCGCCCCCGTTCCAACCAGGTGCTCGCGGCCGATCACCGCGACCGGCAGGCCCGAAAGCCACAGCGCCGATTTCACCAGGGCGCGCGCCAGGGCGCGCCGCAAGCCGAGTCCCGGCACGACCAGGATCAGGGCGGCGCCGAGCACCGCCATCAGGGAAAATAGCGCCCATACCCACGCTGCCCAGCACCAGGAACCCGCGCCACTGGCGATCCGGAACGCCTGGCGGCCGAGGCCGCGCACCGCGAGCCGCAGCAACTGCACCCAGGGCGGCCGGATGCCGTGTCCGAGGTGGCCGCTCTGGTAGAGTTCGCGGCACGCCGAGCGGCGGATCTTGCCGCTCGAGGTCTTGAGCACGGCACGCGGCGGCGCCAGCACGATTTCGTCGGCCGGCGTGCCCAGCAGGTCGACCGACAGCGCGCGGATCATTTCGCTGATCCGGGCGCGCTCATCGGGTGCCGCGACGTCGGTCTCGGCCATCACCACCAGCCGCTCGGTTCCGGTGCTCTCGTCGGCCAGCGGGAAGACGCATACGCCGCCCTTGCGCACCCCGGGGACGCGGCTGACCGAGTCCTCGAGCTCCTGCGGGTGGATGTTGTGGCCGCCACGGATGATGATGTCCTTGGCGCGGCCGGTCAGGAAAAGTTCGCCGTCAGCGAGAAAGCCCAGGTCGCCGGTGTTCAGCCAGTCGCCGTCGCACAATTGCTCCGAGAGTTCGGGGCGCCGGAAGTAGCCCGAGGTCGACGATGGCCCGCGGAACTGGATGCGCCCCTGATGACGCTCCGGAAGCTCACGGCCGGCGGCGTCGACCGCCCGGATTTCATGGCCCGGCAGCGGCAGCCCGCAGGCCACGATCTCGAGCGGCCGGGGATCACCGGGAGCGGCCGGCACGGCGCGCTCGTTGACGCGCATCTGGGTGCGGTCGAGCACCTCGATGCGCGGGCCGCGCCCCTGCGGTGGAAACGCCAGTCCGACCGAGGACTCGGCCAGGCCGTAGACGGGCGTGATCGCGCCGTGGCGCAGACCATAGCCGGCGAAGCGCTCGGCGAAACGACTGATGGTCGCCGGCATTACCGCCTCGGCGCCGTTGAACGCCATCCGCAGGGAACTCAGATCGAGCCCCTCGAGTTCACGCTCGTCGACCTTGCTGAGGCAGAACTCGTAGGCAAAGTTGGGCGCCGCGGTGAGCGTGCCACGATGCCGGTGAATCGCGCGCAGCCAGCGTGAAGGCCGGGCCAGAAAGGCCAGCGGCGACATCAGCACCAGCGTGAAACCGATGTAGAGCGAACCCATCACCGCCCCGATCAGGCCCATGTCGTGGTAGAGCGGCAGCCAGGACACGAACACGTCGCTGGGGTTGACCCCGGTGGCCTCGCGCATCGAAGCCAGGTTCGCCAGCAGATTGCGATGGGTCAGGGCGACCCCCTTGGGCTCGCCGGTGCTCCCCGAGGTGTATTGCAGGAAGGCCAGGTCCCCCGCCGCGCGCTGTCCGCGCGTCGCGCCGCCGTCGCGCTGGGGCTGCGAGAGTTCGGAGACCGTCGCGATCGCCAGGCTGGACAGGCCCTGCAGGCGCAGCAACCCGGCCACGCTCCGGGCACGGTCGAAGGTGACCAGCACCGCCGATTGGGAGTTGGCGATGATCCCGGCGATCCGGCGCAGATGGTCCTCGAGCTGCGACGGGCGGGCCGGCGGGTAGACCGGCACGGGGACGCAGCCGGCGTACATGATGCCGTAGAAGGCGGCGAGGAAGTCGCGCCCGGTCGGGAGCATGATCGCGACCTGGTCGCCCGCCTCCGCGCCGCGCACCCGCAGGCCACCGGCGACGGCCATGGCATCGGCGAGCAGGGCGGCGTAGGTGATCGGCTCGGGATCGGGGGCGTCGCCGTAGAGATAGACGTATACCCGGTCAGGGTGGGCGGCGACGTGCCATTCGAGGACCTCGATGATCGTCTGCGCATCATCAGGGCCGGCGAGCAGGCTGGCGGCGTCAACGCCAGGGGGCGGCGCGAAGTCAACCGCGGCGCCCCCGCCGCCGGTCGCTTCGAGAAAGCCCAGCAGGTCGCGGACCGTTTCGGCCTCGGCCATCGCGGCATCCGCGACGCGCACAGCGAGCTGGCGCTCGATGCGCCCGAAAAGTTCCACGCGGGCCAGGCTGTCGAGCCCGAAATCGCGTTCGAGCGAACCCTCGAGTCCGGCGCGCGGCGGCGCGCCGGAGCCGCGGCGCAACTCGCGGGCCAGGTCACACACCACCGCCAGCACCCGCTCGTCCAGCCGTGCCGGCTGCTGCCCGTCCTCGGGCGTGTGCGCGGTCGCACCGTCGCCGGGAGGCGCTGTGGCGGGCAATTCGTCAGGGGTCTCGTTCATGGTTCAGGATAACCGGTTGATCGCCGAATTGGAGGTCAGCCCCGCGCCCGCTCCAGGACTCCCTGGCCGATGGCGCGCAGGAAGGCCTCGCCATCCTCGCGGCCGAGCACGAAGGTTTGCTCACAGAGCGCGGGCGCAGTGTAGTCCCAGCTGGAGACCGGGATCTGGCGTGATGGCTGGACATAGATCCGCCCCTGCAGCCCGAAGATTTGCGCATATTCGGGATAGCGCCTGGTAGTCAGCACCAAGGTCGGAACTGGTGCCGGTTCGACCGCCGCGACGGGAACGCTGTCCACCAAGCCGCCATCGAGCACCGGTCGTCCGCGCCGGTGAACCACGGGCGTGAACGGTGGGGTGCAGCTCGAAGCCAGGATCAGTGCCACCAGGTCGTCGTCATTGGGGCAGTCCTGGACGCGTTCCACCTCGAGCGTAAAACCGAGCCGGGTCGCAAAGTCGGGGTGCAGGGTCTTCTTGCCATACTTGTCGATCTGGTCGGCGATCAACGACAGCATGGCGGCGCTGTGGAATTGCAGGCGCTGCGGGATGCGCGCGTAGACCACCCGGATCTCCGGCGCGTCGCGCTGCAGCTTGGTGAAATGCTCGCCGCCCAGCAGGGTCTTGAGCGCGAGCCGGTAGATCGCATATTGCGGGAACACCCGCTCGCCAGGGCGAAACAGGTTGAGCCAGTAGGCGTTCCTGCGGTTCGACGACATCGCCTGGTAGCAGAAGCGGATCGCCTCGCGGGAGTCATTGGCATAGAGCAGGCAGGCGATCCCGGCGCCGGCGGAGACACCGGCGATCAGCCGGGGGCGCAGCGCGATCCGCGGCGCCACCACGTCCCAGAAACCCGCCTGCCACCAGCAGCGATGACCGCCGCCGGCCAGGACCACCTGTTCGAACATCGTTCCTGCCCCCCGGCGGGCGCGCGTTCGCTCCGCCAATACCAAGCACCCACGGCCATTCTAGCCGGGCATAATGACCGCTCCACATTTCCTGCAGCGGCAATGCCATGAGCGTGCGAATCATCACCACGGGCGGCACCTTCGACAAGCACTACGACCCCATCGCCGGAGCCTTGTCCTTCGCTGCCACGCACCTCGATGAAATGTGCGCGCGGGCGCGCCTGGCCGTGCCGGTCACGGTCGAGGCGCCAATGCTGATCGACAGCCTCGAAATGACAGCGCCCCACCGCGACCAGGTGCTGGCCGCGTGTCGCGCCGCCCCCGAACACCAGATCGTGGTGATCCACGGCACCGATACCATGGTGGAGACCGCTGCCGTGCTCGGCGCCGCGGCCCTCGACAAGACCATCGTCGTGACCGGTGCGATGCTGCCTTACGAAGTAGCCGGCTCGGATGCGCTCTTCAACCTTGGCTTCGCGCTCGGCTGTGCCGCGCATCTCGGCGCCGGAACCTGGATCGCGATGAATGGGGTGGCCCACCCCTGGGACCGGGTGCGCAAGAACCACGCCCTGGGGGTCTTCGAGTCCCTCTAGTCCCGCTCGGTTAGCGGCCAGCCGGCACGGCGCGCCAGCCAGCGATAGATCGTTTCAGCGGCCACCGTCTGCACGCTCAGGCGCAGCACGTGGAAGGTGGTCACGACCGGCACCCCGAGATGCAGCACCTTGGCCGTGAGGCTCATCTCGGCGATTCCCCCCGGGCTGGTGGCCAGGATCATGGTTGCCGGCGCGATCCCGGCCGCGGTGCCGAGCAGATAGCCGAAACCAGCCGAGACCGCGATCCCGAGCGCGGTGATCACCACCATCACGATGATCGCCCGTGGCGCGCGCGCAAAGAACCCCGGCTCGAACCTGGTGCCAAGCGAGATGCCGATGAATACCTGGCCGAGGTTTATCACCCAGGCGGGTAGCGCCGTGGGCGCGGCCTGCGCCGCGGTCAGCGCCGCCGCCACCAGCAACGGGCCCATTACCCAGGGATTGGACAGCCCCAGCCGCCTGAGCACGAGCGCGCCGGCGCAGGTCACGACCACCAGCAGCGCCAGGCCCGGGTAGCTGACGTCGAGCCGGCCGGCCACGTAGGCATCACTGCCCAGCAGCCCCAGCCACTTGTAGATGAAGGGCAGGGTGCCGACCACCAGCACCACGCGCAGGCTGTGCGCGGCGGCGATCATGCCCACGTGCCCGCCTTGGCGCTCGCCCTGCACCGCCATTACCGAAGCGCCGCCGACCGACCCGGCAAAGAAGGCGGTTGCCGGATCGAGCCGCCCCCAGCGCCGCAGCGCCCAGGCAAAGGCCAGCCCAAGCCCGATCGCGTAACAGATCGCCACTGCGATCGCCCAGCTGTAGCCGGCGATCTGGCCGACCACCTCGGGGGTGAAGTACAGCCCCAGCGCGGTCCCGATCGCCCACAACCCGGCGCCGCGAATTGCCTTCGGACACGCCATCCTGAGGCCATACGAACTCAGCGAGCCGACTGCAACCAGCGGCCCGATCAGCCACGGCAGCGGGGCGTGGAGCCAGTTGAACAGCAGACCCGCCGGCACCGCAATCGCCAACGCCCGGGCGAAACCGGTCAGCAGCGAACGGTTGCGCTGCCACCGGTTCATCACGGCGGACAACGGATCATGGCGTCAGGGTCTGGAGTTCAATATGACGCCGAGAGCGCGTCCTTGACCAGGTCCTCGAGCTGGCGCAGCCCGAAACTGGGCATGGGCTTGCCGTTGACGAAGAACTCGGGCGTCGCGGTGACGCCGAGCGCGCTGGCGTCGGCGAGGTCCTGGGTGATGTGCTGGGCGATCTCTGGTGCGTTCATGTCGGCACGCAATTTCTCGAAGTCCAGCCCCAGTCCGCCCAGCGGCCCCCAGATCCGGTCGAGTTGCGCGGTGTGGTTGAACACCCACGACGACTGGCTCGCAAGCAGCGCATGCAGGGTCTCGGCGTACTTGCCCTGGAGGCGGGAGGCCTCGAGCACGCGCACCACCGCTTCGCTGCCATTGTGGAACGGGACGTGACGAACCGAGAGCCGGATCTGGTCCGGGTTGGCCGCCATGATGCGCTTGACCTCAGGGTAGAACTGGGCGCAGGTCCCGCAGGCCGGATCGAGGAACTCGACGATGTGGACCTTGGCCTGCGGATTGCCAAAGGTCGGCGAATAGACCCGCGACAGGTGCGCCTGGTTGCGCGCGGCGAGCTCTTCGGCCTGTTTGCCAAGCTTGTTCTGGTAGTAGAAGGCGCCGACGATGAATACCGCCACGAGCAGTACCGCAGAGCCGATGAAGAGGGTTTTTCGGTTCATTTGTCCATCCTTGAATGCGCCCGGATCAGCAGGGCGATGATGATTGAAAACGACAGCAGCGAAAGGAGCGGAATGGTAACGAACCCCAGCCACTCGATCTGGATGTCGGTGCACGGCACCCCCTGGGTGCAGGGCTGCAGCGACGGCGGGATCACGCCGTACATCAGCAGCAGGTGGAACACCGCCACCAGCCAGCCGACGAGCGCGAGCGGCAGCGTGTAACGCACTACCCTCCGGTCAAAGGGGAACAGGCCGAGCGGCAACAGGATAGCGAGCGGGAACATGAAGACGCGCTGGTACCAGCACAGCGAACAGGGGGGAATCTTCACCACCTCGCTCATGAACAGGGCGCCCAGGATCGCGACGCAACTGAGCAGCCAGGCGAGAAAGAGCGGCATCCAGGCGGCGTCGGGCGCTCCCGGCTGGCGGAGGGAATTCTGGCTCATGATTGGTGCTGCTCTCCCGGGGAGGTGGATTGGCGTGCCCCCGCCCAGACTGCGCGCGGCACGAACAGGTTACCGGCCATGATCTTGCGGGCAGTGCGCAACACCCCGGCGCGTTCAATCGCGAAATCAGCCCCGGCGCCGCGACAGGCAATCGCGACGTCGATCTGCCCGGAGGGGTGCTCGATGACGATCGGCACCGGCTGCGGGCTGCGCTCCGGAACCACCAGCGCGGCCGCAACTGTGTCGGGCGCGAGCAGGCAGGCGCCGACGCAGATCGCACCGGTCACGGCGTGGCTTGGATGGCAGTTCTGCGGCACGAAATAGCGCGAGGTGACCGTGCCGCCAAAGCGGGGTGCGGCCAGCAGCGCGACCCGCGGGATCACCCGTCCGGCAACATCGCCCAGCCCCATCCGCCGGCCCGCCTCCTGGCGGATCGGCTCCATGCGCTCATAGAAGGCGCGGTTGGCGTCGATCTCGGCGGGCGTTTCGTAGCCGCTCAGGCCAAAATCGGCCGCCCGCGCGATCACCATCGGCACCGCGACGTCGACGCAACTGACCTCGATACCGGCGACATCCTCGCGACTGCGTCCGGTCGGAAACAGCTGCCCGGTCTGGGAGCCGACCACGCCCATGAAATCGAGCATGATCGGTGCCGCCGTGCCCGGCACCCCGTCGATACGCGCAGCGCCGTCGTAGATCACCGCGCCATCGGCGGTGCGCACCGCGGCCTGGACCAGCGCGCCGGTGTTGACGCAATTGATCCGCACCGGCGTCAGGTGCCCGGTCGCTGCCACCAGCCCCATCTCGATTGCCGCCGGACCGACGCCGGCGAGGATGTTGCCGCAGGTCGGCCCGAAATCCACCGCGGTGTCGCCGACCTGGGCGAAGAAATAATCGACATCGGCCTCGGGGTGCTGCGAGCGCGACAACATCGCGACCTTGCTGGTGACCGAAGCGCCGCCACCGACGCCGTCGATCTGCAGGGGGTGCCCGGAACCCAGCGCGCTCAGCAGCACCCGCGCCAGGGTGTCGCGATCAGGGGGGAGGTCGGCGGCGTCGAAATACGGCCCGCGCGACGTCCCGCCCCGCATGAACAGGCAGGGGATTGCGGTTTGCATGCCGCGATTCTACCGACTGCGGCAGGGAATAACCCTCAATCAGGGATATCGGGCTGAGCGCCGCTCAGGCCCGCCCTGTTGCGACGTTGCTAGACGTCTGAAGTGCAGTTCGGGCAGCGCGTCGCCTTGAGTGGGATCGAGCTGCAGCACTTGGGGCATTCCTTGGTGGTCGGCGCAGCGGGGGCCGCCGGTTCGGCCCGCTTCATGCGATTCATGCCCTTGACCACCATGAAGATACAGAAGGCCACGATCACGAAATCGAGCACTGTGTTGACGAACACACCGTACTTGACAGCGACTGCTTCGGCGGTCGCGGTCTTCTCGCTCAGGGTGATCGCCAGCTTGGAGAAATCGACTCCGCCCATCAGCATGCCAATGGGTGGCATGATCACATCGTTGACCAATGAACTGACGATCTTGCCGAATGCGCCGCCGATGACGATACCAACCGCCATGTCGACGACATTGCCGCGCATCGCAAAATCCTTGAATTCCTTGACCATGCTCATGACCGTCTCCCTTGTCTGGTTGGCGCAATGCCATTGGCTGCGCTAGCAGCCATCCTAGCTCGGTTGGGCGCCGGAGAGAAGCTCCCAACCGCAACGGTCGGCTCAGCGCCGCCCAAACGGTGGCTGGCCGCGCCAGTAGCGGATCACCATCCAGCCGCCAAACAGGCCGCCGAGATGCGCGAAGTGCGCCACCCCTGACGCGCTGCCGGTAACACCCAGCGTCAGCTCAACCAGACCGTAGAGGGTGACAAACAGCCACGCTGGCATCGGGATCGGCGGGATAAGCGGCGTGATCGTGCGCCGCGGGAACACGATCGCGAAGCCGGCGAGCAATCCGAACAGGCCGCCCGAGGCGCCGATTGTCGGGGCCATGCTTTGCGAGAACATGCCGACCACCAGTTGCGCCGCGGCCGCGACCAGCACACTGACGGCGTAGAACACTGCCATTCGGCGCGAACCCCAGACACGCTCCAGTTCGGAGCCGAACATCCACAGCCCGAACATGTTGAACATCAGGTGAGTCAGCCCCGCGTGCAGGAAAGCATAGGTACCCAGCTGCCAGGGCATGAAGAACCCTGACCCGAGCGGCCAGAGTGCCAGCAGGCCAATGACCGCCGAACCCGCCACCTGGGTGAGCAGGAACATCACCACATTGGCTATTACCAGGAACTGGGTGACTGGCGGCATCGGCAAGACTCCTATGGCAAACGACAAATACT